>DATAVW010000210.1:0-7139 GCA_036267515.1 Rhizomicrobium sp.
TGACGACCTTGGACGAAGCGGTGGCGGAAACCCAACGTGTGCTGGCGCGGCAGGATGGCCCAACCGTGCTGGCCGGCCACTCCTTCTCCGGCATGATCGTCACCGAGGCGGGCATCGACCCGAAGGTCTCGGCCGTTGTCTACGTCGCCGCGCGCGCCCCGGATGCCGGGAAGATTACGCGGCGCTCGCCGGCCGGTTTCCCACCCCGCCCGCCTCCGCCGGCATCGTCTTCGACGGCGATGAAGGCCGGCTGACCGAAGCCGCGTTCCTGCGCGATTTCGCCGGTGACCTGCCGCCGGAGCGGGCAAGGGTGCTCTATGCGGTGCAGCAGCCGTTTCACAAGGCGCTGCTGACCGGCAAAACCAGGCATGCCGCGTGGCGTTCGAAGCCGAGCTTCTATGCGGTTTCCACGGAAGACCGCACCATCAACCCCGATCTCGAACGGTTCATGGCCAAACGCATGGCGTCTGCACCATGACGAATGCCAAACGGCGTCGTCTCAGATTTTGTCAACATGAAAATGCGCCCGCTAGGTCGGGCTTGTGAACAGGAATGCGGCGGCAGCATTCCTAGGAAGCTGATTGGATGGCAGCGATTTTGCCGGGGCCCGTGATGGCCGCCGCAGCCACAATTTCACGATCTAGCGCCGCTCCAGGAACCCTCGTCCTGCGAAGATCGCGAGCATCGCCTTCTCGATCCGCGCGGTCCGCGTGGCAGACTGCTTCACGCCGGCGAAGTGAAACAAGTATCCCCGCTGCCGGCTCGGCGTCAGCGCCTCGAACGCGCGCTTGAACCGCGGGTCGTTGCAGAACTTCTCCTTCAACTCCGCAGGGACGGGCAACTCCGGGGGCTTCGTCTCCACCTTCTTTCCGGCCTTCGCGGCCGCCACGGTCTCGCGCACGGTGGCCTTGATGGTGGACGCCTTCGCCGCGATCTCGCGCGCACTGGTGAACTTCATCACCCGCGCGGCCTGAACCTGGCCGAGCTGCACCAGCAGCTTCTTCGAATCCTTCAGCAGCGCAGCCTGAAAGAAGCCCAGCGCGCAATAATCCTTGAAGCCCTGGATGATGACGACGTTCTTTCCATCCACGGTGTAGCAGGGCTTTCCCCACTTGCACTCCTCGCTCAGGTCAAACCCGGACAGGATCCTTTGCAGCGCGGCAATCTCAGCCCGCCACCGCTCCCGATACGCCATCTCCATGGCTCACACCTCCGCTGTTGCTGTCGACCAACCTTCACCTCTTAAGCGGTATTGAGCGATTTCGGGCCGCTGAGGAACGGACTGCCGCGCAGATAAAATCGCAGCAGCCGGTGCGCGTCCCGCGAAATGCCGATCCTCGTGCTGCGCCCGATCTTGCCGGGCTTGTGGCCGTCGTCTACGAGCCACAAAGGGCCTTTTCGGCAGAGATCGAGCCCATCGAGACGCAGGTCGATCTGCAACGCCGCGGCGAGCCGTCCCGGTCCCCGCGCCAGATCGCGCACGCGCTCAATGCCGCGATTGCGCTGCATGATCGCAATGCCGTCGAGCGGTTCAAGCGCGCGGATCAAAACACCGGCGCCGATCCCAGGCAGGTCGCCCGAAACATTCAGCATGTATGAGGTGCCGTAGGCGAGATAAACATAGGCGTGCCCGTGCTCGAGAAACAGCGAACGATTGCGCGGCGTCATCCCGCGGTAGCCGTGCCCGGCGGCGTCGCCGACGATGTAGGCTTCCGTTTCCACGATACGCCCGCTGACGACACCGGCGCGCAACTTTCGCACGACCACCTTGCCAATGAGAAAGCGGGCGAGAGCGGCGGTATCGATCGGCAGTTCGGCGCGCGTGAGTGGAGGGCAGGTTGCCATGGCGGTTCTATAAGCCACAGTTCATTTGCAAAGCGCGATGCCCAACCTATTCTCGTGCGCGGATGGCTCGTCTACGGTACGAAGCGCCAACCGCCGGTGGGAGTGAACGATGCCGGACAATCTGCTGATTTTCTACGGCTCTTACCGCACCACACGCGTTGGCATTCGCATGGCGACCTTTGTCGTCAATGAATTGCGCGCCCGCGGTGCTTTTCCGGAATTGATCGATGCCCGTGAAGTCGGGCTTCCGATCATCGACCGGATGTACAAGGAATTTCCCAAGGGCACCGCGCCGAAGGCGATGGAGGATCTCGCGGCAAAAATCCGCGCCGCCGACGCCTTTGTGTTCGTCGTGGGCGAATACAATTGGGGACCGCAGCCGGGTCTGAAGAATCTCACCGATCATTTTCTGGAGGAATGGTACTGGCGGCCCGCCGCGGTCGTCAGTTATTCACCCGGCCGGCTTTCCGGCGCCCGCGCCGGTTCGGCGTGGCATCCCATCCTGTCGGAGATGGGCATGGTTGTCGTCTCGAGCACCGTGGCCGTGGGCCCGATAGCCGAGACTCTCGATGCGCACGGCGCACCGGTCGGCGAAGCGGGGCGCCTGACGCAGAAGGCGTTCAGCCGCGTCGCCGACGATCTGGCGTGGTGGACTTCAGCCGCCCGGAACGAACACCTCCGGAAAAAGCCGCCTTACTAGCTGGCCTCCCGGCGGGATGTCATTTGGCGCTGCCAGGGTGTTTGATCGCACTGGGGCTCTATCGGAATGGGAGCCGCATATGAGCAGCGCGCAAGTCGATCGGAAGAGCTACGAGATGCCGCCGCGGGATGGATTTACCGTGGCACACGCGCTGCTATATCCGCGATCCCGACGGCTACATTATTGAAGTTGGGCAAAGCAAACCGGACTTCACATACGGCTGAACGGCACGACACATGAAAGCATCTCCGCGTTTGCGCGCGGTGACCTCGACCGACGGAGGCAATTTCCATGAAGGCGATCGTGGTAACGGACCAGGCTGCGGGAACGGCCGGGATGAAGCTGGCCGAGCGGCCCGAGCCGCAGGCCGCGATAAACGACGTCGTCGTTCAGGTGCATGCGTCGGGATTCGTCCCGACTGAGCTAACGTGGCCCTCGACCTGGGCCGATCGCCGCGACCGTGATCGAACACCGTCGATCCCCGGCCACGAGCTGGCCGGAGTGGTCACCGTCCTCGGCTACGGCACAACGGGGCTGTCAGTCGGACAGCGGGTGTTCGGCCTCACGGACTGGTATCGCGACGGCACCCTTGCGGAGCACGCCGCCGTCGAGGCCCGCAACCTCGCGCCGCTGCCGGGCGACGTCGATTTCACGATGGGCGCGAGCCTGCCGATCTCCGGCCTGACGGCGTGGCAAGGGCTGTTCCAGCATGGCCGTCTTCAGGCGGGGCAGAGCGTGCTGGCGCACGGCGCGGCTGGCGCAGTCGGGTCGATGGTGACGCAGCTCGCGCGCGATGCCGGCGCGTACGTCATCGGCACCGGACGCGCCGCCGACCGTCAGAAGGCGCTCGACTTCGGCGCGCAGGAGTTCGTTGATCTCGATAACGACACCTTGGAAGACGTCGGCGGAGTCGATCTGGTGTTCGATGTCATTGGCGGCGATGTCGGGAAGCGGTCCGCGCGCCTGATTCGAGTCGGAGGAACGTTGGTGTCCATCGTCGGTCCTTCCGAGGCGCGGCCCGTCGATGGCTTGGCCGTCGCCTTCGTTGTCGAGTCCGATCGTGCCCAGCTGAGTGAGATCGTCCGGCGGGTGCGGGACGGACGACTGCGAACGAACATCGGCAACATCGCGCCGCTCGACGACGCTGTCGCCGCCTTCAACCCGACAGAGCGGATCAGCGGGAAGCCGATCATCCGCGTTCGTCCATGAGGACTGTGAGCGGTTCTGGGGCTGGAAGCGCGCGCCACCAGATGCTTACCGTGCTCATTTAATACTGTCTAACTCAAGCGCATCTCGCTCTCGTGGACTTCCTGGTCGAGGGCGCGCTTCACCAAATAGACCGAATCGATGGCCGCTCCGAGCTGGATGCGAAACTGATCGATGGCGTCCTGCATTTCCGGCGGCAACTCGGCCCAACAGTCCAGCACCTGCCGCATCGCGTCTTCGATGGTTCCCACCATGTCGTTGACGGCAATCTCGCGATAGATCGTCATGTCACCGTGCCTCACTTTCGCGTTGCGGGATCAGGCTGGCGGCGCACCGTCTTCGACCCGATCAGGCCGGTGCCACCGATGACCGCGATCTTCATGATTGTCCTCCCTTGGCAGGGAACAAAAGTTTCACGAACGCGGCTTGCATGGGGACGTGTAGGAATTCGAGGTTTCAGCACCTGTCTCGCAACCGCGCGGCAATAAACACTGACACTTTTCTGCTTGGCGAGCTATCCACTGTTCGGTTCGCAAGCACTATACATTGTCCACGCGCGGCGGGTATCCGAGCTGCCGGTCGATCGCGCGTTGGCGGCTCGGCCTCATCTTCGACGAGGCTGCGGTCAATAGTATCAAGCATGCCTTCAAGGGTGATGGCGGCCGGATTTCGGTGCAGCTGCAGAGCGCGATCGGCTACGGCGAAGGCCGTCTGCGCATCGCCGACAACGGCGGCGGCTTCGCGGCGCCTCGGGGGGAAGGAGGATCCGGGCTGAAGTTCATGACGTCTCTGGCGCGGCAAATTGGAGGAACACTGGAGAAGCAAAGCTCAGGCGACGGCACCACGATATCCGTCTCGTTCCCGGTGCTTGCCTGATCGTGGCACCGCAACGACACGTCTGAGCGCTATTCAGAAGGCTTCACCTCCGCGCATGGCTGCATTTCGGCAGCTCGCTATCGCGAAACCAAATGAAGCCTCCCATCTTTCGCGCAAAGCACCATGGAGCCAGGACCGATGATCAAGACCATTCTGCCCGCTTTTGCCATTGCCGTTCTTGCGCCCGCTGCGGCGCTGCCGGGCCAGGACATCAAGGTCCCGCCGTTCAAAAGCATCGAGCTTCACGGTGGCGGCGACGCGACTCTGCGTTATGGCAACCGGCAGCGTGTTGTGTTGATCAAGGGCGATCCCGCAATCGCGGAAATCCGCGTCACCGGCGACGGCAACCTCGTGCTGTCTCCCTGCCGCAATACGTGCTGGGGCAATCACGAACTCGAGGTGGAGGTGACAACGCCGGCCGTCGCGGCCATTTCCGTTCATGGCGGCGGCGAGCTGAAAGCCGAAGGCGGCTTCCCGAGACAGCCAAGCCTTGCTCTCGCCGTGAATGGCGGCGGCGATGCCGATGTTCGCGCCATTCCGGCCGATACGGTTTCGGCTGCAGTTCACGGCGGTGGCGATGTTGAACTGCGCGCCGAACGCACACTGGCCGCGGACGTGCATGGCGGCGGCGACGTGCGCTTCTGGGGCCATCCGCAGGTAACGTCGTCCACGCATGGCGGCGGCTCGGTCGAAAGCGGCGAGTAGTCACCCGAGAGACGTGATACCAATTGTCCTCATGCGCTAATGGCGGGGGACAAGGAGGTACCATGCATCGCTCTCGCATCAATGGCCTGCTGATCGACTGCAAGACCGACGATATCGACGCGGCCGCCCGCTTCTGGGCCGAAGCGCTCGGCCGTCCCATGGATCCGAAGCATCCCGGCAGCCGCGGCAATTACCGCATGCTGGAGACGCCGCCGGGCGAACTCAGCGTGCAGATTCAGCGCGTGGAACACGAAAGCCGCATCCATCTCGATATCGAAACCGATGACATTCCCGCCGAAGTCGCGCGGCTTGAGAAACTTGGCGCCAAGGTGGACACGCGCAAGGAACGCTGGGTGGTGATGCAGGCCCCTACCGGCCAGCGCTTCTGCGTGGTGCGTGTACAGCGCGCGGGCTGGCCCGAAGGCGCCAACGAGTGGGAGGAGGAACGGACATGAAGACGAGCAAGGCGCAGAACAGCAAACCAGCTTCCGTCAAATCTTCCTCGCAGATGATCGATGCGAAGATCGAGAAGCTTGGGAACTGGCGGGCCGAGATGTTCAAGCGGCTCCGCACTCTCATCCATGAGGCCGATCCGCAAGTGGTCGAGACGCTGAAATGGGCAAAGGCGTCGAACCCGTTGGGCGTTCCGGTGTTCGAGCATGACGGCATCCTCTGCACCGGCGAGACGTACAAGGACAAAGTGAAGCTCACCTTCGCGAAAGGCGCCACGTTGAACGACCCATCCGGGCTCTTCAACTCCAGCCTGGACGGCAATGTGCGGCGTGCCATCGATTTCCATGAAGGCGACCAGATCGACGAAAAGGCGTTGAAGGCGCTCATCCGCGCCGCCGTGGCGCTCAATGTCTCCAAAAGCTGGGTGCTGTCCTAAGTAGGACACTCGGGGAAGGAAATTAGGACACTCAGCCAAGGCTCGACACATTTTCGATGTAGGCCACTAACAGAGCGCCGGCCAGTGATAGCGCTGCTATTCCTATCGCCATCTTCGGCCGTCTGCTGCGCCAGAGCAAAAAGGTGATACCCGTGCAAAGAATGATCCCCGCCGCCGGCGCGGCCATAAATTCGATGTCGTTCTGAATCGGGTAGGTGCCGTAACTGTGCAGTCTCGCAATTATACTCGCGTTCATTATCACGAGAGCGCCCCATGCCAGCACTCCGAACGCGCATAGCGATGTCAGCAGTATTTTCACCTTTACTTGCCCCCATTAATTACGCGGAACGGCCTGACCTTACGGCCTTGCGGGTGATCCGTCACGACGCCGTTAAGTGCGGCTTCCACCAGCTCGCGAATAGTCCAAATATGATCGGTAATGCCTAGCTGCATCGCGGGCGTAATCCGCAGCGCTTCGTGAACGCGGCAGAAGTTGTAGTGCGCGACATACAGCGCGACAGCGGCTTCGTGGTTTTCCAGCTTCTTGCTGAAAGCGTTGGTGAGCCGTGTGAAGCGGCATTGCTGCATCCGAAGCGTGAGGTTCTGCCGCTCGATATAGGACGTGGAGATACGGCGCGGACGCCCGATTACGCTACGCCGCGTGATCGCTACTACCTGGGCCGGTGAATACCGCCGCTTTGCTTCTACCTGAGCGCCAGCTACGGCGTAGTGCTTTTCCATTTGCCCGTAGGTCACATCAATTCCGAACGCATCATCAATTGCGCCGGGATAGGCAGGAAAACCATCGGATGAAATTTCAGGAGCGCCAAGGACGCGGTTGCGGAGATCGGTCACGAAAGCGCACGTGGTTTCGGAATTGCGCTTGCCAATGCGGAAACTCAGGATGGCTTTTGCAAC
>DATAVW010000211.1:0-14403 GCA_036267515.1 Rhizomicrobium sp.
CCATTCGTTGGTCCGAATCGTCACCGATTGCAAAAGCGCCGAGGAATTCCGCACGTGCTCGAACGCGATGAGCGGATCGTCGCTGCGAACCTTAAGCTCCTTGGCGTAGCGCCACATCTCAATATCGTAGTTCGTCATCGAGCTGTTCTTCAATCTGAGGATCAGCTCGCAGCCCGCATACGAAAGGGCGGTAAAGGCAATCAACAGAACAATGGACCCAACGGCCGACTTGATGCGAGTCATACCTGGTCGCGGTTGTGGACGCGCAGCACCTCCAGCCTGCCTGCCGGAGGCGGCGGAGTCGGGTTGCGTTGATGTATCCGGCGCAGCGTTCGATCGTTCGCGTTGCGCTTCAGTGATGGCCATGTCAACGCTCCGCTTGGTTGGACGCGGGAACGGCCGCGTAAACTTCGGCTTTATGAATTTTGACGCGGGAAATGGCGAGCCCGGGGGTATTGTTCGTGACAACGATTCTCACGGTGTTCGAAGGGGGGCGGAAATGAGCGATCCCTTCCTGTCCTTGATCGAGATCACGAACTACCAGGAACCGGTTGTCTTGTTCCGACAAAATGCCGATTTTCATCCTGCCCTGCAGCAACTTATAGTCGTAGGTGATGACGTAATCCTTGTGCGGATCCACCGGGATGAGATCGCTGACCAGTTGATAGAAATTGGCCTCGCTGGAGGTCACCAGCAGCCCGTCGGCTTCCGGCGCAATGCGAGTCTCGGACACGCCGCCCTTGTAGTTGGCTGTTGATCCGTCAGTCGCGAGCGAAAACACCGGTGTACCGGTGCGAACGAAGGCGGCATCCTTTTCCTCGCTCTGCAAACAAGGATTGTTGGCAAGCGTCGGCTCCGGAAACGTTGTGGCCTGATCCACGGTAGCGGGTGCCGCATCATGAGGCCAAGCTCCCGAGCCAATCTTGGCGGCGACGAACGGCAGCAACTGATTGAACAAAATCCAAGCCTTGACTCGAGATCCGTCAGGAGTGGGATGTGTCGCGTCGCCGAATAGGTCGGCATCGATCGGCATCTCGGACTCGTCATCGAAATACGGAACATTGCGACGGCGCGAAAAAGCCTCAAAAACCTTATTCTGGAAGCGTAAGGCGCGGCTCAGCGAAGATAGGTTGAGGGGGTAGTACGTTTCATTGAGGTACCGGAACAGGTCCCAATTCCTAATCACGTCGAGCTTGAGAGCGGGATCGACCTGCCACATCGCCGAAATGACTGCGAATTCGCCGCCGGCATCCGAGGTTGCCCGGTGAATACGGTCCAACGCGGCGATTGTGACCGAAAGATCCATGGGTAAGTTCGTTTGATCAGGATCCGGCTGTTGCTCGCTCACGCCAGCAGGCCATACGATGGATTGCTGCGGCGTCGGTACTTCTGGGTCGCTGGCGGCATCGGTATGCGTGGCGAGATAGATGCGTCGTGCAAGCGCTGACCACTCGGTGATTGCGCGGCCGTGTGCGAGCGCTGCTTGGCGGCGAGCCGTCAATTCCGCCCTGACTTCTTCCTGGCTCTTCCTATTGCCTTCGAGCTTGACGATGTCGCTCGGAAACAGGCCATGTGCAGTCGTATCGAACATCACGAGGTCAGGCCCGAGCGGCAGTATCTCTTGGGTAATGATCTTCTCAATCGATAACGGCGAAACGCCGGAACGTCCGCCATTGATCACCTCGAACTTCACCTTGTGCCCATTGTGTGCACTCCATACGTTGAGCCAGTTTATGACAAGCTCCGGATACGCAAATTTGTGCTCGGGAGCCTCGATCACCGTCGATGAGCCTGTGAACGCAATGCGTACTGTCTCATTGGGCTTATCGAAAGCGATGTCCGGCCCGCGGAATCCGAAGCGATTGATCGAATAATGGCCGTTGCCAAACGTCGGTAGTCGATAGGTCGGATACAGGTCGCCATTTGGCGCACTGAAAGTCAGGATTTTGTCCGGCAGTTGAGCGAAATGTTGCCTGAGGCCGTCGGCTACACACCCTTCTTTCTTGAGCCAGTTGACGTTCCAGATGTAGGTTGCCCCATCTTCGGCGCCGCCGCGGCTTTGTGCAATCTGCTTCAAGAATTCGGGATAAGCATGCACAGGATAAGCGGGCGGATCGAGTTCAAACCAAGCACGGTCAACCCCATCAGCAACCGGCAACGCCGCTACATGCCTTCGCGAATTATTGCTGATGCCATCCTCATCCTTTGTCGTCAGGATGGTCTGCGGCGCAGCCGACAATTTGAGACGCAACGTTGCGAACTGATAGCCGTCCAGCACACGCACGACCAGTTCCATGCCCAGCAGGCAGGCTACCGTCGTGGCAAGCACGACCAGGAAGTTTCCGAGACGCGCCATTTCCAACCCGTTCGTTAGCTTCCAATGCTGTGGAGGCGATGCCGCGGTAACGCGTCAGTCCGGCTCGAATTCGTTTCGATAATCGACGCGCAGCTCCTGGCGCTGCTCTTCCTTGCGGAGCAGGCAGCGCCCGGCCGCAAGAACTTCGATGTCGCTCCCCATGAAACAGCGGAAGGCGTCCTCCGGCGTGCAGACGATTGGTTCGCTGCGCACATTGAAGCTGGTATTGACGAGTACGGGGCATCCGGTTTGCGCCTTAAAAGCGCTGAGCAACGCGTGATACAGCGGGTTCGTGTCTCGATGCACTGTTTGGACACGCGCGGAGTAATCGACATGCGTGACCGCCGGTATGCTTGAGCGAGGCACGTTCAGTTTTTCGATCCCGAATAGTGCCTGCTCAGAATTGGTCATCATGCGCCGGTGCTCGGGGCGCACATCTGCAACAAGCAGCATGTAGGGACTGTCACAATCAAGATCGAACCATTCGGCGACATCCTCGCGCAGAACAGACGGCGCGAACGGACGGAAGCTTTCGCGGAACTTAACTTTTAGATTCAGCATTTTCTGCATGCTCGGACTGCGCGGGTCGGCCAAGATCGACCGGCCGCCAAGTGCGCGGGGTCCAAATTCCATCCGGCCCTGAAACCAGCCGACCGCCTTCCCATTGGCCAACGCATCCGCCGTCGTTTCCACCAATGCCACATCATTCGTCAGAATCTCGAACCGCGCTCCGGCATCGGCAAGACGCTGCTCAGTTTCCTCCTGCGAATAAGCGGGGCCCAGATAGGCACCCGACATGCCATCGCGCGTCCCGTTGAGCTTGCGCGGTTGCTTGCGATGGAGATGATATGCTGCGAGTGCTGCGCCGACCGACCCGCCGGCGTCTCCTGCCGCCGGCTGCACCCAGATACCGTCAAAACGACCGTTCCGGAGGATTTTGCCGTTGGCGACGCAGTTCAACGCGACGCCGCCGGCGAGACACAGGTTGCGGCTCAATCCTTCGTCCGCGAGTGAATTTGTCAGGCGCAGAACGATCTCTTCCAGCACGCTCTGAATAGAAGCAGCCAGATCCATGTCGCGCTGCGTGATTAACTCGTCGGCCCTGCGCGGCGGTCCGCCGAAAAGCGCATCGAACTTCTCATTGCTCATGGTCAGACCGACGCAATAGTTGAAATACTCCATGTTAAGACGAAAGGAACCGTCGGGCTTGATATCGATCACATTATCGAGGATCGCTTGTGCGAATTTGGGCTCGCCATAAGGGGCAAGTCCCATCAGCTTGTATTCACCTGAATTGACCTTAAACCCGGTATAATAGGTGAACGCCGAATAGAGCAGCCCCAAGCTGTGCGGAAACTGAATCTCTCGAATAATATCAAGTTGCTCATCACGACCCACGCTGACTGTGGTCGTCGCCCATTCGCCGACGCCATCCATCGTCAGAATTACGGCTTCCTTGAACGGTGAGGGATAAAAAGCCGAGGCTGCGTGGCTGAGATGGTGTTCGGCGAAGAGCAATCGCTCGCTCCACTTCACATCAGGTGCGAGGCGCTTAAGCTCGTCGATCAACAAACTCTTCTGAAACAGCTTTTCTCGAAGCCAGAGCGGCATCGCCATCCGGAATGACGAGAACCCGGCCGGCGCGAAGCTCAGGTAAGTCTCGAGCAGGCGCTCGAACTTGATGAATGGCTTATCGTAGAAGACTACGAAATCGATGTCTTCCAGGGGAACGCCAGCGGCGCCGATGCAGTAATTCAAAGCATAGGTCGGAAAGCGGCTGTCGTGCTTCTTCCGCGAGAAACGCTCCTCCTGTCCCGCGGCCAGGATCTTACCGTCCTCGATCAGTGCGGCTGCACTGTCATGATAATAGGCCGAAATGCCGATAATGCGCATGGGCCACGTCAGAAGAGAGTATAGATGAACGGAGCCACCGCGCTGCCCTTCGTCAACACAATCAACCCTCCAAACAGAGCCATCATAACGAAGATGGGAACCAGCCAGAACTTCTTGCGTACCCGCATGAATCGCCAAAGCTCTGAGACGAAATCGAGCACGCTTGTCCTCCGCTGTTAGAATTGGTTTTTCATGCTCTGGACCGAATTCAACGCTTCGCGCTTGATCCAGTAGCTAGGCGCCCCAGCCTCAAAGGCTTGCCGCATCGGGTCTCGCCCGCTGGCCCGCATCAGTAGCCCGACCGGAACCATGCACAGATAGAACAACAGCGCCGTGACAATCGGGCTGATGACGCGGAACATTATCAGGCCAAGCTTCAGCCAAAGCCGATTGGCTGGACGGAACAATTGAGGAATAAGCAGCGCGATCGCCAGCGCGATCGCGCATCCTATCGCCCATGGCCACCAATAGGCGCTACCGCGCCACAGCTTCAGCACACCGAGAAGGGCGCAAACTCCTGCAAGCGTCAGCCCGAAATTGCGGTCGGACGATCCCTCGACCTTGTCCTCCCGGTCGAAATCCTCATGGAATGAAACACGGCTCTTCGTCAAGACCGATCACCCGACAAATGTAATGGTTGGCCCCGTTGCCGATTCGCATGGTAACGGCGAGGCCGACATTGTACTAGACTATCCCAGTCCCTGATATCACATCAAGCAATGGGATCAAGTGGGTGGTGCAGTGAGTTCCATTCTTGATCATCTCCCACAATAATGCCAAAGAGAGAAGAGATGCCCTCGTTCGTCAATACGAGTTGCGGCGCAAATTTCGCGTGCTTTGGCCTGTGTCACTGGACCCCCAACGCAAATCGCCCGGAGTGAGCAATCTTGGTCGCAATAACGCAGACCGTAACTGTTGGAAGCGCGGCATCTTGGTCCAGCCGTCTGCGCGTCGGTGTGCTGCTCCTCGCCATCGTCACGTTAGGGTTCTACATCCGTTATCTATTCTGGTTCGCGAACGGCGCCCTCGCGGACGATTATCTAAGCTGGGCGCAGAGCAACTATTTCGGCGGCATCACGGTAGGGTACGTGAGGATGAGCCTGGGAATCCTCCACGGCTTGTTCGGAACTGATCAGCTTGCCGGCGCAAAAGCCGCCTCGCCTTTTTTATTCACTTCGGAACCGATCGGCTATCCTCCAGGATACCCAATATTCTTGAGCGGATTGTGGGTTCTTGGTTTCAAAAGCCTGCAGGCGATGCGGCTTGCACAGGGATTTTGCGACGCTCTCGCCGTGATACCACTTTTCTACGTGCTGCGGTGGCTGCAAATAACAAAACCCATCGCCATAGTGGGATGTTTGTTTTATGCGGTAGCGCCGTGGTGGGCGCGTGGCAGCATCTTTCCGATGGCCGAAGCGCTCCTCCCGGCCGCAATCATAGGCGTGCTAGCCCTTATGGCGGCATGCGCGCGTACCCGGTCACTTGGGGCATGGTTCGGTCTTGGCATTGCCGCGTCAGCACTTTCACTCGTGCGACCGGATATGATCCTCCTGTGCGGTCCGCTGGCGCTCTGGGCGCTCATGAGCGCTCGCCGCGACAGGCGCTGGAGTAGCGCCGCCGCATGTCTTGTCGGTTTCATTCTCCTACCGATGGGCTGGGGCTCGTTCAACCTAATCGAGCGCGGGCATTTTGTGATTACGACGGAGGCCGGCAGCTATGCGCTGTGGTCCGGATTGGGACAAGTTCCCAATTCCTACGGTTATGTCGTCAGCGATCAGTTGGCGGCTGATAAACTGCGTCAGCTCGGCTTCGGGTGGCACTCAAAGGAAATGAACGACTATTATTGGCATGAATATCTTGATGCGTGGGCGCAGCATCCGCTGCACGTTCTAGCGACAGTCACGAAGCGCTTCGAGATGATTGCATTTGACGTGGATTATCCGCAGAACCCAACATCAGGGCTGACAGCACTGGTCTCATGGGGTTTGGGACCTTTCCTCATCGCTGTTGCTTTTCTGCTATGGCGACGGCGCTACATCGAAGCATTTTTCATATCGGGACCGATTGGATATGCGCTCGTAAGCTTGGGCCTTGTTTATATAGAGCCGCGTTATGTCCGCTACGCTGCAATTAGCTATCTTCTGGCCGACGCCGTGCTCCTCCAGGCGTTCGTCAGCGCGATTGCTAGGCTCAAATTCAGCAGTTGGACAGTACCGGCAGCAGCAGCAGCCGCGGTGCTCGTGACGCTCGAACCAACGGTCAAAGGCCTCATCCGAATTGATCAGGCCGATGCGGTCCAGCAATTGATTGAGAATGGCCCACTTCCGACATTCGCTTCGCTGTCCCATTTCGAATGGCAAAAGTCGGTGCCCGACGCCGAGGTGGAGAACACCTCGGATGGGCACTTATCGCTCACCTCCTCATCAGGCAGCGTTGAGTATCAAATCATGGCCCCGGTCACTCTTATCGGACACGTGGACTATGTTGCCCTCCGCGTACGCGCGGACATAAAATATGGAGGGTTTGCGGCGGGTATTCTCAAGCAAGACGGCAGCAGATTTCTTGCAATGCAACCGCTAGCCAAGGAAGGGGATCATGACCTATTCCTTGTTGCTCCGGTTGATGAGAAACGCGTATTCCTCGTTATCACCAACTATCGACCGACAAACCCGGGTCGCAGCGCGGTCTTGATCAAGTCATTAGATCTGCTGCCACTTTGTGACGTTCGGGGCGGAATTCTGGGAAACATTGAAGCCACGTTCCTCCCGCCGATGCAAATTGAAGCCTGTCCGACACCGGCTTTGAGTTCACACATTTCCGAACAAACGATAGTTCGGCATCATTCCGGGTAGCTGCGCGTAACGGGTTATTATTTTTAGTGCCGCGGGATGCGGCGCTGGAAATATCATGACGATCGCCAATATAGCCCGCCGAAGATACGGCGGTTCCCGGCGTGATGCATCGGGCTAACCATCTAGCGACGGAACTGACGCTCCGACATCCCCAGAACCTCGCCGGCCTCCAGCATCGACAACTGCCCGGCCTCCCAGCGGCTCGATACATCGAAAAACTTCTGCATCCTGCGGTCCTGTAGCCACATTGCCCGGTTCATCTGCCCCTCCATTCGGGGACAAAAAAGCCGGACAACTCGTGTGCTTACGACAGCCGTCATTGAGCCGTTCTTGCGGTTCAGGATGGGCTGCATTATAAGTTTTAGCGGTTACGGATTGGGAGCGCCATGCTGGTTACCGTAGAAAGACGCAGTCCTGCCGCCCAAGGCCGCGCCGCTGCAGATGGGCGTGAGGCGCCTAAGGTCTCAATCATCATTCCCATATACAATGAAGAGGAGAACGTCGGGCCGCTGCTAGAGGTGCTTTGGCAAGTGCTGCCGACGGCGCAGTTTACGTTCGAAGTATTGTTGATCAACGATGGCAGCAACGATCGGACGCTCGCAAAATTGCAAGCTGCAGCGGTTGGAAAGCCCGAGGCACGCATCATCGACTTCCGCCGCAATTACGGTCAAACAGCAGCGATTATGGCCGGGATCGACTATGCGCGCGGCGAGATCATCGTCTCGCTCGATGCCGACCTGCAGAACGATCCCCGCGATATTCCCCGTCTTCTCGCCAAGCTCGACGAGGGCTATGACGTGGTCTCGGGTTGGCGGAAGGATCGGCAGGATGCAGCCGTGCGCCGGAATTTGGTCAGCCGTGTCGCTAATCGCCTTATCTCAAAAATCTCCGGAGTCAAGCTGCACGATTACGGCTGCACCCTCAAGGCCTACCGGGCGGATGTGATCAAAGATGTGCGCCTGTACGGCGAGATGCACCGCTTCATCCCAATATATGCGCGATGGATGGGAGCCAGGGTAACCGAAATCACCGTGGAGCATCATTCCCGTAAGTTCGGCAAATCCAAGTACGGGCTCGAGCGGGTGTTCAAAGTGATCCTCGATCTGTTGGTTGTAAAGTTTCTTGATCGTCATTTTGTCAAACCTATCTACGTGTTCGGGGGCTTCGGCCTGCTTTCGCTCCTAATTTCGGTGGCGAGCGGATTGTGGATGATCTATCTGAAGCTCTTCGATAACGTGTCCATGATCTTGACGCCGCTACCCCTGCTCACTGTGCTTACGTTCCTGGTAGCGTTTATGAGCGTGCTTATGGGCCTTATTGCCGAGATGCTGGTGCGGACTTATTTTGAAAGCCAGCGGCGGACGCCCTATCACGTGAGATCGCTATTCAATTTCGAGCAAGAGTGATGTGCGGCATTGTCGGCTTCGTTGGTCGCCGCAATTCCGACGCTCTAGCGGCGATGACGCGACACTTGGAGCACCGCGGGCCGGATGGGGAGGGACTTTACGAAAACGAAGAGGCGGGTGTGCATTTCGGTCACCGCCGGCTTGCGGTCATCGATCTGGAAGGCGGCGCCCAGCCGATGCACAACGACGCCAGTTCCCTCGTCTTGGTTTTCAACGGCGAGATTTACAATCATTTGGAGCTGCGCCGGGAACTGATCGCGCTGGGTCATAAGTTTCGCACCGACCATTCAGATACTGAGGTCCTGCTGCACGGTTACAAGCAATGGGGCACGGAGCTTCCCGCCCGGCTCAATGGCATGTTTGCCTTCGCCATCCATGACGTTGCGCGTGCACGCCTGTTTCTGGCTCGGGACCGCTTCGGCGAAAAGCCGCTATTCTATTATCTGGCCCCCGGTCTCTTTGCGTTTGCGAGTGAGCTCTCGGCATTTCTGCTGCATCCTAACATCGTAGCGGAGCTGGATGGCCGGTCTGTCCAGAAATTCTTCGCCTACGGCTATCTTCCAGGCCGAAACGCGCTTTACCGTCACGCATGCAAACTCCCCGGCGGCGGATCTCTTCTCTATGATCTCAAGACCGGACAGGCGCGCGAGAGCATCTACTGGCGTTTTCGCTTGCAACCGGATCATTCGCTCACCGCCGATGATGACGAGCGGCTCGCGGAGGAGCTCAGGTTTCTATTACAACAATCGGTTAAGCGTAGATTGATCAGCGATGTCCCGCTTGGTCTTTTTCTCAGTGGTGGAATCGATTCGAGTTCGATACTCGCGGTGACGGCCCAGCAGCAGGAGGCGCGTCGCATCGACACCTTCGCCATAGGCTTTGACGAGCAAAGTTATGATGAAACGCCGTACGCCCAGGCCGTTGCCGGCTATTTCGGCAGCAATCACCGCAGCGAGCGCCTGTCGCTCGGTGCCGCTCGGCAATTGGCACAGCATGCGCTCGCTTGTCTCGACGAGCCGATGGGCGATGCTTCGCTATTGCCTACTTATCTGTTGGCGCGCTTCACCCGCCGTTATGTCACCGTAGCACTCACCGGCGATGGCGGCGACGAGCTTTTTGCTGGATATGACCCGTTTGCGGCATTGGGGCCGGCCGGAATCTATAGCAATCTGGTGCCTCTGTCGCTGCACAATGTCCTGCGCCGAGTCGCTAACCGACTGCCGCGCGCGGCATCGAATATGAGCCTCGATTTCAGACTGCGCCGCACACTTACCGGGCTGAGCTATCCTGCGGCCATGTGGAATCCTTCCTGGATGTCGCCGATCGAGCCAAGCCGATTCGCAGAATTCTTCGCAGCTCCGCTTCCGGCCGAAGAGCTTTATTCCGAGGCGCTTGAACTATGGGAGGATGGCGATCGTCGCGGTCTCGACGTAGTCGATCGCACATTAGAGTTCTTCACCGAATTCTATTTGAAAGACGACATCCTGGTCAAAGTCGATCGGGCCGGAATGGCCAATCGATTGGAGGCGCGCTCCGTCTTCATCGATAATGATCTTGTCGATTTCTGCATTCGTCTTCCCAATCACTTCAAAATGCGTAAGGGCTCCCGGAAATACCTTCTCAAGAAGGCCATGCAGCCACTGCTCCCATCCGGGGTTTTGAAACGCAAGAAAAAGGGGTTTGGGATTCCGCTTAGCACTTGGCTGCGGGAAATTCCGAACACCGTGCCGCTCGCGCCGGTCGAGGGGATGCGCATCGACCAGGTTGCGAACGCCTGGAGAGGCCACCGCAACGGCGACGCCGATGAGCGGCTCTTCCTCTGGTGCTGGCTTGCCTTACAAATCGCGCGGACGCAGCTTGCCGCGCATGCGGAGAGCAGTCGTGCAGCCTGAGACTTACAGCATCGAAGCTGACATCGAAGCGACACATTGGTGGTTCGAGGGGCGCCGTACTCTGTTCGCGCGCGAGTTGGCCCGTGCCGGACTTCGACCGGACGCGCACGTGCTCGATGTAGGGACGGGTACCGGAGGGAATCTGCGCTTATTGCGGCAACTAAAAGTGAGCAACGTCACCGGTCTTGACAGTAACGAAACGGCAATCCAGTTCTGCCTGGACAAGGGTCTGGGCGCCGTACACCGCGGTGATATCTGTGCTATGCCGTTTGCCGACGGCAGCTTCGATTTCGTGCTCGCGACCGACGTAATCGAGCATGTCGATGGCGATGCCGCCGCACTGAGCGAGTTAGTGCGGGTGCTCAAATATGGTGGCCAAGCTCTGCTTGCGGTGCCTGCCTTTCCCTCGCTGTGGGGCCTGCAGGATGTGGTCGCCCACCACAAGCGGCGTTATCGCATGAAGCCGTTGCTGCAAAAGATGCGAGCAGCCGGCCTTGAGCCGAGCCGCTATTATCATTTCAATTACTTGCTGTTCGGGCCAATCTGGTTGGCGCGCCGGCTGATCGATCTTTTCAGGATTAAGCGCGACAGTGAAGCGGAGTTCAACTCACCGGCGTTGAATCGCTTTCTGTCCGCAGTATTTGCGTTCGATGTCCTCACCGCGCCCTTTCTGCGGCCGCCGTTCGGCGTCTCGATACTGGCACTTGGAAGGAAAGCGGGGACTCCGCGACGATGATTAGTAGTGGCCAGCCGACAAGCCCGTCCGTCGTCGGAGGCTCACCTGAGCGCTTCGGCTATGAATGGTCGGTCTATACCGAAATGCGACCGGAGTACGAGGAGCAATTCCGCAGATGGACGCCGCATCTCGGTCCTGACGACTGGAAGGGGCGAACCTTCCTTGACGTGGGCTGCGGGATGGGCCGCAACAGCTACTGGCCGATGGCCTACGGAGCCACCGGTGGCGTAGCGGTCGATGTCGACGCGAGATCCCTGCGGTCGGCGCGCGCCACTTTGAGCCGCTATCCCTCGGTCGCGGTGGAGCAGAAAAGCGCCTATGATCTGCGCTTTGTCGATCGATTTGATATCGTATTCTCGATTGGCGTTATTCATCACCTCGAATTTCCTGATAAGGCAGTTGCAGAAATGGTGCGCGGAGCGAGGCCTGGAGGCAAAGTGCTAATCTGGGTCTATGGGCTTGAGAACAACCGCTGGATCGTCATACTGCTCAACCCCCTGCGCCGTCTGCTGTTCAGTCGGATGCCAATCACTCTCGTCCATCATTTGTCCCTCTACCCGGCGGCAATGCTATGGGCGTTGCTGCGGTTCGGATTTGGTCGGATCGAGTATTTTCGCTTGCTCCGGCAGCTGAGTTTTTCCAACCTGCGCTCGATCGTCTTCGATCAGATGCTGCCGAAGATCGCGAATTACTGGCCCCGCGAGACAGTGGCCCGGTTGATGCGTCAGGCGGGACTTACAGACGTCAAGCTTATCTGGGTGAATGAGATGTCCTGGTCGGTGATTGGCACCAAGTCAGCCTTACCAGAATCGGCAGGCGATCAAGGCAGTCGCTCGCTCTCACGCGCCGGCAGATAAAACTTTCGAAGCCTCTGCTTCGCTCCGCAGCGGCAGCTCACTACGATTCCTTGCGGGAACCATTGGGAGACCTATCACGGGTTCAGGGGGCCGCAACCCCGGCCGTAACGTTGCCTCATCGCACTTGATATCTAGCCTCCGTATCCGACGAACCACTCGATGAACTGCCGGATTCCCGCCTCGATTGTTGTGCTGGGCCGAAATCCGACAGCGCGCTCCAGATCGGACACGTCGGCGCAGGTCTCTGGTACGTCGCCCGGGTGCATGGGCAGGAACTCACATTTTGCCGGCTTGCCTATAGCCGCCTCGATCAGCCGCACCACCTCGGTCACCTCGACGGGATCGCTGTTGCCGATATTGTAGATCTGCCAGGGCGCACTGCTAGACGCCGGGTCTGGCGCATCGCCCGACCACCTGGCATTCGGTTGCGCCGGCCGATCGAGCAGTCGAACGATGGCCTCCACTACATCATTGATGTAGGTGAAGTCCCGTCGCATCCGACCATGGTTGAACAGCTTAATAGGCCGCCCCTCGCGGATGGCGTCAGCGAACAGCCACATCGCCATATCAGGACGTCCCCATGGCCCGTAAACCGTAAAGAAGCGCAATCCGGTAGCCGGCAGCGAAAACAAATGCGCATAAGCATGCGCCATGAGCTCGTTGGCCTTTTTGGTCGCGCCATAGAGGCTCAGCGGGTGATCGACATTGTCGGAGGCGCGAAACGGCACTCGGGTATTGCTCCCATAGACTGACGAGGAGGAAGCATAGAGCAGATGCTGGCACCCGCTGTGGCGGCACCCTTCGAGCACGTTGAGAAAACCGAGAAGGTTAGCATCCGCGTAGGCCTGCGGATCAACCAGCGAGTGGCGAACACCGGCTTGGGCCGCGAGATGAATGACGAGTGGGAAGCGTTCCCGTGCGAATAGTTCAGCCACGCCTGCGCGATCGGCGATATCCAGCATCACAAAGCTGAACGCCGCGTTCTTCGCGAACTCCGCGAGCCTGGCCTGTTTCAAACGGACATCGTAATAGGCATTCATATTGTCAACACCAATTACTTTGCGTCCGTCTGCGAGCAAACGGGAGGCGACATGAAAGCCGATAAAGCCGGCTGCTCCCGTAACTAGGATTGAGCTATCTGACATTGCGAGCCAATTCATTTTTCCGATGAGGAAAGATATCCTCGCGGGGCCGACCAAGAGTCAAGATCTTCTAATTTTGTAGTCCTATATCAACCTGACCCGCTATTGTCACGGTTCTGGCCGATCGGCGCCCGGTATTGGCTTACGCGGTGATGGCGCCTCTCATCTGCTCGCGCATTCCGACGAAGTCGGCCGGGGATTCCGAGCGAAGCGGCCGCCAATTCTGATCGAAGCCGGCCGGGGATTCCGATGATCCCGGCCGCCTCCCAAGGCGTGCTCTCGTGTCGACGTTGTTCTCGCCCTTGAGCGTGAGCCGGTGAGCGTTGTGCACCAGGCGATCGAGAATGGCATCCGCCAGGGTCGAATCACCGATGATGTCATGCCAATGTTTGACCCTGACGGAGATCAACGGTGCAGCTTTCGGCATTGTCGGCTCGGAGGTTACCAGTTCGCGTATTAGCAACATGCGCGTTGACGGTTCGTGGGGCCGCGCGTTCAAGTTCGAAGGATCGACGGGCAACACGCTGCGCAAGGTAAACGTGCGGCACGGCAATCCCGCCGCCTGGATTGCGTTCGGCTTGGCCCGGGGCAGTTCATACAACACTGTCTATGATCTCACCGCTTCGGAAGCGAGTACGTGCGTCTGGCTCAATGGCGAGAGCAATTTTTACAACCGCTTCGATGGCGTTACGACGAGCAGGTGTCACATCGGCTACAAGGGCGGCGGCGGCAGTATCTGGGTGGCGAAGACACCGCCAGGCGATGACGTCGGCAACACCTTCGTTAACGTTGATCCGGCGGCGAAACCGCAGGTCTCGGTGCAGGGCACCAACACGAGCATCTCGTATCGGCGCAAGCCTGTTCCGCCGGGTTGATGGAGCCCGGCGCCCCGCCTCGAACGATATCCAACATCACCATGCGACGTCCGGGCCCCCGTATCGCGGCGCATACGCGAAGCCGAACGTTACTCGTTGGGCGATATTTTTCCTTTCTCACGCCCAACGCGCGCGCCAGGCCTGCAGCATCAGAACCGTCCACAACGGAGACTGCCAGTTGCGCCGACCCTCGAGGTGCTCCCGCCACGCCTGACGCACCGGCTCGACCCGCAACAGTCCATCGGCGGCAAGCCGCGACGGCGAGAGCAGCGATTCCGCCCATTCGCGCAACGGGCCGCGCAGCCATTCATCGATCGGCGCGCCAAAGCCCATCTTTGGCCGATCAACCAAAGGTCGGGGAACGTAACGGTCGAGCACCTGGCGCAGCAGCCAC
>DATAVW010000212.1:0-7910 GCA_036267515.1 Rhizomicrobium sp.
CCTTGCCCGTCTTGATGGTCTGCAGATCCTGCGCGAACTGGGGCCATTTCTGATCGCCGATATATTTTCCATTTGAGGTCAGCGGAAATTCGCCATTGAGGTTGAGATCGCCAGCGGCATTCACCTCGACGCTCCACACCAGCAGTTCGGTGAAGCCTGCCTTCTGCAGCTCCTTGATGTTGGTGTCATTGTGCATATAGACGGGGCCACCGCCCAGAATGCCGACATAGCCGGTCTGCGCCACGGCGGTGCCCGCAAAAAGCACGGCGGCGCCCAGCACCAGGGCGGCAGCGGTCGCGCGCCGCAAAATGTTCATGCCGCGTGCATTTTCCTGGGCTCCGCGTCGGTAACTCATGTCTTGAATTCCCTCTGTTATCGCGAGCTTGCCCCACTCCATCCAAAGGACACAAGTGCTGGCGTGCCGCAGGCGGCGTCATTGTCGAACAGCATCGCGCCATAAACGCCCGCCACCACCAACGCACTCGGAGCTCTTTCGTGTAGCGCACCTACAGCTTCGGGAGCTTTGCCCGAACGTCCTTGTCGTCTGGCTCCAGCACGAGATATTTCGTGTAGGCCGCAATCGCACCCGGCTTGTCGCCCGCGCGTTCCTCGGCGGCCCCGAGGCCGAGATAGGCGTAGGCGGCTTTGGGATCAGCCAGTACATAGAGGCGAAACATGTTAACGCCCTGGTCAACCTTGTCCTGCCACAGGAGCTTGTAGCCGATCTGCTCCATCAGGCCGCCACGGATGGCACGGAGAGCGGTGCTGCCGGCGAGCAATTTGGCCCCTGCATCGAAACCCGAACGTTCGACGGCATCGATCAGCTTCTCGGTAAAATCGAAGCTCTTGGTCGGCGGGGACGGGCCAGTCAGTTCGCGCTTCACGAAATTCTCGACGTCCCAGAAATTTTCGACGTCGCCATTGGTTAGAATGACAACGGTGTAGCCCAGATCGGTGAAGATCAGCAATTCGTCGGCGACGCCGGCATTGCCGCCGCCATGCCCGATGATGCGATGACCGTTCACCGTCTCGACCGTGATGCCGTAGCCGTAACGCCTGGTGCCGTAGGCGACCCTGTCCAGTGTCAGTGCGTTGGTATCCTCACGCGTGAGCAGCCTGTTGTGCGTGAGGGCGTTGGCGAAGCGCAGCATGTCCGCTGCAGTGGTATAGCTACCACCTGCGGCGCTACCTTTATACGGCAGCGTATAGAAGTTGCTCACGAATTGGCCCGGTCTGTCGGCGGAGCGCGAATAGCCGGTGGCCATGTGGGCGACGGGCTTGTCGAGCTCGACGGCATCGGTATCGGTCATGCCGCTCGGCCGATAGATGTTGTGGCGGACGTAGTCGAAATAGTTCTGGCCGCTGACCGCTTCGATGATGAGGCCCAGCACGGTGTAGCCGTTGTTGCTGTAGGCGAAGCCCTTGCCCGGCTCGAATTGCAGTTTTTCGTCGGCGAACAACGGGAGATAGTCGGACAGCGTGACGAAACGATCCTTCGATTTGTCCGCGAGTCGATCCCAGAAGTTGCCCATGCCGGAGGTGTGCGTCAGAAGCTGCGCAATCGTTACGCCGTCGCGCACGGCCTTGTTGGGATAGTTCGGCAGATAGCGGCCGACCTTGTCCTGAAGCGATGCAATCTTGCCCTTTTCGGCCAGTTGGAGAACGGCCACGGCGGTGATCATCTTGCCCATCGACGCCATGTTGAATTTGGTATCGACGCGGTTGGCGATCCCGTCGGCACGGTTGGATTGGCCATAGGCACGCTGGAAAACGGGGCGGCCATTCTTCCCCACCAGCACGACGCCGCTCAAGCCCTCATCCCGCGCCAGATGTGCCAGATGGGCGCCGAGTTGCTCAGTGAAAGATGCAGGTGTCGCGCGGCCCGCCGCGGAACCCACAATCAGCACCGATAGCGCCGCAGCCAGAATGTGCTGAATGCGGAGCGGCTTGCGCATGACAAAACCCCGGTCGATAATTAACGTCACACAGAATATCCGAAGGTCCCTACGGATTGTCAAATGACGAAGACGAAACCGCCCGCGAGGCCCGATGCGACCAAACGGCATGGCGCTGCCGCGATCGGGGGCCGCCTGCGGCGCCTGTCAGAGCGCATCGATGAGGATTGCGCGCGCATCTATGCCTATCACGGCATCGTCTTCGAGCAGCGCTGGCTTGGTGTTATGAGCCAGTTGGGCGGGCACGGCGCGCAATCGGTCGGCGCGCTGGCGGCGTCGCTGGGCATCAGCCACGCTTCCGTCAGCGAGACCCGCAAATCGCTCGAGCGCGCCGGTCTGATCGTGTCCAAGCCGGATATGCACGACGGACGCATTTCCATCCTGCGATTGTCCGCTTCCGGACGGCGACTGTTTGCGCGTATCACACGCATTCTGGAATCGCTGAGGGCAGTGTCGGCCGAGATCAATGCCGATGCCGGCGGGGCGCTGGACGCGCTGGACCGGCTCGACGCGACGCTGAACAGCCGCTCGCTCTATGACCGGTTCAAGGCGCTTCAGTTGCGCTCGCAGAGTTGTGAAATCCGCGGCGGCGCCATTCGCGGCCAATCATCAGGTTGAAGTACCAGTGCGCGAATAGCGCGGCAGTGCGGTCCCGCGCGCCTGCGCTTTCCGGATTCATGAATTCTAAGACAGCATACGTATTTCTATTAGATATATTTGCTTCGCTTGCGCTGCGGCCTTGATGCCGCTAGCGGCATTTGGGATGCGCGATGGCTTAGGTTCCTCCGGGAAGTGCATGTTATTCATGCTCCAATGACGCCGTTCGTCCTGTTCGGGCCGTCACATCTGATCGCGCTGGGGCTGACACCGGCTGTAGCGGCCGTTTTGGTGGTCGCCGTGCGACGGCACCCACCTGCGGATCGACCGATTCGTTACCTGCTGGGGCTGATACTGCTCGGCGTGTGGACATGGTGGTACGTGCTCGCCTGGCGCCGCGGCTGGCTCACCATCGGAGACGCGCTGCCGATGAATCTGTGCGACTGGGCAACGATCGCCACGCTCGTCACACTGTTCTATCCCAACCAGAAGAGTTACGAGCTCGCGTATTTCTGGGCGCTGGGCGGAACGGCGCAGGGCATGCTCACGCCGGATACGCCGCACGATTTTCCCGAAATGCGATTCCTGATCTTCTTCCTGTACCACGGCGGCATCATTGCGGCGGTGCTGTATGTCACCTTCGGCTTGCGCCTGCGACCGCGGCCGAAATCGCTATCGCGGGTGATCGCGTGGTCTTTCGGCTACCTGCTGGCCGCGGGCGTGACGGATTTGCTGCTTGGAACGAATTACGGATTCCTGCGTGCCAAACCGGCGCAGCTCACTCTGTTCAATTTCATGCCGCCATGGCCATGGTACATCCCCGAGCTGATCGCACTCGGCGTTATTTCCGCTGCCGTCTATTATGCGCCGTGGTTTATCGCAGACCGTATTGCCCATTCCCGCGATTAGCGCGCCGCCGCCTGCTCGCGCGCGCTCCATCATGGCGCGACCCGCTCAGCGGCCCGCATACGACATCGCCGGGCCGAATTATTCCGATACGGACGCGGGTTTTTCGTCGATGCGCAGTACCAACACCTGAGCTACGCCACCCGCGTTTGCGCTTCGGCGCGCTCGCCGCGGGGATCGAGTTCGAGTGAAGCGGGCGAGGCCTGCGCCGGCATCGGGGCGTAGCGTTCGCCATGCGGCGGCGACGCAGCAGTGCGGATGCGCGCGAAGGTGAAGATTGCCAGACCAATATGAACGGCAGCCGTGTAGAGAAACAGTGTCGGCATGCCGAAACGGTCCGTCACCGATGCAGCGATCACCGGCCCGGCCACCGATGCGGCGGCGTTGATCAAGAGCAGCGTGGCCGAGGCTTCCACAAACATTTCCCGTGGCAGCCTGTCGTTCGCATGCGCAACAGAGAGCCCATAAATCGGCAGCGCGGCCATCCCGAACAGCGCGACAAGCGTCAACGTCGCCGTCTGGCTGCGCCCACCGAAATACCACATCGCCACACCGAGAGCGGCCGCGCACAGCGAGGCGCCTGCGACGATCACGCGGCGGTCCATGCGGTCCGACAATCGCCCCACCGGCACCTGGATTAGCGCGCCACCCAGGGTGAAGGCGCTCATGAATCCGGAGAGGAGCCCGCGCGTCAGATGCTGGTCGTGCGCGTAAACCGGCAGGAACGTCCAGCAGGCAGCGTTGGCAAAACCGACCGCGATGCAGCCCGCCACGCCCACCGGCGAAATCGCGAACATGCGCGCCGGGCGGAGCGTCGGCACCTCAACCGCATGTGGCTGCGGCGTGCGCGTCAACCCCAGTGGGATGAGACAGACGGCATAGAAAATCGCCGCCAAAATGAAGAGCGTCTGGCTGAGCGGCCGTCCGGCAATGAATGTCCACTGACCCACAATCAATCCGGTGAAGTTCACCAGCAGGTAGGCGGCGAAAATGCGTCCGCGCGTGGCATTGGTGGCGCGGTCGTTCAGCCAGCTTTCGATCACCATGTAAACGTTCGCCGCGGCAAAGCCGAAGAAACCGCGCAGCAGAAACCATGCGGTTTCATCCACCGCGAGCGACATTACGAGGACGACGGCGGCAGCAAGACCAGCAGCGGCCGCAAAGGTGCGGCTGTGGCCGACGCGCGCCAGCAACCGTGGTCCCACATAGCAACCAGCGATGAAGCCGATGTAATAGGCTGAGCCGATCAGACCGATGGCGAAATCCGAGAAATGCGCAAGATGCCCGCGCACCGGCAGCAACACGCCGGTCAGCCCTTGTCCCGTGAGAAAGATCAGCGTGGACAGCAGGATCGCGCCGACGGACAGGAACTGCGACATGCGAACCGGATCTTGGAGACGAGATGATTCGGCAAAGCGGATCGTCTGCCTACCGTTTCATTGCAGCGAAATCAAAGTGGTTCGGTGCGACCCTATGCGGCGGCGGCGGCAAGCAGAGATGCGTTGCTCTCTTTTGGCTCTTCGAGTTTGCTCGCGACTGCAAGAATATGGCGCGCCAGGGAATAGTAGCCAAGTGGGTTGAAGTGCCGATTGCCAACCAGCTGCTCGGGCGGGAGAATGGCGTCAAGATCGATATAGTGGAAGCGTGGGCGCCCTACGCAATAATCGCGGTATGCCGTATTGATGGGACCACGTCGTTCCGCGGGGGCATCCGCGAGGCCTTTTGTATATGTGGCAATGACAAACACATGGGCCTCCGGGTGCCGGCGCGCGGCCACTGCATCGAAGGCGGCGAGGATCAGCTTCAGGCGGTCGTCGTCGGTCAATGTGAGCTGCCGGAAATTTTCCGCAAACGATTGTGGATCCTTTTCCTCCACCCTTTTCGCCCAGGTCTTCGGCATGCGGACCTGCACAGCGCCCCGGATGCTGTAGTAGTGACCGTTCATTCCGCCTCCCATACAAAGCAGAATCAACCGGGCCGATGCGATGCCTTCGTCGAACTGCACGGCGTCTGCGTAATTCCAGTACGGCAGCAGATGATCGTATTCCTTCAGCACCGTGCGATCGGCCAGGATGAACCCTGGATCGTCGTAGCGCACTTTTACGTCGCCTCGCATGCGGTTGACGAATTCGACCCGGTCGGTGCTGCAGTAGCTGGCGAGTTGCAGCAGATCGCAGCCGCCCAGCAGCACTAGCTTCCAGGTCTTGGCGATGGGAGCAGCGCCCGCATCGTCGCGCTCGCCGGCGTTGATCCAGTCGATCTTGGCGTGCGTGTCGAGGCCGTAGGAGACCGGCGCCACGATTTCGATCTCGGGTCTGCCGAGCATGTCATAGACGTACTGCTCGATACCCATGTTCATGGTGCGACAGGAAAAGACGAAATGGATCAGTCGCGTACTGTTCGGCCGTTTCTTCATCAAGAAGAAGCCGATCAGGCCGTAATCGCCATAATTGTCGATCGCGCGGATGCAGCCGAACTGATGACCGAAGCGTCCGAGGAGCCTGCGGAATTCCCGCATCTCCTCCGGCGTGTTCAGCCACTTTTTTGTATAGTTCAACTGGTTTGTGCGGTTGATCAGGTCCACCACGCGGTCGAAATTCGCCTCGATGTCGCGGTCGATCTCGATGCGGAGGTTACTCGCGCGCAAGAACTCTTCGTTGGACAACGTGCTCGCACTTTTCTCCTCCACCTTGCGCTGGAGAAACTGGTATTGCTTGAGCCGGGTGAGTTCGGGGTCAGGCGTCCCGGCGCAATGCGGATGCTCAAGCAGCGCGTCGAGAACCTCCGCGGGATGCGCGGTCATAATTGCGGGATTGAAGAATTTCACTTCTTCAAGGTTGGATGGGTTATCATCGATGAAGAGCGTGTTCTCGGCCCTGAGCCCGGCGCCTTCGAGCATGTTTGCGATCGCCTGCCCCTTGGGACTGAAGGCGATGTGCGGGAAGACGAAATGGTCCCAAATTTCCAACTCCGTAAGCGCGGCCTTCGCCTCTTCGTAACCGTTCTTGGAGCAGATGGAATTCACGATGCCGCGGCGGGAAAGCTCTTTCACCATCTCGACATTCCGCGCGATCGGAACCATGCCGCCCTCGAGGAGTGTGCCGGTCCAGAAGGTGTCGTCCAGATCCCAGACGACCAGCTTGACTTTGTTGACGATCATGGCAGTTCCCTCAACGCGCACCTGTAGGAGGCAGCCACCAATCTACCGTTTGCGGCCTTTCAGGCACAAGGTAGATATCGGTGCTGGAACGTGGGCTTGCTCAGGGCTCGTAGCCCAGCAGTTCGAATTCCTCGCGGCAAACCTGACGGACGATCTGCTTTTGCTCATCGCTGAGAATCTCTCGCGCTGGCCGCGGATCTGCGCGGCTCCGGCTTTTCATACGAGGCAGTTCCTCAGCAACCGAGAAGCCCAGCTTGTTGGTCAAACGCTTGAGATCCTGCGCGAGTGTCTCGTGCCGCAGGAATTCATCCACTACCGGTTTGCCGTCGATCGTATAGAACTCGAACGTCCGATAGGTTCCGCGGCGGATAAAGGCATCGAGGTGGGACGCGAGCGGCCCGTCGTGTTCTTCTTTATAGTTGTAGTAAGCGCCCGACACCGCCTTTTCGTAGGGATGCCGCTCGACAGTGAACTTGCAGGCGCCGTCCCAGAAATCCGGCGAAAGTCGCCGTTTGATTTCGGCTGCCCTCATGTGCGAGGTAAAATCGCCAACACGTTTTGCAGTTCGGTAAATTTTCCGCGTCCGGTTCTGCACCGCTTCGCGCAGTCTCTGCTCAGCTGCAGGATCCGAGCTGAAGTTGCGCGGGATCAGCCCATTCGCGCTGCGCCGTATCTCATCCGACGGACCAAAAGGCGTTATGATGTCCGCCGGGCCACAGCACGGCGCAAGAGCAACCTCGAGTGCTGTTCCGCCGGTTTTTTTCGTTTTTATGAAGATGAAATTATGAAGATAGGAGACGATCATTCGAGGTTCTTGCCACATGACGGGAAATAACTCACCAGAGATCGTGCGGCGTTGGGGCGCGATTGACAACAGGTCGCTGGCTCCATCAACGTCCCGCGCCTCGAAGCTCTCGTTCAAGTTCCAACTGAGCTACTCGTGACATCCTTGCAAGCATCAGGGCCGCGTCTTGGAGACGGGCCGGATTTCATCTGCGTCGGCATGCCCAAGGCAGGTACCGGCTGGCTGTATGACCAGCTTGACGCGCACCCGGACTTCTGGATGCCGCCGGTTAAGGAACTGGTCTATCTCAACAAGGCACACCCGAAGCTCATATTCGTGGACGAGGATGGCGCTGTCGTGCTGACCAGGAAAGAGCGTATGGCGCGGCGCGCGGGCGACGTGTCGCCAGAAACACGCTTGCATTCCGGCGAGCGGCGGGTGCATCGCATGTCCCTCAGTGCGAGCGACATTGCCTTCCTGAAATACGCGAGCGCCGGGCGCGGCAAAC
>DATAVW010000213.1:0-20726 GCA_036267515.1 Rhizomicrobium sp.
TAGCTGCGCCCGCCTTTGCGGCTGCAATCGCCACCAGTCCCGAACCGGAGCCAAAATCGAGCACGGAGCGTCCAGCAACTTCATGCGGATTGTCCAACAAGTATCGCGCGAGCGCCTGTCCACCCGCCCAGGCAAACGCCCAAAAGGGCGGCGGAATGCCTTCCACCTGCAGTTCTTCTTCCGTCTTGCGCCACAACGGCACCACTTCAGTGGCCAGATGCAGCCGGATTTCCGGCACCAGTGGCGGCGCAATCAGCACGGTGTTCTCGGAAATGAATTGCGTCGGCTCTCGCACTCTTTGCCTATAGCGGGCGCAGTGGTCGTGGTCGCTAGAAAAGCCAGCTCGCTGCAAGAAACGCGAGCGCAATCAGAGCGCCTGCGTCGCGATTGGCGTGGAAAAGGCGGAGATTGACTTCAGGTTGATCAACTTCCACAAACCGTGCCTGCCAGATGAAATACACTGCAGCGGGCAGCAGGAGCAGCACGGCGATTCCGCGGTCAAACGCATATCCGGCTGCGGCAGCCATGAAGGCAAAGGCCATCGCGTAGAACAGGAATATCCAGGTGCGGGCGTGCCGGCCGAACAGGCGGGCCGTGGATTTGACGCCGGCCAGTGCGTCGTCTTCGACGTCCTGCAGCGCGTAGATCGTGTCGTAACCGAGCGTCCAGAAGAAGCAACCCGCGTAGAGGACGAGATCGATGGCAGACGTGCGCGCCGTCAGTGCCGAATAGCCAATCAGCGCGCCCCAGTTGAAGGTAAGGCCCAACCACGCTTGCGGCCACCATGTTACGCGCTTCATGAACGGATATAGCGAAATCAACACCAGCGACAGCGCGCCAAGCGCAATGCAGAAACCGTTGAGGCATAACAGAATGAGAAATCCGACAGCGCATTGCGCGGCGGCAAACATCCAGGCCTGCTTGACGGTAACAGCGCCGGATGGAATTGGCCGGCCGCGCGTTCGTGCAACGCGTGAATCGATATCGCGATCTACGATATCATTGTAGGTGCAGCCCGCGCCGCGCATGACCACCGCACCGATTGCAAACAGCACAAGCAGCAGCCAATCGCGCGGCGAGCTGAACAGCCCACGATGCTGTGCAGCGGCGCCAATTGCTAGCCCAAACACGCACGGCCAAAACAGCAGCCATGTGCCGATAGGCCGATCAAGCCGGGCCAGGCGCAGATAAGGCTGCAACGCGGCCGGCGCGCTTCCCACCCAGGAGTGGACAACCGCATCTGCGGGAACGACTTGCGTTTCCTCAACCATGCTCCACTCTCTCACGCGAGGATATTCCGGCCAAACGCTTATGGACGACCATCTGGCACATCCGGGCGGCAAGGTGCGGCTTTATGTCGAGGCGCTGCTGGCAGCGGATGGGCGCGTTGAGACCAGCGAAGCCCAGTCGCATTATCTTTTGCATGTGATGCGGGCGCGAAATGGCGACCGCATCTCGCTGTTCAACGGGACGGACGGCGAATGGCGCGCAATCATCGTGAACGTCACGAAACGCCATTGCATCCTGGCCTGTGAAGCGCAAGCACGGCCTCAAGAAGTCACACCTGACCTTTGGCTTTGTTTCGCGCCGATCAAAAGGACTCCTGCGGATTATCTGGCCCAGAAGGCGACAGAGTTGGGTGTCTCTGTCCTGCAACCGGTTATCACTCACAGAACCATTGTCTCTCGAGTGAATACCGAGCGCATGCGCGCCAACGCCATCGAAGCCGCCGAACAGTCGGACCGTCTCACCGTGCCGGATGTCCGCCAGCCGCTCACTCTGGAGAAGCTGCTCGCAGGCTGGCCCGCGGATCGCCAGCTGATGTTCTGCGACGAACGTGGTGAAGCTCCGCCGATCCGCGAGTCCTTGGCGGCACGCTCAACCCTCGCATGGGCGGTTCTGACCGGACCAGAAGGCGGATTCGATTCAGGCGAACGTGAGCGCGTTCGCTCATGCGCCTTTGTTACGCCGGTGTCGCTCGGACCGCGTATTCTGCGCGCGGATACCGCCGCGCTTGCGGCTCTTGCGGTCTGGCAAACATTGGTCGGCGACTGGCGTTGAACTTGCCTTGCCCAAAGCTGAAGCCGGAACTACATGCAGCTAAACGGCTGATTTAGAATTTACAAACAGCCACTGGGGTTTTCGCCGGCAACAGCGTTGGAGGGTACACGGATGTCCATTCCGCAACATGCGGGTGGCCCCATCGGGTCACGCGACGATCTTGTGCGCTATTTGGAGGCTGGCTCGAAGCCTCAGGCCGATTGGCGCATCGGCACCGAACACGAGAAGTTCGTGTATGACCTAGAGAATTACAGACCTGTTCCCTATGAGGGCCGGCCGGGTATCCGTGCCTTGCTGGAAGGCATGCAGCGTTTCGGCTGGACGCCTGTGATGGAGGGCGATCACATCATCGGTCTCACGGGCAAGGATGGAGCTATCAGCCTGGAGCCGGGCGGGCAGTTCGAACTCTCCGGCGCGGCGCTGACATCGGTCCACGAGACTTGCAGCGAAGTGAACACGCATCAGGAACAGGTGCGTGCGGTGGCGAACGAAATCGGCGCCGGCGTGATTGGTCTTGGTTACGCTCCGTCATGGCGCCTCGACGATGTGCCGATGATGCCCAAGGGCCGCTACGCCATCATGCGCAACTACATGCCAAAGGTCGGCGGCCTGGGCCTCGAGATGATGTTCCGCACCTGCACGGTCCAGGTGAATCTAGATTTCTCCGATGAAGCCGACATGGTGAAGAAGTTCCGCGTTGGACTTGCGCTGCAACCCATCGCCACCGCCTTGTTTGCCAATTCGCCGTTCCGCGAAGGCAAGGCGAACGGATTTCTCTCTTATCGCTCGCACATCTGGACCGACGTCGATAACGACCGCGCCGGTATGCTGCCCTGGGTGTTCGAAAGCGGCATGGGTTTCGAGCGGTACGTCGACTACGCCCTCGATGTGCCGATGTATTTTGTCTATCGCGACGGCAAATACATTGATGTTGCGGGTATGAGCTTCCGCAAATTCCTGGCCGGCGAGATACCGGAGCTGAAAGGCGTCACGCCCACCATGGACGATTGGGCGGACCACCTCACCACCATATTCCCAGAAGTGCGGCTGAAGAAGTTTCTCGAAATGCGCGGCGCCGACGGAGGCTCATGGCGCCGCATCTGTGGCTTGCCTGCTTTGTGGGTCGGCATCTACTACGACCAGACATCGTTGGATGCCGCTTGGGATCTGGTAAAGGACTGGACGGCCGAGGAGCGGCAGGGCCTGCGCGACTCAGTTCCAACCCAAGGTTTTCGCACACCCTTATGCGACCGAACGGTCGGTGACATCGCGCGCGAGATGCTGGACATCTCCGCCGCAGGGCTGCGCCGCCGCGCCAACCAAGACGCGTCCGGCACGTCGGAGGAGGGATTTCTCGTCCCGCTCCGCGAACTGGTAGAGCGTGGCTACACCCGGGCGGAAGAACTCTTGCGCAAGTTCCGCAACGAATGGAGCGGCGATCTTACGCCGCTCTTCACCGAATACAACTTTCTCTAGGTCAGACGCGCCGCCGAGCGGCGTAGATCACCATCACCAGCCCTACGGTGACCAGGAAGGCGCCATAATAGACCCATTGCCGTTGTTCCAGCATAAAGCTCGAGCGCGGCCACATGATGTAGCCGGTGCCCTGACCGACCCACAGCGCGCCGATCAGGATCACAATGATGCCGAGAATGATCAGCAGGTTCCTCATTTGGTGCCTCTCAGAGACCGGCAACGCTGGCGTATTACGGAGCTGGCAGAATGGCCGGAGAATCCCGCCGCTTGACCCGGGACCACGATTGTTCTTCACATCCGCGGCGCCTCGAAGGGACCCATCATGTCACTGCTGCTGGAATCCTCTTATTACGCGTTCGCGTTCTATACCGCGCTGAATGCCCTCATCATGCTGGTGCTCGGGATGCTGGTGACCCGCGCCCGCGTCCGCACTCAAACCGATATCGGCGACGGTGGCAAACCGGAGATGGCGGCGCCGCTGCGCGCGCACGCCAACAATGCAGAGTACACGCCAATGGCGCTGCTGCTGATGTGGGTACTCACGCTCCCGACATTCGGTGCCTCCATCTGGATTATCCACGGGATCGGTGCGTCGCTGACCCTTGGCCGCATCCTGCATGCCATCGGTCTTTCTCGTTCGACGGGGCCGTCACCGCTGCGCTTTATCGGCATGGTATTGACCTGGATTGCCTACGTGATCGGAATTGTCGCGATCTTCTGGTTTGTATTCACCTCCGGAGCCGCGGCGGCGTAACATTGTGACCAAAGCGGATTCGCAAGACATCCTGCAGGACCTGATCGCGGCGGCGCGCAGTGCGGGTGCTGATGCAGCCGACGCGCTCCTTGTGCAAAGCGTCTCTGCCGGCGTCTCGTACCGATTGGGCAAGCTTGAGGATGTGGAACGTGCCGAGTCGTCCGATCTCGGTTTGCGGGTGTTCGTCGGTCAGCGCGTTGCCTTCGTATCTTCAACGGACCTTTCTGCCGGTGGACTTTCGGAGTTGCCGGAACGTGCCGTAGGCATGGCGCGGCTCGCGCCTGAAGACCGGTTCGCCTGCCTTGCGCCGCGCGATTCGCTGGCGAGGGAGTTCCCCGCCCTCGATTTGGAGGACGGGCAGGAACCATCTGCCGAAAGGCTGGTGGAGCGGGCACGTGCGGTGGAAGGTGCCGCGATGGCAGTGCCGGGCATCACCAACTCGGAGGGTGGCAGCGCGAGCTTCAATCGCAATGCCGTTGCGCTGGCGACCAGCGAAGGCTTCTTCGGCCGTTACGCCGCCACGAGTCACAACATCGGCGTGGCAGTCCTCGCGGGCGAAGGCACAGCGATGGAGCGCGATTACGATTATGCCAGCGCCCGTCATGATTCCGATCTGGAATCGACTGAGACGGTGGGCCGCCGCGCGGGCGAGCGCACGATCGCCCGGCTTAACCCGCGCAAAGTCAAATCGCAGGCGGTGCCGCTGCTGTACGATCCACGTGTGGCCTCGGGGCTGCTCAGCCATTTCGCAGGCGCCATTTCCGGGGCCGCGGTTGCGCGCGGCGTAACGTTTCTCAAGGATCGCATTGGCGTAGAAGTGTTTTCGTCCGGCGTGAACATCATTGATGATCCGCACCGGTTGCGCGGATTGCGGTCGAAGCCGTTCGACGGCGAAGGCGTGCGGAACAACCGGATGGCTGTTATCGAAAATGGTGTGCTGAGAACGTGGCTGCTCGATTGCGCGAGCGCAAAACAGCTGGACCTTGTCACGACGGGCCACGCGGCGCGTGGCACCGGCGGCCCGCCCTCGCCTTCCGCGACCAATCTGTACATGGAAGCCGGAAAGCAATCGCGCAACGAGTTGATCGCGGACATTCGCGATGGCCTGTACGTCACGGAACTGATTGGCATGGGCGTGAACGGCGTGACTGGCGACTACAGCCGCGGCGCCGCCGGCTTCTGGATCGAGAACGGTACGATTGCGTATCCGGTTTCGGGCGTGACAATTGCCGGCAATCTGAAAGACATGTTCCGGAATCTCACGCCAGCCAACGATCTCGAATTCCGCTACGGCTTCAACGCACCCGCATGCCGGGTGGAGGGCATGACCATTGCCGGCTCCTGAAGCCGACCTCGCGCTAATCGAGCAGGCGGTTCGGGATGCAGGCGTGATCGCGCGGAAATTCTACCAAGGCTCGTACCGAAAATGGGACAAGGGCACGGGCCAGCCGGTAACGGAATGCGACCTCGCTATCGACAAGTTCTTGTGCGAACGCCTGTGTCGTGCGAGGCCGGATTATGGATGGCTTTCTGAGGAGACGGAGGACGATCCGCAGCGCTTACATGCAAAATTCGTCTGGGTGGTGGACCCAATCGACGGTACCGTCGCGTTCCTGAAAGGTCGCCCGCATTTCACGATCTGCGCTGCAGTTGTTGGAAGCGGCCGACCACTTGCCGGCGTGGTGTACAATCCCATCACCGGCGAGTGCTTTGGTGCGATCTCCGGCATGGGCGCGACCCTTAACGCCAAGCAGATTCATGTTTCAAATCGCCGCGAACTCGAGAACTGCCGCATGCTGGGTCCGGCGACGACGTTCGACCATCCACCTGCGAGCATTGCCCCGACCGTCCCTTGGCCGCCGATGCATGTGGAGACCCGCAACTCCGTCGCCTACCGGCTGGCGCTGGTCGCCTGCGGCGCCTTCGATGCCACCGTTGCGCTTTCCGCAAAGCACGATTGGGACCTTGCAGCCGGCGACCTCATCGTGCAGGAAGCTGGCGGCCGCATCACCACGCATGCCGGTGAAACTCTTCGTTACAACGGAGAGACGCCGGTGCAGCCGTCGGTGGTGGCGGCTGGACCGGCACTCCATGCGCAACTGGTCGCGCGCGTTCGCACTGTGAAATTACCTGCGCGGTAACGATGAATGGCTGAGCATCAACCGAAACAGCTTTTGCACCTTGTCTTTGGCGGCGAGCTAGTTTCGCCGGACAAAATGGAATTCAAGGATCTCTCGAAGGTGCATGTCGTCGGCATTTATCCAAACTTCAAGACGGCGCTCGATGCCTGGCGTGCCGCTGCGCAGGCCACGGTGGATAATGCCCACATGCGATATTTCGTGGTTCATCTCCACCGGCTTCTGGAGCCGGATGAAAGCGGCGCGATGTGACGGGCGGGGCCGCCCTCGCCCGCCCTCCCCTGTCCGTGATAGTCTGCGCCCCCACATGAACTTCCAGGTGAAGAATCTTGCCGCGCCCTCCGTTCGTCCGCCTACGCGGACGGAGCGGCGCAGGCATAAGACACGGGCAGGCGATTTCCAGATCATCAAGCGCCTCCTGCGTGACTATCTCGGCAATCGGTGGGGCGCGCTGAGCATTGCTGTCGTTTGCATGGTGATCACCGCCGGGACCAACGGCGCGCTGGCCGCGATCCTCAATCCGGCCATCAAGAAAATCTTTCTCGACAAGGTCCCGCACATGCTGGTGACCATACCGCTCGAGATCATGGGCATCGTGCTACTTCGCGCCGTTACCGGTTTTGGCGAGCAGTATTTTACCAATTCCACAGCCGAGCGAATCGTGGCGGCCGTGCAGCGCGATATGTTTCACAGTCAGGTGCGGCTAGACCTTGGCGCGCTGAATGCCGTCCATTCGGGCGAAATGATCTCGAAGTTTCTCTACGATGCGGCGATGTTGCGCAATGCCATCATTCGTGGCGTGGCGGGATTGGGAAAAGAGATCGTTACACTCATTGCGTTGCTGGTTGTGATGCTGCTGCAGGATTGGCAGCTGACCTTGATTTCGCTGGCGCTGCTGCCGGCTGTCGCCTTTGTGACCCAGAAACTCGGGCGCTCGCTGCGGAAGTCTTCTACCCGCGGGATGGAGGAAACGGGTGTGTTGGCCCGCGCGCTTTCGGAGGCGCTCTCAGGACGGCGCATCATCAAAGCATACAATCTCGAAGATCACGCCGCGGAAATCGCTTATGGCCGGATTGCGCGGCGGCTCAAATACATTCTCAAAGCCGTGCGCTCGCGTTCGGCATCGGTACCATCTACTGACCTGATTGGCGGAATTGCGGCGGCAATCACTGTGGCCTTCGCCGGTTGGCAGGCCATGCACGGGCAACTTGCAATCAACGAGTTCGCAGCATTTGTCGCGGCGATGCTTCTGGCGCAGCAGCCGGTTCGCAATCTGAGCCAGCTGCTTGCCGTTTCCAGCGAAGGGCTTTCCGCTGCCAATCGCCTTTTTGCAATTATAGATGCCAAGCCACGCATCGTGGACGGACCTGCAGCGAAGCCGCTGCAAATCGATCAGACGCAATCTATCGGCGGAGTGGCTTTCGAGAGGGTAAGTTTCGAGTATCAGGCCGGTACCCCTGCACTGGAGGAAGTCACCCTCACTATTCCCGCAGGGAAGAAGGCCGCCCTCGTCGGCCCATCCGGTTCTGGCAAGACGACGATCTTCAACCTGCTCCTTCGGTTTTACGATCCAAATGCGGGCACCATTACAATTGGTGGGCAGGATATTCGCGATATCACGTTGAAATCCCTACGGGAAAATATCGCGCTGGTGACCCAGGAATCGATCCTGTTCGATGAAAGCATCGCGCAGAATATCTCCTTGGGCCGCCCTGGAGCCGCCCACGATGCGATTATCGCAGCAGCGAAGGCAGCCGCGGCCGATAATTTCATTCAGGCCATCGACGGCGGGTACGAAGCAACGGTCGGCGAAGGCGGCCTGAAGCTTTCCGGCGGACAACGCCAGCGGATTGCCATCGCGCGCGCGATGTTGAGGGACGCGCCAATCCTGCTGCTCGATGAGGCGACCTCTTCGCTGGATGGAGAGAGCGAACGGCAGGTGCAGGACGCACTCGCGACATTGATGAAAGGACGCACCACCATCGTCATTGCGCACCGCCTCTCCACTGTTCTCGACGCCGACATCATTTACGTTTTGGAGCGCGGCCGTGTTGTCGAAAGCGGCGGTCACGCGGAGCTGATGGCGAAAGGTGGGCTCTACGCGCGCCTGTATCGGCACAATCTCACAGATGCTCAGGAAAGCGCCTGAGGATGTCCTTGGTGCTCACGGCCTATCGATATGCGACCATGGCGCTCGCGCCTGTGGTTCCATTCGCCTTGGCCCGCCGTGCCCGCCTTGGCAAGGAAGACTCACAGCGCATTCGTGAGCGGCTTGGCTATGCCGGTGTAACGCGCCCTGCCGGACAGCTCCTGTGGATACACGGCGCCAGCGTGGGTGAGTGCCTGTCGGTCCTGCCACTCGTTGACCAGCTGCTGCTCACCGCAACGGACAGAACTGTGCTGGTAACCAGCGGAACTGTGACCGCGGCCAAATTAATGGGGGAACGGCTTCCGCACGGTGCGCTGCATCAGTATGCGCCGGTGGATACGCCGCCGGCGATCCGCCGCTTCCTCGATCATTGGCGGCCAGACGCTGCGTTGTTTGTGGATTCCGAAATTTGGCCCAACATCATCTCTTCGGCGCACTCCCGCCGCATCCCGCTCGCGCTGGTGAACGGCCGGATGTCGCAGCGCTCGTTTCGAGGATGGAAGCGAATGCGCAGAACCGCTTCATCGCTGCTTGGCCGCTACGATCTCTGCTTGGCGCAGGATGCCAAAAGTGCTGAACGGCTGACTGCGCTTGGTGCAAAGCGCATAGAAATCTCAGGCAACCTAAAGGCCGATGCCCCTCCATTGGCCGCCGACGCACCGAAGCTCGATGAGTTGCGCGGCGTGATCGGAGAACGGCCGGTGTTGCTGGCCGTCAGCACACACGCCGGCGAGGAAGAAACGATATTGCCTGCGCATGACAGGCTGCGGCGGTTATTTCCCGATTTGCTGACCATTATCGCGCCGCGTCATCCAATCCGCGGTCATGAGATCGCGATGCTCTGCGGCGAGCGATCCGTAGCGCGGCGCTCCAAAGGTGAAGTGCCGTACAAAGAGACTGAGGTCTATGTCGCGGATACCCTGGGGGAACTTGGGATATTCTACCGGTTATCGCCGTTCGCATTTGTCGGTGGCAGTCTCGTCCTGCACGGCGGCCAAAATCCTTTGGAACCGGCGCGACTTGAACGCGCCGTGCTCGCGGGCCCGCACACGCAGAATTTCACCGCGGCATACGAAGCAATTCTTGCGGTTCAGGGCTTCGGCCGCGTTTTGTCCTCCACAGACCTTGCGACTGTTGCCGAACGGCTGCTCGTAAATCCGGGCGAAGCAATGCGGTTGGGAAAGGCTGCTGCCGAGGCGGCTCATTCACTTGGGGGCGCTGTCGAACGCACCCGCATTGCCATCGAAGCACTGCTGTCCGATGCGCGCGCCTGAGTTCTGGGAAGCAGGAAGCGTCGGCGCAAAGCTGACGGCTGGTGCACTGGCGCCACTCGGATGGGCGTATGGCGCAACTGTTGCGCTCAAGGCCGCGAATGCAACTCCGTACCGCTCCCCTGCAACAGTGATCTGCGTCGGGAATCTTACCGTGGGAGGTACCGGGAAAACACCTATCGTCATTGCCATCACGCGGGCGTTGATGGAGATGCAGCTTCGGGTCCGCATTCTCACTCGGGGCTACGGCGGCCGCGTGCGCGGGCCGGCGGTAGTGCACCCCCAAGCCGATGCTGCCACCGAGATTGGCGATGAAGCGCTGGTGCTTGCTGCGGCCGCGCCTGTCATCATCTCCGCGAATCGCGCTGCCGGAGCCAAGCTGGCGGAAACGAAAGGTGTAGATGTCATCGTAATGGACGACGGTCACCAGAACTTTTCGCTCGCGAAGGATCTGTCGCTTGTTGTCGTAGATTCCGAGCAAGGGTTCGGCAACGGCGGTATATTGCCGGCGGGCCCTTTGCGCGAGTCGGTGCAGCAGGGTCTCGCGCGGGCGGATGCCGTTGTGTTGACGGGAGAAGACGATTTCATCGTGCCGAATTTTACCGGACCAGTTTTGCGCGCGCGGCTGGTACCTGTAGACGTGCTGCGGCTGGAAAATCGCCGGGTAGTGGCCTTTGCTGGCATCGGACAGCCGGAGAAGTTTTTTCGTACGCTGCGGGCATTGGGGGCGAATGTTTTGGGTACCCATGCGTTTGCGGATCATCATGTGTACGGCCATTCAGAGATGGCGCGCCTGCGCGACCGGAGTTACGCGAACAATGCGATGTTGATCACGACCGAAAAGGATTTTGTCCGGCTCCGGCCTTCGCAGCGGCAGGACGTTCATTATTTGCCCGTGCGAGCGGCGTTCGATAACCCGGCGGCCCTCAGCCGGCTTTTGAAGCAGGTCGTATCGCGCGCGGCTGCGGTTCCTTCAGGTTGACCGACGGAATGCCGTCTCTCAAAAAACTCCGCTACGGGCTCGAAGCCGGTGTGTTTTTTGCCTTCATGGGAGTCTTCCGTGTCCTTGGGGTGGACGCCGCATCCGCGCTTGGAGGACTTTTCGGCCGTCAGGTGCTTTACCGTACTGGCATTAGTGATCGCGCCCGCGAAAATTTGCGTGCTGCTTACCCCGAAAAAGGCGATGCCGAGATTGAAGGCATCGTTGTCGAAATGTGGGACAATCTCGGCCGGACCATCGTCGAGTATGCCCACCTCGACAAATTCGATTTCCACGGTCCCGGCGCACGCATCGAAATCGCAAACCTGAATTCGGTTGCCCGGGCCGTTGAGCAAAAGAAGGGGATTCTTTTCGTCTCAGGCCATTTCGGGAATTGGGAGATCATGCCGATTACAGCGACCAAATATGGTTTCGAAGGCGCGCTCGTCTATCGTCCGCTCAACAACCCGTATGTCGATCGCTGGATTGTGAGGCAGCGCGGAATAGAGGGGCCGAAAGAGCATCTCGGCAAAGGCGCGCAGGGAACCAGACGTATCTTCACATTGCTTCGGGCCTGCAAATCGATTTTTCTGCTGGTGGATCAGAAGACGAGCGAAGGTGTGCCCGTGCCGTTCTTTGGACGGATTGCGATGACAACGCCGGCGCCCGCGGCACTCGCGTTGAAGCTGGGCTCGGTCATTCTTCCCGTGACAAACGAGCGCCTGAACGGCGCACGGTTTCGCATGACCGTGCACGAGCCGGTTGCGGTCGAGCCGACCGGCGATCACGACCGCGACGTGCTGGCGCTGACGGCCAGAATCAACGCGGTCATCGAAGACGCAGTGCGCTACCGGCCGTCGCAATGGCTTTGGATTCACCGCCGCTGGCCGAAAGAGGGCGATAAGCCGCGAAAGCGCCGCGGGCAAGAAGCTCAGGCCTTGGCGGGCAAAGGCGTTCGCGTCGAGAGCGACGGATCGAGTTTCATCTGAAACCAGTTCATGCCCCAGTGAAGATGTGGGCCGGTGGCGCGCCCTTTCATGCCGACAAGACCGATAACATCACCACGCTTCACAGCCTGGCCTACGGATACTTTCAACGCGCTTTGGTGGATATAGATTGTAAACACGCCATGCCCATGATCCAGCACGGTCGTGCCGCCTGTAAGATAGAAGTCCGGCTCCGCAAGGGAAACGGTTCCGTTGGTGGGAGCATGAATTGACGTGCCCTCCGGCGCCGCAATGTCCACACCGAAATGCGGTGTGGAAGCCACCCCGTTAAGAATGCGCTGACTGCCGAACAGGCCGCTGATGATGCCCGGCACAGGCCAGTCGAACGGCTCCGCAAATGCTACGCTCAAGGTCTCGCGCTCGCGCGCTTCCACGATCATCTGGTTCTCGCGCGCAATCCGCGCAATGATGGCCGGCTCCGTTGGATGCGCCTTCTGCTCGGGAAGTCCATTGATGCGTTGCACTTCGTACTTGCGCGCAATCGGCGCCAGCTCGGTTGTGACGGTTGCGCCGCCATCGAAGGTTACAAGCAACTTGGCGGGAACGGTCTGGTCGTAGTCAAAACCAAAAGCAAAATAACCCTCTGGCGATACGGTCAGTGACTTCCCATCAAGTGCCACCTCGGCAGATTTCGCTAGTTTGCCGACGACGAGGCCGCCCTGTTCGTGCGAGCCTCCCAGCGAAAACGGTGGTGGCGGAATTGCGTGAGCGGCAACCGACATCAGCGGAAGGGCACATGCGCCGCCCGAGAACATCCGACGAGAAATCACCGTGGGGTCAGCTCCTTTTCGCGAAACCGTTGCAGGGCGATGTCCGGCGACGCATAGGCCTCCTGCAGATCAACACTCCAATAGCGCAAGGCATCGACCGGTATCTGCACGCCAGTCACAGCGCAGATCACGAACGAGCCGGGCCGGACTACCCGATACTCCCCATCGAGGTACTCCAGATCGGCAAGACCGTCTGGCCGGAAATCGCGTTCCATCTGATTCATTGGAAACTCCTGAATGCGCAGTGTAACGTCCGACGAGAGCAAGCGGGAGCAGAATCTAGAAGAGATTGCACTGCTCTTTCGCCGGTTTCTTTGGACGCCCGGAGCGGTGCAGCGGCTGGCGCGGTGGACCAATCGCCACAGCGCTGGCGGACTCGTCGGTGAAGGTGAGTATCAGCTCTTCGCCGGAAACAACGCTGGCAGCGCGGCGTCTGAGCGAACCATCCTGGCTACGCACCAGCGCGAAGCCACGCTCCAGCACGTTGCGATAACTGACGCTCTCCAGCACGCGCGACACGCCATCGAGTTGCGCCTGGCGCTCTGCCATGTGGGTGCGCTCCCGCCGAACCAGGCGCTGGTCGAGTGCAACAATCCGCTCACCACATAATGCAATGTGCCGCTGCAACGAAACTGGCCGAAGCATGGCCGATCCTTCGCTGAAGGTCCGGCGATGGATTTGCAGATTCTTGAGCAGGGCACGCCCAAGATTGTCCGATGCGTAATCCAGCCGCTGGCGCGATTGCGCAAACAGCTGGTCGGCTCTCGGCAATACGCGCGTCAGTGACGCCAGATGCGTCCGCCGCTGCGTGAGACTGCGCAGGAAACAGTTCGCCACCCGCCGCTCGAAATCCAGCGTTTGCGACAGCAGGTCGGTCCGCACCGGTACCGCGATTTCCGCGGCGGCGGTTGGCGTGGGCGCACGGCGGTCGGCCGCGAAGTCAATTAAGGTCGTATCGGTCTCATGGCCCACTGCGGAGATGAGTGGAATGCTGCTTTCCGCCGCCGCGCGCACCACGATTTCCTCGTTGAAGGCCATGAGATCTTCAATGGAGCCGCCACCCCGCGCCACGATGATAAGGTCCGGCCGGGGCACGGACCCGCCCGCGGGCAAAGCATTGAAGCCGGCTATCGCGGCGGCAACTTCGGCGGCCGCACGCTCGCCCTGCACGGCCACCGGCCACACGAGTACGTGGCGCGGAAATCGCGCCTGAAGACGATGCATGATATCGCGGATCACGGCCCCGGTCGGAGACGTCACCACGCCAATGATGTTCGGCAGGAACGGCAACGCTTTCTTACGACTTTCAGCGAACAGACCTTCGGCGGCGAGCCGACGCTTGCGTTCCTCCAACATCGCCATTAGCGCGCCGATGCCAGCAAGCTCCATCTGCTCGACCACGATCTGGTACCGCGATGAGCCAGGGTAGGTGGTGACCCGCCCAGTACAGATGACCTCCAGCCCCTGCTCCGGCTTCAGCTTCAGGAGCCGTGCCGTCATCCGCCACACCACCGCATTGAGGCAGGCTTTGTCGTCCTTTAAGTCGAAATAGATATGGCCGGAAGAGTGGAACTTAAGATTGCTGATCTCGCCGCGCACCCGCACGAACGGGAAGGCGTCCTCGACCGTCCGTTTAAGCACATTCGCGATTTCGCTGACGCTGTACTCCGGCAGATTGGGGCGGTCTGGTGCGGCTTCACTCATGATTCCACCGATGATACAGGACACGGCAGCTTTGTGGGGTGAAACTTGCGGTTTCTCTTAATTGGTTCCGGCGGACGCGAACACGCGCTGGCGTGGGCGCTTTCTGCGAGCCCGCTCCTGGACAAGCTCTACTGCGCGCCGGGCAATGCAGGAATCGCTGAGGTTGCGGCTTGCGTGCCGATCGGAGTCCTCGAACTCGACCGGCTGGTGGACTTCGCAAAGGCGCACCAGATCGACTTCGTACTCATTGGGCCGGAAGCACCGCTCGTAGCCGGTCTTTGGGACCGCATGGAAATGGCCGGCATCCGGGCGCTCGGCCCCAGCGCTGCGGGCGCTGTGCTGGAAGCCTCCAAGGGATTCGTCAAGGACCTTTGCGCTGCCAACAATATTCCAACGGCAGCATACAAACGTTTCAGCGAGCCAGCGGCAGCGAAGCGGTTCGCGGCCACGCTTGGCTTGCCAACCGTGATAAAGGCGGACGGCCTCGCGGCTGGCAAGGGCGTCATTGTTGCCGAGAGCGCATCGGAACGCGAGCGCGCGATCGACTCCATGCTGGGCAAGGCGGGGACTGAGATCGTCGTCGAAGAATATCTCGACGGCGAAGAAGCGAGTTTGTTCGTCCTGACCGACGGGGAGCACATTCTTCCGCTTGCCGGAGCGCAGGATCACAAGCGCGTCTTCGACGGCGACACGGGCCCAAACACCGGCGGTATGGGCGCTTACTCGCCCGCGTCCGTGCTCACGGCAGAAGTAACAGAAAAGGCGCTTGAACGGATCGTGCGTCCCACTATTGCGGCAATGGCCGCGCGCGGCACGCGGTACATGGGCGTACTGTATGCCGGTTTGATGATCAGGGATGGCGAACCGAAGCTGATCGAATACAACTGCCGCTTCGGCGATCCGGAATGCCAGGTGCTGATGATGCGTTTAAGATCGGACCTCGCGACGGCGTTGATCGCGACCCGTGACGGACAGCTGAAGCACCCCGGTCTGCGTTGGTCGGATGAAGCTGCACTGACCGTGGTGATGGCGACGAAAGGCTATCCGGGCGATTACGCCAAGGGTTCCGAAATCCGCAACCTGGCTGTCGCGTCACAAATCGAAGGCGTGCAGATTTTCCATGCCGCAACGGAACGGCGAGATGGAAAGCTCATTGCCACCGGCGGCCGCGTTCTGAATGTCACCGCTCTTGGTAAAACGGTGGCGGAGGCGCAGGAACGCGCCTATCGCGCCGTCGATCTGATTGATTGGCCGGAGGGCTTCTGCCGCCATGACATTGGCTGGCGCGCGCTGCGCGGCTAGCATTCTCTATGACCGAAGCTCTCGACCGACAAACCGCATTTTCCGGTACGCAGGATGTTCGGGAGCAGCATCGCTTCGATGTGAGGCGGCTAGAAAACTATCTTGCCGAGCGTATTGACGGGTTCATGCCATCCTTAGCGGTGCAGCAATTCAAGGGTGGACAATCCAATCCTACTTATCAGCTCATCACGCCCAAAAAAAAATATGTGCTGCGCCGCAAGCCACCGGGCAAGTTGCTGCCCTCCGCACACGCCGTGGATCGCGAATTCCGCATCCTTTCAGCGCTGCACCCAACGGGCTTCCCCGTGGCCAAGCCCTATCTGCTATGCGAAGACGAATCCATTATCGGCACCATGTTCTACGTCATGGAACATGTGGAGGGACGCATCTACTGGGGACCGCTCCTTCCAGATCAAACCCCGCAACACCGCCACGCGATTTACGATGCGATGAATGAGACGTTCGCGCGGCTGCACAACCTTGATTGGCGCTCGCTAGGCCTCGACGATTTCGGCAAGCCCGGCAACTACGTGGCCCGGCAGATCGCCCGCTGGACCAAGCAGTACAAAGCCTCGGAAACAGAACCCATCGACGAGATGGAAAAACTCATCGAATGGCTGCCGCAACACCTCCCCGACGCCCCGCGCGATGCCATCGTTCACGGCGATTATCGGCTCGACAACATGATCCTGCATCCCGCCAAACCGCAGGTGCTCGCCGTCCTTGATTGGGAGCTCTGCACCATCGGCGACCCCATGGCCGATTTCACCTACCATCTGATGCAGTGGCAGATGCCCGGTGAAGGCTCGAACACCGGCGCCACGTTGCTGAATGCCGACCTGACTTCGCTCGGCATTCCTTCCATGGATGAGTACACGGCTCGGTATCTCTGCCGTACGAACAGGCAGGACCTGCCGGAGCTCGATTATTACGCCGCCTACAATTTCTTTCGCCTGGCTGGCATCCTTCAGGGGATCGTTGGACGGGTGCGCGACGGCACCGCGGCAAGCGCCCAAGGCGCGGAAAATGCCGCCAGGGTACGGCCGCTGGCCGAGCGAGGATGGCATTTCGCCCGGAGAGCCGGAGCAGCGGACTGAGCGACATAGTGGCAGGCGCTGATTCAGACACCAGATGCAGCGTGGTTGTTTCTTAGATTCGCACTCCCCTCCCCCTCGCGCCGAATTTCGGGATTGAAAAGTCTCCGTGTCCCAACATCTGGATTTTCGTTTTCCAAGAAGCGGCCCTCCCCCCCTCTTAGCGTGACTGCCGGCCACCGAACGGTTGGTCACATCGGCGAGACGGGTTAGGAACCAATCAGTTTTTTTCCATCCACAGCTCTGAACGCATATTTTCATGGAACATAGAACCTATCAGGAACGATGGCAAGCCAAGGCTTCCCGGGATCTCCCGGGAAGAAGAGCTTCTGTCCCCGGCCCGTTTTTTCGTGCTCGTGCGTTATGAAATGACGTTTAACGGGAGAAGCCGCCGATGACCCTGCTGATCATCATTCTGATTCTCGTGCTGATCTTTGGCGGCGGAGGCGGATATTACGCCCACCGCAGTTACGGTCCCACGGGTTGCGGGAGCGTGGTGGTCGCCATCGTCGTGGTGCTTCTGCTGCTCTGGTTCTTGGGCGTGCTGCATCCCCACCACTACTGAGGCGCCTTTGTCGCGACCGTCAGCCCGTCGAGGCAGCACGGGCGGACGCGTCGCGCGCGCGCTGGTTCTCGATCAGCTTCACGCACCAGATCGAGATTTCGTAGAGCAGGACCAGCGGCACCATCAGCGTGAATGGGCTGATAAAATCCGGCGGCGTGAGAATGGCCGCTACCACCGTAATCGCCAGGATCGCATAGCGCCGCATGCCCCGCAGTTGCGCGCTCGTTACCAGGCCCACGCGCCCCAACAGCGACAACAACACCGGCAACTGGAACGTCAGTCCGAAAGCGAAGATCAGCGTGGTGACGAAATCGAGATACTCGCTCACCTTGGGCATCAATTCGATGCCCAGACTATTGGGACCGCTTGGCGTCTCGTATCCCACGAAAAACCGGATCGCGAAGGGCAGCATTACGTAGAAAACGAACGCTGCGCCGATAAGGAAGAGAATGGGCGTGGCGACGAGAAACGGCAGGAAAGCCTTGCGTTCCTGCCGGTAGAGGCCGGGGGCCACGAACATCCATATCTGCGAGGCGATGATGGGGAACGCGAGACATAATCCCGCGAAGACCGCCAGCTTCACATATGTGAAAAATGTCTCGTAAACGCTGGTGTAGATCAGGTGATGATTTGGCTGCCCGGCCAGCGCATGCGCCAGCGGCTCGGTGAGGAAGGCGTAGATTTCCTTCGAGAAGCCGAAGCAGATTCCAAAGCACACAGCAAGTGCCAGCAGCGACCAGAGAATACGCTTGCGCAACTCGACCAGGTGATCGAGCAACGGCGCTTTCGTTGCTTCTATGGCCGCTTCGTCTTCTGAAGTGCGGACGGTCATGGCACGTCTCCGCCGGGTGCCGCAGAAACGGATGGCGCCGGATCATGCTGAACGTTTCGTCCCTCCGCCCCTCCTGCATCGCCGACAGCTGGCCCTTTTGCCGCCGCATCGGAAGGCATCACGGGCTCGTGCAGCGATTGCTCGATGGCTGCAAACGGCCGCTCGTTGCGTAGCGCCTGAAGCTCGGTGCGCAGTTCGTCGAGTTCGGCCTGGCGCGACATTTCGTCGAAGCTTTTCTTGAACTGGTCGGCCATAGCACGCGCCTTGGCAAGCCAGCGGCCAACCATGTGCATCAGGCGTGGCAAATCCTTGGGGCCGACGACGACCAGCGCCACGACCAGCACAATGAGGATGTGACTCCAGCTAAGATCAATCATCGGCGTTGGGCTACCGCCCGACGGTCTGGTCCTTGTTTACTGCCGTCTCGTCGCTGCGCTGATCGGCCAGCGGGCGAGGCCGATGATCGTCCTCGTCGGGCTCGTTCAGCCCTTTCCGGAAACTCTTGATGCCCTTGGCGACATCGCCCATCAGCTCGGAAATCTTGCCGCGACCGCCAAACAGCAGAACGGCGAACATCGCCACGATGAGAATGTGCCAGATGCTCAGGCCACCCATGATTCTCTCTCCTTCGCCCGCCCGCTGATTGTGACGGCCCATTAAATTGGGGGCCGCCGCTATGGCTTAAAGACCCGGCGGGCCGCGGTTGCAAGCTAACCGATCTGCACGTCGCTCTTGACGCCTAAGGCCTGCGCCAGTTCTGAAAGGCGCTTTTGTACCGGCTCGGCGGCAATGGCGCCGCGACGGCGAGGTATCTCCAGCATGAGGCGATTGCCGGCAATCTTGAGCGGATAATGGAACAACTCGTCGACCGCCGCGGCAGAAATCGCAAAGCCCAGGCGGGCGGCAAGTCCGAGCTGCAGCGCGAGCCGGCTGTCTGCCGGCTCTAAAAGCTCCTGAATGGCGGTACCCTGGGGGAAATCCTCATCGCCCGAATAGCGGTGAAAAATGGCTGTCGCAATAAGCGCGCGCTCTCGATGAGAGGCGCCAGCGAAGGGCGCGGTGACTACCTCGTTGAAGCCGCCGGCGGCCCGGTCGTCCGGATGACGCCGCCAGCCGATATCTGAAAACAGACATACCGCCTCCCGAATGCGCCGCAGCCCTTGCGAGCCGTTGGCAAATATCGGGGACATCCAGCGGAGCAGTTCACAGGCATGCGCAGGCGTGCGCGACAACCTGCGGTTTGCACTGGCAGCGAATTCGATCAGCGGGTCCTTGCCGCGCTCCTCCGGCGATAGCTGCGTATGTAGCAAGCCTTCGCGAAGGCCATAGGCGGAGATCACCACTCGATCGAGATTGGCTGCAAGCAGCAACCGCTCCAATACAATTGCGCCATACGGCAGTGCTTCTGCGCGGCGCCGTGAAATGATGCCCAACCGGTCGAGCGACTTCCGCGACATCTGCGAGACAACCCGCGCCAGTTTCAGGGCGCGGCTGCGGGGAATCTCGTAGTGATGCAGGACGTGCAGCGGATAGCGCGTCTCTTCCATGTCCACTCGTGCGAAGCTGCGCCACGCACCTCCCACGGCATAGAGTGTCCGCCCATTCAGCCGTGCGAGCTGCCCGAATTTAGAAAGATCCCGGTCCACAATCTCTCGTGCCTTGTCGCGATCTCCTTTCGCCAGATCCATGAGACGCAGAGGGCCGAAGGGAAAGGTAAGTGCCTCGCCCGTCGCGCCGCTTCTAATCGGCACCATGTCGAGGCTTCCGCCACCTAGGTCGGCGGCCAGGCCGTCACCATCAGGGATACCGGCGATCACCCCTTCGGCGGCGATCCGCGCCTCCTCCTCGCCCGAGAGAATGCGAATGGGACTGCCCCAGGCCGCTTCCGCGCGACGCACGAACTCACGGCCGTTCGGAGCATCGCGCGCCGCGGCGGTGGCGACTGCTTCCCGAATATCTGCGTGGTGCGCATCGGCGAGCATTCGATAACGCGCGAGCGCGGCCAGCGCGGAGCGGATGCCCTCCTCGCTGAGACGGCCGCTGGATACCATGTTGCGGCCGATCGCGCAGATCGCCTTCTCGTTGTGCAACACCGCGGGCGTACGAGTGAAGGATTCGTAGATCACGAGACGAATGGAATTCGAACCGATGTCCACGATAGCGAGAGGGCCGGAACGCGCCCGGGCTCCCCGCCCATCCTGCGGGGCAGCAATCGTTGCTGGGTCGGCCAGTGTCACGGTCAGTCGTTTCGGCTCGCAATCGAGATGGGCCGCTTCTGCGTCATCTTGAGAGCGCGTCCGCGGCCGGACAGAGATGGATTTGTCATGAAATAGGTGTGCGCGGAGAAAGCGTCTTCCCGTAGGTAACCAGGATCGCGCAGGTAGCTGCCGTCCGCCTGCATCGTCCAGCTTTGCGCCTGATCTTTCAACAGCGCCACCATAATCTGCCCCATCACCTGCTCATGCACGGTGGGATTTTCGATAGGAACAAGCGTTTCGACGCGGCGATCCAGGTTGCGCGGCATCCAGTCGGCGGAAGTGATAAATACTTTCGCCTTTGGAGAGGGTAGTTCGTGGCCGTTTCCGAAGCAGACGACGCGGCCGTGTTCCAAAAAGCGGCCAATG
>DATAVW010000214.1:0-3524 GCA_036267515.1 Rhizomicrobium sp.
GGCTCCTGTTGTGCCTATTCCTGGCAGCCCTCGCAGCCGCATCCGACGATCAGATCCCTGCACCTCCCCAACCGTGAACGCGTTCTTCACGGGCGACAGCATAAGGTTCGATCAGCCAGATCACCGCGACGCGTAAAGCCAAAATGAACAGGGAAACCCAAACGAACTTGCCGAATCGTCAAATATAACCGGTGTGCCGCTCGCCTGCGAATGTCCAACACTCATGGGCAAGATAATTGAAGATTACCCTAGAACGAAGCCGATGCATGCTGCCGCCTCGAGCGAAATGTGAAGCAGCCTAAAGATTGAGAAGGAGGCCGCAAAGTCTACGGAATACCCAAACACGACCGCTGCAAAGTAGCGCACCTCGCGGGGGGCTTCATGCATACTTCCAGCGGAAGACTTCCTTGCGTTGCCCGGAAAAACGAACCGAAAAAACTAAGCGTTCGCGGCAAAGTTCGAAGAGTCAAAGCAATTGCCACCCGATCAATCACGGGCTGGCGCCGGGCAAAAGGCAGGATAGGTCGATGCCGCGCCAGTGCTCGTCCTCCCGAGGCAGCACATCAAACAAATCATAGATATTGTCGATCTTTCCGCCGAGCACAGAGATCACGTTGGGCGCATCTGGGTGCCTGTGGAACAGGATGGGCCTCCCGTCGTTGCGTTCGTTCTTCAACAGCAGCGTCTTTACGTCGAAAAGCGAAGTACGCCACTGAGTACTCTCCAAGCACGGCATGTAGCGGCGTGCATCCATCATCATGTGGCGCCAACGTGAGACTCGCGGCAACGAACGAGCGAGCTCATAAGGTGTCTCACTCACATTTTTATCAAGCCATGAAAAATGTGGCGTGTAGCGCACGTGGGTCAGCGAATAGAGGTCCTCGGAAGGATAGGGCATCACGGAGAAGAAAGGGCCGTCCATGACCGTCACGCCGAGGCCCCTTAGTTCCGGCGGCGGTTCCACCAGTGCAATCTCCACGAACTCATGCTTGAGACCAAGTGGGCGAATGCCGCTCGCCGTCAGAATGGCATTCAGCATAGCGTACGTGACATTGAATACCGTTCCTGCGGTGAAACCAGGTCCGTTGGAACGCTCTACCGCCACCTCACCCGAACGCTGTTCCAACCGAACCACGAAAGTGTCCGTCCGAAGTTCCAGTCGATGCCGGACAATCTGTTCCAACAGATTGTCACGCAAGGCGCGATAGTCGAATGCCCATTCCTGCGCATTGAAGACGGCCTCCACCAACTCGCTGGAGAAGAGTGAAGTATCGGCTCGGCTTGCAGGTACAATGGGCGCTTGCAGATTTTCAAACATCCGTAGGAAGCGTGCCGCAGACACTTTGGACCGGCGCCGTGCGATCGCGTAGAGCATTTGAAAATCGTCGACCACCGCAAACGGGAAATTCGACGCGAAGCGCCGATGTAACATCATGGAACGCAGCGCCGTCAGGAAGCTGCGGGGATAATGAAAGCCGGTATGGATGCGCGCCTGGTTGACACGTGACGCACGCTCAAGAACGCCGGTGCTCGCTTCGACGATGATCACGCGGTCGGTGATGCTTCGCAGCAAAAGAGCAAGGCAACAACCGTAAAAGCCACCACCGATCACCGCGAAGTCGTAGTCAGGCCGTGCCATGGTCGCCTAGCGCACCGGTGGATTGTAGTCGCCCCGCAGCGTCTTCCAGAGAACGTTGATGATGTCCATATGCGCGTGTGCGCCGCCTATCTTTGTGGGAATAGCCTCTTTTGCTGGATAAGCGCGCCGCGTCGGGATCTCGACGCTACGATAGCCAAGCTGTCCTGCCCGCGCGCTGAGATAGGCCAAAAGCTCATAACGCACGAATACGTCGCGGAAAGGCTGGACGCGCTCGTCCAAAAGAAAACGAGAGGAATAGGCGCGGTAGCCCTGCGTGGTGTCTGTGAGCCATCGTCGGCCGGCAATGCTGAGCGCAGGAGCATGCAGCAGACGGATAGCCAGCAACCGCAAAAGGGGCGTATTGATTCCCTCTCCGCCCTCGATGAAGCGCGATGCTTGAGCATAGTCGACGCCGGCGTCCAGCGCCTGGATGAACCGCGGCAGGCTGCTGACTGAATCCTTACCGTTGCCGTCGATGGTGATAATGCCGCTGTAGCCCTCAACCAATGCAAAAGCGTATGCGCAGCGCAACTGCGCGGAAAGCTTGCCCGGGCCGGTCTTCGTGAGAAGCGCGCGCACGCCGGTCGAGCGCAGAAAGCCCTCTTTCAGCGAACCGTCAACGGAGCCACCATCGGCTATGATCACGTCAAGCGCCTCGCACATGCCAAGGTCACGCGTTTCGACCAGTTGCCGCCGGATACGAGCGCCCTCGTTGATGACAGGGACGACAAGGCAGTAAGGCCGGCGCAGGGGCGCCAGCACGGTGGCGGTGAAACTGGGGACCGACCAACCTCGGCGATGGATCTCTCTTTCGTCTGTCGCTGCCGCCATCAGCGCCGTTCCGCCACTTCGCGGTTGCGCATCTCCACGTTCAAATCCTTGACCTTACTGAAAAAATCCACGTTATTTAGCTCGTCCACAATGGTGTAGCGCAGCATGCCTTCAATACGGTCCAGAAGCTTCACGATGCCGATGGAGATGGCAGAAACCGTGACGCCCAAAAAGCCCACGATCACCACCTGGAGCATAGAAGTGGTAAGCCAGCCTGGCGCGACATCCGTTTTCAAAAGCCATACGGCGATGGCATAGACACCGTAGAGGCCGGCGAAGATGGACAGCACGAAGGAAAGTGCGGCGACCGACCGAAGCACGCGTGGCGCAGCGCTGGCTAGCAGATCCGCCAGCAATCGGAAGCGTCGGCCGATCGAGCGTAGCGCACGCGGCACTTCGGCTCGGTCCGGCACGGGTTCGCGCCTAAAATACGTGGCGCTTCTGCGACGCTCGAAACGCAACAGCAGATCGGCATCTGGCCGGGCGATCACGGGGTCGAGCCACGAGCGCGGGAAGCCAGCAGTGAGTGTGTCGCGGGGATCGATGCGATAGTCGATGAGATAGCCAAGCGCAGCAACGAAAGCCGTGGCTAGAAAGCCCTGCCGCCCACGCGCCATAACGATGACATCGTTGCTCTCATAGACTTGGTTGGCGAGGACAACCACATTCATCAGTTCCAGCTCGTCGCCGGAGGTGAGCACCACCACATCTCCAATGGCCTCCGCAGCAGCCGCAAGACGCAAGCGGTAGAAATTGTCGACCTCGCCTACTCGCAGAAGGCGCACGTTGGAGATCCCGCCCAACGCGGACAATACGCGAGGCTCCAACTCTTCAATGATCGGCGCGACGATGACTATTTCCCAAAACTGGTAGCCGCCTCCAAGGTCTCGCGCCAACTGTTCCAGCGCCATAATCTGACGGGGCGTCCACGCAAGGCCCACCACGGCGACAGAGACCAGAAAGTCGCCACGCTGGGCGCTATGCGGCGTAGGTTGCTTGGGGTTCATCCCACGCCCTTCATGGCCGCGAGAGTGGCCACAACCGAACGGCGGAG
>DATAVW010000215.1:0-27890 GCA_036267515.1 Rhizomicrobium sp.
GTGCTGTGGTGATCGGTGAAGCTGCCGCTCCATTGCGTGACTTGGGCTGCCGGCTTGCGAGCCTTTACCATCTTGTCGGTAACTGCGTGATACGGCGCCCTCACCGGGAATTTGTCCAGGATTGGCCGCACGCCATTGGCCTGATCGGCCGACGCGGAGAAGGCGGACAGTGCCGCCACAGATGTCGCAAGCAACGCCAGCGACGCGAGACGCGTTTTCATTCGGAAGTTCCCTCAGTTTCGGTTGACGATCGACCTTTGGTCGATGATGGACACCCCATCTGCAGCGAAACATACCCTGAATGAATTGGTTACGCCAGACTATAGAAATGCAATCGTACCTCTCGTTCAGACACAAAGTTGCGCGGAGGCAAGGACGATCAAACTGCTAGATTTGCGAAATTTTGTCGGCCGGCTGCGCCCTCAAGCCAACGTGGCATACGGGCAAGCACTTCATCCGGAGCAAGGCCGAGGGCCTCGAGACGGCCGCTTCGGACCAGCATGGCCAAACCGGTCAGCGTCGCAGCGACCAATAGCACGTCCGCCCGGCCTTCACGAGCATCGACCGGCGCTCCGGTGGCCGCCGCCAAAGCCGATAGCACGGCAATCAGGCGCCCATTGAAGAGGCGCCCTGCCCGGCTGTCTGGCCGCGAGTTAAGCGCGATCACGGCAGCCGCGAGCGTTTCGGATTTTGAGAGAAGATCGAGCGTTGCCGAAACCGCGGTCCGTGCCCCCCTTGCCTTGTCAGCATGCGCGCACGCTTGCCGCATTACGCGTGCAATATCGCCAAGATCATCGGCAGCGAGGGCAAGCATCAGGTCGTTTTTGTTGCGGAAATAGACGTAGAGGGCTGCTGGCGCAAAGCCGGCTTCGGCAGCTACGCTCCGCAACGACAGGCGTGCGGCGCCATTCCGCTTTGCGACCTCTCGTGCCGCGGACATTATGTTGGTTCGGGTCGTGTCGCGGCTTTTTGCACGCTGTTCCGACTGAATTTGGCGGACTCGAGCCATCAGCTGAAGGTAGATCGATTCGGGATCGGAGCCATTACCGACGAGGCCCGGGAGCCCCTGCAAGTAATGTAATGTTAATGTATCAGACACTTACACGAAATCTACGGATTATAAGGTGCCCATTAGATGGACGGATAAGGCAGTCATTTATGGCTGACGCAAAAAGTCAGGAGCGGGTACGCAGCACTCGCTTGACCTTCCGGCCGTTCTGACGGCAGTGATGGGGTTCAGGTTGGGCAATGGATACACCTAAGGGACTTGATCAGCTCGTCCTCGAACGGGGATTAGTAGCGCCGGAGACCTTTGCGCGCGCGCAATTGGTCCATGAGGAAACCGGCGAGCGGCTGGATGCCGTCCTTACCCGTCTGGGTCTGGTCGCCGAACAGACGCTCGCCAACATGATCGCGGACGCCACAGGGTTTCCCATCGCTTCCTCGGAGGACTTCCCGCAGGAGCCGGTCGCCACTGAACTGATCTCTATCCGCTTCTTAAGGGATGTGAAGGCCGTCCCGTTGGCGCAGACCGAATCCGAACTACGGGTAGCATTTACCGATCCACTCGATCCCTATGCGCTTCAGGCTTTGAGCTTTGCCGCCGACCGCAAGATTGCGGCGATGGTGGGCCGCACCAGCGATGTGGAAGCGGCGCTGGATCGCCTTTACGGGTCAGAGCAGCAGACCGACGGGGAAGATCCGAACGCCGCCGATGAAGCCGATGTTGAGCGCCTCAAGGATCTTGCTAGCGACGCGCCGGTCGTGCGGCTGGTCAACGGACTGATCACTCGCGCCTCGGAGTCTCGCGCCTCGGACATTCACGTCGAACCGACAGACGATTCGGTGAAAGTCCGCTTTCGCGTCGATGGCGCGCTAAAGGAAGTCGAGACACTTCCCGCGCATTTGAAATCGGCATTGATTTCCCGCATCAAGGTGATGTCGGGCCTGGACATTGCAGAGCGGCGTCTTCCCCAGGACGGCCGGCTCCGGATCGCGGTGCGGGGGCATGAAATTGACCTCCGTGTTGCGACTTCTCCGACCATCCACGGCGAGACTGTGGTGCTGCGCATTCTTGATCGCTCAAAACTGTCGCTCGATTTCAAAACGCTCGGCTTCGACGATGCGGTTCTCGATCCTTACTTGCACGCGATCCGGCAGCCACACGGCATTGTTCTCGTGACGGGTCCGACCGGCAGCGGCAAAACGACAACGCTTTATGCCTCGCTTGCTACGTTGAATTCACCGGACCGCAAGATTCTCACCATCGAGGATCCGATAGAATACCGACTTGCTGGCATCAACCAGACGCAAGTGAAACCGCAGATCGGACTCACCTTCGCCGCCACCTTGCGCTCTTTCCTGCGTCAGGATCCGGACGTGATGATGGTGGGCGAAATCCGCGATCTTGAAACCGCCGAAGTGGCTGTACAGTCGGCGCTGACAGGCCACACCATTCTTTCCACCCTTCACACCAACGATGCGTCCAGCACAATCACGCGCCTGCTGGATATGGGCGTGGAACCATTTCTGATCACATCGACATTGAATGCCGTACTGGCGCAACGTCTGGTGCGCCGCCTTTGCCCGCATTGCCGTGAGGAGTACGTACCCTCGCAAGCGGCGTTGCATGCGCTGTCGCCCGATCTTGCAGAACGCTCGATCGAGCGTCTCTATCATCCAAAAGGTTGCCCGGCTTGCGACGGAACAGGCTTCCGCGGACGCCTTGTTGTTACCGAACTGCTCGTGATGACTGAGGAGATCACGCGGTTGGTGCTGGCGCGTGCGGAAGCACGGGAAATTCATCGCGCCTCCGTAAGCCAATCCATGCGAACGATGTTCGCGGATGGACTGGTGAAGGCGCAGGCCGGGCTCACAACCATTGAAGAGGTGCTTCGCGCAACGCGCGAAGTTTAGCGGATGGCGACGTACCGATATCGAGCGGCAACCGCCACAGGTCAGCTGCGGACCGGGGTGCTGGACAGCAATTCCCGCGACGATGCACTCCTGCGGCTGAAACGCCTCGGCCTGATGCCCATTGAGGCCGTGGAAACGGCTGCTAAGGCGTCGAAAGAGGCGAAAGTTCGAACCAATTCGGCGATGCGCCAGGGCGTCGCGAACGCGCTAGGCGAATTGTCTGTTCTGTTGAACGCTGGCCTTTCGCTTGATCGCGCGCTGCAGGTCTGTGTCGAGAACATCACCCGGCCGCCGGCGCTGAAAGGTGTGTTCGCGAAACTTCGAGACAGGGTACGGCACGGTTCCGCGCTATCCCGCGGCATGATGGATTCCGACGGCGTGTTTCCGCCGATGGCTTCGGCGATGGCGGAAGCCGGCGAAGCCAGCGGGAAGCTCGATGAAAGCCTTAGCCGCCTCGCTGAGACATTGGATCGCGCTGAGGCGCTGCGCCAGACCATTGTCTCTTCGCTTATCTACCCGGCCCTTCTGCTGGTGGTGGCAAGCGGCGTCATTCTGGTGATGCTGCTGTTCGTGGTGCCGCAATTCGAAGAACTGTTCTCCGATATGCCTAGCGCCAAGCTGCCGACGATGACCCACATCGTGATGGGGGCAAGCCACTTTGCGCGGTCTTATGGCTTGATTGCGGCGCTCGTTCTCGTTGTGGCTGTCATCGCTTTGTATCGTTGGCTGAAGCGACCGCATGTGCGCCGCGCGTTCGACCGAAGACTGCTGAAGGTACCAGTCCTTGGGACTGTGGTGCGGAATGCAGAGACGGCGCGCTTTGCGCGCACACTCGGGAGTCTTCTCGATGGCGGCGTGGCTCTGCCCACCGCGATCGGTATTGCGCAGCGCTCGATTGCGAATACCCATATGTCGGAGTCCATCGACAAGGTCACACGAGGCTTGAAACAGGGCGGCGGCCTATCCGGCCCGCTTGCCGCAACGGGACTGTTCCCGCCGATGGCGCTCAGTTTCCTGCGCACCGGCGAAGAAACAGCACAACTCGGGCTCATGCTGAATCGGCTTGCCGACGTGCTCGATCGCGACGTACGCACCGCGATTCAGCGTATGATTTCCTTTATGACGCCGGCCATCACCGTCTTTATGGGGGGAGTGGTGGCAACCGTCATCGCTTCCATCATGTCTGCAATCTTGGGCTTCAACGACCTAGCGCTAGGACCCTGAACCATGCTCGACAAACTGAACCCCCGCCGGAGGGGCGAAGCCGGCTTTACTCTTCTCGAATTGCTCGTTGTGTTAGCGATCCTTGGGCTGCTTGCCGCAATCATTGCGCCGCAGGTGATCAAGTATCTGGGAACCTCTCGTACCCAAACCGCGAAGGTGCAGATCCAAAATGTTGTGGCGGCGCTTGAGCTGTATCGGCTCGATGTCGGGCGTTACCCCACTCCTCAAGAAGGCCTGAAGGCCCTTGTCGCGGCGCCTCCGACGGCGAATGGATGGAACGGACCCTACCTGAAGAAGGACAGCGCGCTCGTCGATCCATGGGGCGATCTGTACCTCTACAAAGTCCCGGGCGAGCACGGCGAAATCGACGTCTTTTCCCTGGGTTCGGACAAGCAGCCGGGCGGCACTGGCGAGGCGCAGGATGTCGGCAGCTGGTAGAATGGACGACGGCTTTACCCTGCTGGAAGCGCTGGTAGTGCTTGCGATTGTCGGGATGATCGCCGCCATCATCGCCCCCAACATCGGCGCGTCGCTCGATCTACTGTCGCTACGACAATCGACCAGTACGATGCAGGCAGACCTGCGAGTGGCGCGCGCGACGGCCATGCGTACCGGCAACCCTGTGGTGATGAAGCCGTTGCCGCGCGGTCGGGGCTATGACTGGATCGGCGGCACGCGGCACCTGCCCGAGAATATCGGGCTTACAATGTCGGGCCCCGTATCTTTCATGGCCGACGGATCGATGGTGCCTGCGAATATCGTTCTGGCGTCGGGCGGGCGGAAGATACCCCTCGCTGTCGATACAACGACCGGCGCAGTCACGGCGGGAGGCCGCTAATGCGCCACGAAGCCGGCGAGGCTCTGGTTGAGGCGCTGATTGGATCCGCCATCGTCGCTTTGACGCTTGGCGCTATGTTTCATTCGGTGGTTGATAGCGCAGCACGAAACCGCATGGCGGAAGAGAAACGCTTTGCGACGCTTATTGCTCAATCTGAACTTGCGACTGTTGGACCGCTCGTGCCCGTCGCGCCAGGTGTGACGACTGGCATATCGCTCGGCTTTCCATGGCGCATTCAGATCGAGCCGATGGCGAACGCACTGCCACCTAGCAACGCTGGAACCGTCTGGCGCGTGACCGTTTTCGTGCGCAATCCGAAAGGCCGTCAGCTCGCTTCCATTTCGACGCTCGCGCTCGGGCAAGGCAGCTGACGCATGGTGGTTCGCTCTGCTGGATACGCGCTCATCGAGATGCTGGCGACGCTCATTATCGTCGGCATGACCAGCGCCATGATGGTATCTGGCCTCGGCACGACGCGCCGTGTGTGGGATCGAGTAGACGCTTCCAACACCATGGGCGATGCCATCGCCGGCACGCAACTGGTCCTGCGAGAGCGGATCGAACGCATTTTTCCCGCAACCCGCTATGACAAAATCCCATCTTACGCGGATTTCGATGGGGTAGCCGATAAAATGACGTTTCTCGCGCCGCCGCGCGATATTGGCGCCCCGTCTGCCTTGCGGCGCTACCTTTTGGCAATCGCCTCCAATGGCGACCTGGTTCTCTCTTCGGTCAGTGATGTCGCCACGGATCCTAACACGCCGAGCGAAAGTCTAGTCCTGTTGCATCACGTGCAAGGTCTGGATATTGCCTATTTCGGGGTTGCTCCGCCGGACAACCGTCCGGCATGGCGGTTTGCCTGGGAGCAGCGGCCCGCTCCGCCCCAATTGATCCGCATCCGCGTCCACTTCGCGCCGCAGGACCCGCGCGTCTGGCCGGAATTGCTTATCAAACCGTTCGCAACAGTGGATTCTATGTGCGTGCTAGTAATCAGTACGAAGCGGTGCAGAGGTAGAGCGTGAATTTCAAGGATCTCCTGAACGCCGATCACGAAGCCATTTTCCAGTGGCTGCTGCACGCCTTCCGCTGGTGGGCCGACGAACTGTTGGGAATGGTTCCGACGGAATGGCAGGATCGTTTCCTGAAGCGCTCCTCGGTTGTTGCAGAATTTGGCGACAACGGTGTTGTTTACCGGGATGAGCACTCAGGACAGGTGCTTCCGGAAAGGCCACGCCGCTCAGTGAAAGTCCTGATACCCGCGGACCAAGTGCTGTTGCGCCAGGTCGATCTGCCAATTCTACCGGCGAGCGATCTGAAGCGGGTTGTGGCGCTCGATCTCGACCGGTTGACACCTTTCCGTGCTGATCAGGTTCTTTTCGATACCGAGGTGGTATCACGAGACGATGAACGCGGGCGTCAACAGGTGATGGTTGGCGTGATCCCGCGCCAGTCTGCGAGCAGGACGCTCGAACTTTCACGCACCAACAATATCGATCCGGCAGCGATTGGAGTTGTGACGGGGTCGGGAGTGCCCTCCACGCTCAACTTCCTTCCCGCGCTTCGGGACGCGGAAGGAGGAAGTGCGGGGCGGCGTCGCGCCAGCTATTTCTGGATTGCCGCGGGTGTCCTGCTCGCATTCAACCTGTTCATGCTCACCTACCGCGATGCTATCGCCACCAACCAGCTGCGCGAAGCGGTTGAATCACAGCAGAGCCCAGTGACAGTGGCCATGCGCCTGCGCGATCAGGTGCAGAAGGAGGCCACGCGGCGAGCGACGCTGCTTCGTCTGCAGAAGCAGAACGCGCCGTTGCCGGTGCTTGATGCCGTATCGCAGGCGCTGCCGGACGGTACTTGGGTGGAGCACTATGAATGGAACGGCCGCACCGTTCAGCTCAGAGGCTTCCGAAAGGATACGCCAGACCTTCTTGCGAAGATCGAAGCCTCACCGCTTCTGCGCAACGCGCGATCCATGAGTTCCGATCCGCATGGTGCGATGGCGACGACCGGCTCCTTTGAACTGGCGGCTGATCGCGAAGGAGCTACGCGATGAGGCCTCTTGCGCAGAGAGAGAGACGTCTGATCGCCCTTGGCGTCCTACTGGCGCTGGTTGCAGTGGTCGTGCTTGGAGTGATCGTGCCCGTGTTCGGCGGTATGGCAGCGCGCGCGCTCGAGCGCGGCGATCTGGTCGCCACCTATGAGCGCAATCAGCGCGTGCTGGCTGGCATTCCGGTGTGGCGGGCACAGGCAGTCGAGCAGAAGTCTACGGTGGCCAAGTTTTCCATTACCGCACCAACGCAGGCGTTGGCTGCGGAAATGCTAAAGCAACGTATCAACCGAATGACCAATGAAGAAGGCGGAAGCGTGCAGACGGTTTCGGAAATCCAGGGCGATACACCCGACGGATGGGTGAAAGTCCGGGCCGACCTGCAACTCACGATGGCGCAATTGTACAAGAGCCTGGCGCGGCTCGAAAGCGAGGCACCCTATGTCGTTGTTGGATACCTTTCGGTCGCTGCCGACCGCGCGCAGAAGTCTGGGCACGCTGCCCCGATGGATGTCCGGATTGAGGTCTCGGCTCCCGTCAAGGTCAGTCAGCAGTCGTAGTCCTGAACTCCTTCCCGCGGCCATTGCCGTGCTGCTGCTGACTACGGCAGGCCTTCAGGTTGCGATGCCATCATCCAGCAGCCTGCCGGAAACAAGGCCATCTGCGCCGCGGCCTGCCGCAGAACCGGCCGGGCCGATGACTGGGAACTATGCTGCCGTATTGCAGCGCCCAATATTTGCGCCGGATCGCGCGCCGATTGTGCTGCAGGCCACTACAACCGGAAATCTGAACGGAATCGAGGTCCTCGGGACCGCGATCGCGGGGAGCGTTTCGGCCGCTCTCGTCCGGGACAATATGGGACGGATCATGCGTGTAAAGCCGGATGCCATTCTTCAGGGCTGGCGCCTCGTTTCCATCGACCGCACACAGTTGCTTTTCGACCGTGGCGGCGAGCGGCGGACAATCGCGGTGACAGCGGCCCCGGCACGCTCCGGTATCAATCCGCAACTCGCCACGTCGGCTTCGAAGAGTAGCAATGACGATGATGACGACGATAGCAGCAGCAATAGTAGCAGCAACAATAGCAACGATGATGATGATGACGATGATAACTAGCTTTAAAATCCGCTTCACAGCTTATGTGCTGTTCTCGCTATCTTTGGCGGGCGTGGCAATTGCGCAGCCTCAGGCTTTGACTCAACCGCCGGCTACCCAACCACCGGCCGTGCAGCCTCCGAATCCATCAGCTGTTTATCCAGGTACACAGCAATTTACGGCTGGGCCGCGCGCACCGGGGGGAAGGTCCGCACAGACCAATAACGTCACCTTGAATTTTCCCAATGCGGATGTTCATGAGGTGGCGAAGGCCATCCTCGGTGATATTCTTGGACTGAACTACGCCGTCGATCCGCTGGTGCAGGGCACGGTTACGGTACAAACGGCGCAGCCCGTCACCCGCGGTGATGTCCTTCCGATATTTGAAGAAGCCCTGCGCGCCTCCAAGCTGGCGCTCGTCCGTCAGGGTGATGTGTACACCGTGGTTGCATTGGACAAAGCGCAACGGCAGCCGCAGCTCTTGCCAAGCACTTCTGCCGGCTACGGCAATGAGGCTATCCCGCTCCACTACGTCAATGCGACCGATCTGAAGAAGCTGCTCGATCCATTACTTCCTGAGCACGCGATTGCGGCCGCTGATGCATCTCGCAACATGCTACTCATCACCGGCACGGCCGGCGAGCGCAAATCCATCCGCGAACTGGTGCGCCAGTTCGACGTGGACTGGATGCATGGAATGTCCTTCGCTCTTCTTGTCCCGTCACGCACCGATATGCACGTGCTGCTGCCAGAGCTGGATGCCATGGTAAACAGCAAGGACTCCCCGACTGCCGGCCTTGTCCGACTTATTCCGATCGAGCGATTGAATGGTATTCTCGCGATTTCCAGTCAGCCAAAATATCTTTCGCAGCTCAAAAAATGGATGGGTATCCTTGATCGCGCCAGCGGGGAGAATGAGCGCAAGCTGTTCGTCTATCACGTGCAAAATGGCCGCGCGTCCGACTTGGCAACCGTTCTCGTCGGCGCGTTCGGCGGCACGCCGAATGAACAAAACCAATCGACTACGCCGAATCTGACGGCGACCGGTCAGGCCACGAGCGTCAACAATTCTCGACCATTCGGGTCTCAAAACGCTCCGCCGACTATACCACCGGGCCCCGGTGCGCAGCCAGGCATGGGCATGGGGATGGGGACCGGGTTCGGTTCGCAATCCGGCTCGGGGTTCCAGTCGGGCAGCGGCTTTCAGAGCGGAAGTTCGTTCGGGGGGAACTCCGGCTTGGCTAATGGAAGCCAGCTAGGGCAAAACAACGCGTCCGGCCAGCAGCAATCGCCAATTGTGTCTCAAACCCTGATGCTTCCCGGACAAGTAACGCCTATCAGCATCACCTCTGACGATAGCAACAATTCGATCGTTTTTTATTCCACACCGCGGCAATACGGGCTCATCGAAGACGCCTTGCGGCAATTGGATGTGCTGCCTCTGCAGGTGCTGATTGAGGCGGCCATCACCGAAGTGACCCTGAACGACAAGCTGCAATACGGAGTCCAGTGGCGTTTCAGCGGCAGCGGCGGCACGTCCGCGCTGAGTCAGGGAACAAGCAACGGTCTCGTGCAGGTATTCCCCGGCTTCTCTTATTTCTTTGCCACGGCGAACGGGAACATCGCGGCCGCGCTCAACGAGTTGTCTGACATCACGCACATCAAAGTGCTTTCGGCACCCAAAGTAATGGTCCTGAACAACCACACCGCCAGCCTGCAGGTTGGCGACGAGGTTCCAGTGTTGCAGGCCCAAGTAACGTCCACGCTGACCACCGACGCAAGTATCACGAACGAGGTCAACTACGTTGATACCGGCGTGATCCTGAATGTCACGCCTCGTGTCAATGACAGCGGCCTGGTGCTACTCGATCTGCAACAGCAGGTGAGCGACGTCTCCAGCACCACATCGTCGAGCATCAATTCGCCCACCATCCAGCAGCGCATGATTCAAAGCTCTGTAGCTGTCAATGACGGGCAAACCATCGCCCTAGGTGGGCTGATCAAGGACAACAGCAATCAAGAGAAGGCTGGCATTCCTTGGCTCAACGAGGTGCCAGGACTTGGTTTCCTGTTCGGGTCAACGAGTGGAGAGCATGATCGGACGGAGCTTTTGATATTGCTGACGCCCCGGGTTATCCGGAATGCAGCAGACGTGAAAACGATTACCGAAGAGCTCCGCGAGAAAATTCACTCTGCGGCGCCCCTGCCGCCTGCTGCCATTGGGCAATGATGCGGAAGCGCGATGAAGGTTACGCCATGTTGGCTGCGATCCTTGGCATCGCTGCCTTTAGCTACGTGTCTTTCGAGGTTATCGCCGAAAATCGCGGGATCATCTCAGAAGCGCAGGCTGAGAACGAGCGCGCTCGCCTCAAATTCGCTTGCGATGCCGGGCTAGAAGCCGCGATGGCAGGACTGGCAAGTAAGGACAAGCGTCAGCAGTGGCTGATCGATGGGACCAGCCGGCAATTTATGTTCGATGACATCGCACTGACGATCACAATCGAGGATGAGCGCGGCAAGGTCCCGCTGAACGGCATCAATGAAGACCAGGTGCGTGAACTCTTTCAGGCCGCCGGTGCCTCTCGTTCTCAGCTCAGTACGCTGGTCGACAGCTACGAAGACTGGATCGATCCGGACAATGAGCGGCGGCAGAGCGGCGCCGAGGCTCCCCAATACGCATCCCTGGGCTACAAGCCCCGGAACGGATCCTTCCACACCGTCTCTGAGCTTCGCTTGGTCAAGGGCATGGATGATGCGATCTACGCGCGGGTGGCGCCTGCTGTTACCGCATTCTTCGGGGAAAGCGGCGGCTTCAGCGAGGATACGTCGCAGATCCTGGCGTTGGAAGCCTTAAGCGAGGTCGGCCCGGGCTCGCCGGACGTCATTCGGCGTCAGCAGGAAATGGCCGGTCTGCGGCCAGCGGCCGATGTCAAGACTCCTCCTTATTTGATCGGCCGAACGCTCACTGTCAGGATGGATGCAAAGCGCGCCGGTGCGGAAATGAAGCGTTCCGCGATCGTCGAACTCACAGGCAATTCCGCAGACCCGGTCTGGTATCGATATCTCGACTGATCAAAACGGCGCGCCGTACAACCACACAAGCCAGAATGCGAACGAGAGCGGCACACCAAAGGCAATTCGCTCGCCAAGTATCGCCTTACCCCGAAAGGCCACAGCCACACCGATCCAGATGAAAGCGATGATGCAGGCGACAAGCACAACTGAGGGCAATGCCTGCCAGCCCAGCCAGGCACCGGCGGCGGCCGCAAGTTTCGCATCTCCCAAACCCAGCCCCTCGCGCGTCCGCGCGCGCCGATAAAGAGCCGCAATTGCGTAGAATGCAACAAATCCCGCAATCGCGCCCACCAAATGCCCGAGCGGATTGCGATCGGGCAACCACAAAGAAATGAGCACACCCGCGACAATCAGCGGAAGCGTGACTAGGTCAGGTAGCCTGAAGTCCAAAACGTCAACGAGACTTAGCCCGAGCAATGCCCATCCAAGCAGGAGGGTGGCGGGCAGAAGAAAGTTGGGCGGCATCACCAGCGCAGCCCAAATCGCGAGGCCGACCGCAGCGGCAATAGTTGCGAGATATGATGGAGGCTGCCCCGCCTCATACCGGGCGAAAATGGCTGCACACCATCCCGCGCCAATGGCGGCGCCTCCCGCAAGCAGCACCGGGACGAAATGAGCGGTCATGACCGCATTCAATCCCGCACCGATTGGACCGAAGACCTGCGATCCGCCGCTAACACCTGTTGCGGTCCAGCGGCCCTTGAAGGCATGATAGCGTATCGCGGGCTGTCCACGCCGGGAGGACGGCTTCGCGTTCGAACAGAAGCTCGGCTGGTCACACCGGATATGGCAAATCTCGATAACAGTGGTTCCACCCCTCTTGCTATGGCGTCGGCGAAGGGGACCGTCAAATGGTTCAACTCCACCAAGGGCTATGGCTTCATCACCCTCGAAAATGGTGGTGATGCGTTCTGCCACGCCTCGGCACTGGCGGCGATAGGAACGCCGAACATGCCCACCGGCGCGACAGTTGTATGCGATCTGCAAGACTCGCCTCGTGGTTTGCAAGTAGTTGCGGTTCACAGCGTGGACAGCAGCACGGCCGAAGAACCGGCCCCGCGGCGGCCGCGCGGCGGCGGCTTTGGGGATCGCTTCGGTGGTGGAGACAGGTTCGGCGGAGGTGACGATCGCTTCGGCGGTGGAGACCGGTTTGGCGGCGACGACCGCTTCGGCGGCGGAGACCGCTTCGGCGGGGGAGGCCGCTTCGGTGGCGGCGGCCGGTCCGGCGGCGGCCCGCGATATGGCGGCGGCGGTGATAGGTTTGGGGGAAGTCCGCGGGACAGTGGTCCAACCGGTCCCATGGTTGAGGGAAGGGTAAAATTTTTTAACGAACAGAAGGGCTTCGGCTTTGTCATGCCAGAAAACGGCGCCGGGGATGTGTACCTCCATGCAAGCGCGCTGCGGCGGTCGGGCCTCTCTAGTCTCGCCACAGAACAACGCATCCGCTACTCCACCCGGCAAGGCATGAAAGGGGTGGAAGTGGACCGGATCGAGCTGATCTGAAGCCGCTAGTCCGCGATCTCCGCACTTTCTGCAGAGCTGCCCCATCGACTTAGCGAACCTCGCGGCGTTGAACAGCCGTTTACCGGCCCTATATAGGATCGATTTATATCGGGCGTATATAAGGCTTCGGGGCTCATGGATGTTCGTACTATCTGTCTCGGTATTCTGACTCGTGCTGATGCGACAGGATACGAGATCAAAAAGATTTTTGAGGAAGGCGGACTTCGGCACTTCGCTGAAGCGAGCTTTGGCTCAATCTACCCCGCGCTCAGCCGGTTGACGGACGAAGGGCTCGTCTCCGTCAGGGAGGAAGCACAGGAAAAGCGGCCCGACCGAAAGGTGTATTCGATCACTTCGGCCGGACGCTCAAGCTTTCTCGCTGCGCTGATGAAGCCATTGCCGGAGGATCGGCACCGCTCGTCTTTTGCATTCGCGATGTTGTTTTCGGACTTGCTGCCACAGGCGCGGGTCCGCGCGCTCGTGGATAGTTACATTGGACAAGCGGAGAAGAAGCTCGTGCAGCTGCAGCAGAATGCATCGGAGCAGGTCTTACCGGGCGAGCGCTTTGCGGCCGAGTTCGGGCACGCCATGTACAAAGCCATTGTCGATTTCCTGCGTACGCGCCGCGCGGAGATTGAACAGCAGGGTCTTCAGGCCGCGGAGTAAGTGAGATGTTGGGACGCATCCTGAAGGACGTTCGTGCATGGTGGGATCGTGTGCAGCCGGGATTCTGGCGGCGGATGAATTCCGGCTACCGCGCTGCGGTGGTCATCCTCATTCTCGTCGTAGCGTGGGTCGGATCGGGGTTCCTGACAGGCGCTCACGCGCCACAATCGCAGGATACGGCCGACGCGAAAGCCAACGACATTTCGCGCGTGCAGGTCGCGACACTGATCGCCTCTGCGCGCGACGCTACTATCACGATCCGCGGCCGTACGCAGGCACTGCATTCGGTCGATACGCGCGCTCAAGTAGATGGCATTGTGAAGACCATCCATTTCGAGAAGGGCGACCGGGTGAAGGCCGGCGATGTGCTGTGCGAACTGGTGGTCAACGATCGCGGTGCGAAGCTCGATCAGGCGAAGGCGCTGGTGGCGGAACGTCAGAAGGAATGGGACGCCGCCGACAATCTCGTCAAGCAAGGTGCGATGTCAGCAACGGCTGCGAAGCAGGCCATGGCGGCCCTTGAGGCGGCAAAGGCCGAAGAGCGCACGCAGGATATCGAACTGGGAAATACCAGCATTCGCGCGCCGTTCAGCGGACTTGTGGATGACCGCTACGTTAATGTCGGCGACTACATGCGGGTCGGTGACAAGTGCGAACTGGTGATTGCGCCGGAGCCGTTCCTGGCCGTGGGCGCCGTTTCCGAACAGGATGTCGGAAAGCTGAAAATCGGCGCTCCAGCCAATGCTACACTGGTTAGCGGTGAAAACGTTGCAGGCAAAGTCTACTTCGTGGCCACGAAAGCCGACGCGACGACCCGTACCTTCCGGGTTGAAATCGAGCTTCCGAATCCCGACGCGCGGCTGCGTGATGGGATAAGCGCGGACATTCACATTCCGGTAAAACAGGTCGAGGCGATGAAGATCTCGCCGGGCATCCTCGTGCTGAATGACAACGGCGTGGTGGGCGTACGCACTGTTCAAAGCGGCATCGTCCACTTCCAGCCGGTCAACATTGTTTCCGACGGGCCGGACGGGATGTGGGTCACCGGCCTGCCGACCGGCACCAGCGTCATCACAGTCGGCCAGGAGTTCGTGGCGGAGGGTTCGCGCGTGAAAGCGGTCCCCGCGGGAGCGCGCGCATGACCAAGATCGTCGATTGGGCGGTTAAAAACACCCGACTGGTGATTGCTGCCTTCCTCGTGACCATCATCGCGGGTGTGATCGCGTTCATTGCCATCCCGAAGGAGTCCGATCCAGACATCCCAATCCCCTACATCGTGGTGCAGGTCTATTACCCTGGCATCAGCCCGGAGGACAGCGAACGGCTTCTGGTGAAGCCGATGGAGAATTACCTCCGGTCGATTCAGGGACTGAAGGAGATGACCGGCCGCGCCTATCAGGGCGCAGGCGTCATCATCATGCAGTTCGACGTCTCGTTTAACAAAGACCGGGCACTCGCGGACGTACGCGCGCAAGTGGACACCGCGCGCGCCGAGCTTCCGCCCGATGTACAGCAGCCAATCGTTCAGGAGATCAGCACCAGCCTCTTCCCCGTGATTTCGGTGGCGCTGTCCGGCGATGTACCGGAACGCACGCTATTTCATATCGCGCGCGATCTGAGCGACGAGCTGAAAACCATTCCGACCGTGCTCGATGCGCAACTGTCCGGAAACCGTGACGAGATGCTGGAGATCGTAATCGATCCGGCGAAGCTCGAAGCTTATGGCATGACCCAGCAGGAGATGTTCGACGCGATTACCAACAACAATACGCTGATCGCAGCGGGCTCGATCGATACAGGTCACGGCAATTTCGAAGTGAAGGTGCCGGGCGTGATTGAGAGTCCCGAGGACGTGCTTAACCTGCCTATCCGCGCGAACACCGATGCCTCGGTGACGCTGAAAGATGTCGCCCAGGTCCGCCCAACATTTTATGACGCATCCAGCTACTCCACCATCAACGGCAAGCGCACCATCGCCATCGACGTAACCAAACGCGTCGGCGCGAACGTCATTCAGAACAATCTCGCGGTGCGCGAACTCGTGAAGCAGGCGCAGAAATATTTCCCGGCAGGCGTGCACGTCTCGTTTGTGGGCGATCAGTCCACCGACATCCGCGATCAGCTTGGCTCTCTCTCCGACGCTATCGTTCTCGCCATCATCCTGGTGATGATCGTCGTCGTCGCGGCGCTCGGGTTGCGCTCTGGTTTGCTCGTCGGTGTCGCGATTCCCACATCGTTTTTGATGAGCTTCATGGTGCTGAAGAGCGGCGGTTTCACGCTCAACTTCATGATCATGTTTGCCATGCTGCTGGCGGTGGGCATTCTCGTCGATGGCGCCATTATCGTGGTGGAATACGCAGACCGAAAGATGACCGAAGGCCACCCGCCGAAGCTTGCCTTCGCGGAAGCTGCGCGGCGCATGTTCTGGCCGGTCGTAAGTTCCACCGCTACAATGGTTGGCGCCTTTTTGCCGATGCTGCTCTGGCCCGGCATTGCCGGCGAATACATGAGCTTCTTCCCGAAAACGCTCATCATTGTGCTCACGGGCTCTATGGTGGTGGCGCTGATCTTCCTGCCAGTCCTGGGCGGATTTTTCGGCAAGGCGCCGGAGCGGAACGAGAAGCACGAGAAAGCGATTGAAGCCTCCGAAACAGGCGACTGGCGCGACATCCCGGGCGTCACCGGGTGGTATGCGCATCTCGCCGACTGGATCACGCACAATCCGGGCAAGATGATGGGTATCGCCGCTGTCGCCGTCGCGTCCGTGCTGTTCCTGTTCGTCACCCACAATCACGGCTCGGAATTCTTCGTGCAAACCGATCCAACGGAGGCGACGGTTCTCGTGTCGGCGCGCGGTAACCTCGCCGCCAACGAGAAGCGCGATCTCGTCATGAGCGTTGAGAAACGCATCGAGAGCGTGAAAGGCGTCGATTACATTTACGCCAATTCCGGCGGCAACCCGTCCAGCCAGAACATTCCGGTGGACAATATCGGCCGCATCACGGTCGTGCTGAAGCCGTACCGGGAGCGCCAACGCGGCGAGGTCATCCTCGAGGATATCCGCAAACGCACCGCCGACATGCCCGGCATCAAGGTGGAAGTGCGCAAGCCGGAGGGCGGTCCATCGTCCGGCAAGGACGTGATGATCGACGTCAATTCCGACGACTACCTCTCGCTGCTGCAAACGACCGCGGCTCTCCGCAAGCACCTGGACGGAATATCCACCTTGCGGGACATCGAAGACACGCGGCCGCTGCCAGGCATCGAGTGGGATCTTGATGTGAAACGCGACGTGGCGCAGCGCTTTGGCGTCAGCACCCAAGCTATCGGCGCAGCCGTGCAGCTCGTGACGGACGGCATTTTCGTGGGCCGCTACCGTCCAGCCGATTCAACCCGTCTTGTGGACATCCGGGTGCGCTATCCCAGCAAGGATCGCGGCATTCACGCGCTGGATCAGGTGCGGGTGGCGACCTCTAAAGGCATGGTGCCAATCAGCACCTTTGTGCAGGTGCGGGCCGCGCCGCAGGTGAACAGCATCGAGCGCGTCAATGCACACCGCACCTATCACGTCCGCGCCAACGTGAAGCCCGGCGTCAACGTCAACGCCGAGGTGCAGAAGATCAAGACGTGGATGAACAGCCAGACCTTCCCGCGCAACGTCCACGTGAAGTTCCGCGGCGCGGATGAAGACCAGCAGGAAGCTGGCATGTTCTTGATCGAGGCCGCCTTCATGGCGCTGTTCATCATCGCAGTGGTGCTGCTTGCCATGTTCAACAGCTTCTATCACGCGAGCCTCATTCTGCTCGCCGTTATCCTGGCCATGATCGGCGCGCTGTTGGGCATGGTGGTCATGGGGCAAGCCTTCTCGATCATCATGACCGGCACGGGCCTGCTGGCACTTGCGGGCATTGTGGTGAACCACAACATTGTGTTGATCGACACGTACCATAAGCTTCTCGACACGGGCATGAATCCGATCGAGGCAGTGATCCGCTCCAGTGCCCAACGCTTGCGGCCGGTGTTCCTCACCACCATCACGGCTATCTTCGGCCTCTTGCCGATGATGGCGGCGGTGGAAATCGACTTCGCCCACCGCACGGTCACCATCGGCGATCCCTTTGCGATGATGTGGATTCAGCTATCCACCGCGGTTGTCTTCGGCCTCGCCTTTTCAAAGGGCATCACGCTCGGCTTGGTGCCGGCGCTCCTCGCATACCCGCATCGTGTGCGGGAAACCGGCCACGGGTTCCTCTGGCTCATGGGCCGGATTTTCGGGTGGCCCGTTCGCGCCATTCGCAATCGCGGTCGCGGCGTGCCGCCGGGAGCCGTGCAGCAGCCGGCGGAGTAGTTACTCAGCCGCTGCAGCGGCTTGACCTTCTTCAAGATACGCCTGACGGGCAACGTCTGGATCGCTCTCCACTGCCTTGAGCCGCTCGCGCACGGCGGCGGCTTCTTTCTGCTTGCTCCACATCGCGGCATAATGGCCGCCCCGTGCGACCAGTTCATCATGGCGCCCGCGTTCGATAATCTGTCCATGATCAAGCACCAGAATCTCGTCGGCATCCACCACCGTTGAAAGCCGGTGCGCGATCACCAGAGCGGTGCGATTCTTCGATACCTCGCGTAGCGCCGATTGAATTTCGCGCTCGGTGTGTGTGTCGAGTGCGGAGGTCGCTTCGTCCAGCAGCAGGATCGGCGGGTTCTTGAGAATGGTGCGGGCAATGGCGACGCGTTGCTTTTCGCCCCCGGAAAGCTTCAGGCCCCTTTCCCCCACCATTGAGTCGTAACCCAATGGCAGCTCGCGGATAAAAGGATCGATCTGCGCCATCCGCGCCGCGTCGCTGATTTCCGCTTCCCCGGCGGCGATCCGGCCATAGGCGATGTTGTAGCGGATGGTGTCATTGAACAGCACGGTATCCTGCGGAACGATGCCAATCTTCTCCCGCAAAGAGGCTTGCGTGACATCCCGGATATCCTGTCCATCAATGGTCACGCTGCCGCTCTTGATATCGTAAAAGCGGTAGAGGATGCGCGAGATGGTGGACTTGCCGGCACCAGATGGCCCGACCACCGCTACCGTCTTTCCCGCGGGAACCACGAAGCTCACACCCTTCAGCACGATGCGGTCCGCGTCGTAGGCAAACACGACATTGTCGAAGCGGACGTCACCGCCGGAAATTACGAGCGGCCTAGCGCCCGGTTTGTCCTTCACCTCCTGCGGCTGATGCAGCAGGCGGAACATGGCGTCCATGTCCACCAGCGCCTGAACGATCTCGCGATAAACCGTGCCGAGGAAATTCAGGGGTTGATACAGCTGCATCAGGATGGCGTTCGCCATGACGAAATCGCCCACGCTGAAATGCCCGGCTCGGATGCCCAGCGCCGTCATAACCATCACCACGCCCATGCCTATCGCGACGATGATTGCCTGCCCGGTATTGAGAACCGAAAGCGAGGTCTGCGCCTGGATAGAGGCGCGCGCGAACTTCCCCATGGAGTTGTCGAAGCGCTTGGTCTCATGCGTCTCATTGTTGAAGTATTTGACGGTCTCGTAATTGAGCAGGCTATCGACCGCCTTGGTGTTGGCATCCTGGTCGCTCTCGTTCATCTCGCGGCGAAAGCGGACGCGCCAGCGCGTGATGGCGAAGGTGAACCAGATGTAGAGCGCCACCATGATCAGCGTGGCGAGCGTGATCGCGAGATCCAGCTTCACGATCATGATGATGCTGAACAGCGCCAGCTGGAAAATGGTCGGGAAGATGTTGAAGATGGCGAAGGACAGCAGCGTATCGATGCCACGCGTGCCGCGCTCGATGACGCGCGAGAGACCGCCGGTCTTGCGCTCCAGATGGAAGCGCAAGGAAAGGGTGTGTACATGCGCAAAGGTCGAAACGCCGACCTCTCGCAATGCGTGGTATTGCACTTTGGCGAAGATGCCATCCCGTACCTGCGCGAAGGCCTGCATCAGGATGCGCGAAACCACATAGCCGCCAATCAGCGCAGCGGTGGTGAGCATGGCGATGGTGATCGGCGGCCTCTTCGTGAGCTGATTGGTGATCCAGCCCATGAACAGCGGAAACGCGGTGGTCGCCAGGATTGCCAGCAGAAGGCAGACGACAGAAAGCACCACACGCAGTTTCAGCTCCGGATGCCCCTTCGGCCACAGATAGGGCAGAATCATCCAGAGCGGCCTAAGCGATGGCGCCCCCTCGCCTTCCTCCGTTACCTGGCGCGCCATGCCTCAGTGCCCCAGATTGGTGCTGCCGAACAGCAGGAAGCCGGCGGCAAGCGCGATCAGGGCCAGGATACCAATCACGATAAAAGCCTTGCGGAAGTTTACTCTTTTCAAGCCGAACCTCTAAATGCGGGAGAGCGTGTCACATGCATGTAAGAAACGTAGGCACTGGCTGCAAATGCAGATGGCAACGCTAGCGAGTCGCGATGGATAGTCCCACGAAGTCCCCGGCGAAGAGAACAGTCTGCGTCTTCTGCGGCTCCTCGCCGGGCGTCAACCCGGCCCACCTGGCGACGGCGCGGCGATTGGGCGAACTCATCGGGCAGAAGGGCTGGCGCCTCGTGTATGGCGGAGGGGCCTCGGGCCTCATGGGCGAAGGCGCGCGTGCTGCTCTGGCTGCGGGTGCGGAGGTGATCGGCATTCGACCGTCGCCATTGGACCATCTTGAACGGCCACAAGGCGGCATCGAGATGATCCACACGCCGGACCTGTTCGAGCGCAAGCAACGCATGATCGCGATGAGCGATGCGTTTGTCGTCCTTCCCGGCGGCCTCGGGACTCTGGACGAGTTTTTCGAGGTGGTCACCACGGCGCAACTCGGCATGCACGGCAAACCGATCGTGGTCGTTAACACCGACGACTACTTCGCGACGCTGTTCGCGCTGCTGCGCTATTGCGGCACCGAAGGATTCATCTATCGCGATGTGAGCCGGCTGATCCACGTCGTTGATACTGCCGATGAAGCAATTGCGCTGCTGTAGAACATTGCTCATCGTCGCAAGCGCCCTTCCAATGCAACAATCAGCAGCGCCACCCACACGCAGCCGAATGTCACCGCATCCAATCGCGTGAAGCCCTCGCCGAAGCCGAAGATGGCGAGTGTCAGCGTGATGGAGGGCGCCAGATACTGCAAAAAGCCCAACGTGGAGAGCCGAATGCGGCGGGCGCCGGAGGCGAACATGGCCAGTGGCACGGCCGTGAGCGGCCCGCCGAAAATCAGCAAGGTATCGGTCGCGATGGTCGTGCCGTGAAAAGCGCCGGTTCCGCTCAAGGTCCAGTAGAGCACCAGCACCAAGGTGATGGGAAACAAGATCAGTGTTTCGATGGTGAGTCCGTCCATCGCGTCCACATTGGCGCGCTTGCGGAAGTAACCGTAGAAGCCGAAGGACAGCGCCAGCGCCGGGGCAATCCAGGGAATGTGTCCGACATCGAGCGTTTTCAGAATGACCGCCGCGCCGGCCAGCACCACAGCAACAAGCCGCAGGCGCGAGAGGCGTTCGCCATAGAACGCAACCCCCAACGCAATCGAAAGCAGCGGCACGATGTAATAGCCGAGACTCGCTTCCACCAACTGATCGGATGCGACGCAATAGATGTAGATCAGCCAGTTGATGCTGATGAGCACGCTTGTCAGCGCGAGGGTTGCAAGAATCCTGGTGTTGCGAATGAGCGCGAGAAGATGCGGAATGCGGCCGCGAGCGAACGATACGGCAGCCACAAACAACGCGCACCACAGCACGCGATGCACGGTGATCTGGAATGGCGGCACATTCCCCAGCCATCGCCAGTAGATCGGGACGATGCCCCAGAAGATGTAGGCCAGCGCGGCATAAACCACGCCCGTAAGATCGTCGCGTTGTATCGAAGCCTCCGCGCCTTCCAGCGGCGCGCCGGTCTCGCCCGCAGCGGCAAGTTCGGTCTGTAATTCTTGCACCGCAGAGTCACTGCGCACCAGTGCCCCCCACCCGTCTCGCATTCGCGCGTACACGCGAATGCTCGCCGACTTCCCCGCGTGGGAGGAGGTGAAAGAAGGGGGCATGGCGGGAAGCGATCAGCGACGGCGAAAGATGCGTACGGATATCTGACATTGACTTCACCTCCCCCACGCGGGGAGGTCGATCCGGCGGAGCACAGCGGAGCCGGATCGGGCGGGGGGCGTCAACGCTTGATCTCCCAAGTCGTGCCGGCGGGGCCGTCTTTCAGCTGGATGCCCTGCGCCAGGAGATCGTCGCGGATGCGATCCGATTCCTTGAAGTTCTTCGCTGTCCGCGCAGCGTTGCGGGCTTCAATGGCACGAGCGATTTCCACCGCGTCCACCGCCTTCTTCGAAGCAAGCCGCTCCGACATCGGATTGAAGCCCAACAACGACAAGCCGCCCGCCAATTCCTCCGGCGGCGCCTTGTGCAACTCTGCAATCGCCTGCGGTGTGTTGAGATCGTCGGATAGGGCCGCGAGAAACGCCTCGCCACGTTTAATGGCGGTCACCGGCTCCGCCACGTCGTACCAGCGCTCCAGCGTGTCCCAGCTTTCCTTCATGCCGGCCACCGTCCAATCCATCGGCTGACGATAATGCGCGCGCAGCATGTTGAAGCGCAGCACATCGGCGGGCCAATCGGCCAGCAGCTCATGAATGGTGACGAAGTTGCCGAGCGATTTCGACATCTTCTCCCCTTCCACATTGAGGAAGCCGTTGTGCATCCAGAACCGTGCAAGCGGATGTCCGTGATGCGCGCCTTCCGATTGCGCGATTTCGTTTTCATGGTGCGGAAACACCAGATCGATGCCGCCACCATGGATGTCGATGGTCTCGCCCATGGTGGCTTCGATCATCGACGAGCATTCGAGATGCCAGCCGGGGCGCCCACGCCCCCACGGCGAATCCCATCGCGGCGTGTTGGCATCGCTGGGTTTCCACAGCACGAAATCCATGGGCGAGCGCTTGTAGGGCGCCACATCCACCCGCGCGCCGGCCATCATCTCGTCCAGCGGGCGGCGCGAAAGCTTGCCATAGTCCGCCTTCTTCGCCACTTCGAACAGCACGTGGCCGTCCGCCTCGTAGGCGAGGCCAACTTCGATCAACGCGCCGATCATCGCGATCATCTGCGGCACATGGGCGGTGGCGCGCGGCATGAAAGTTGGCGGCAGGTTGCCAAGCGCCGCAACGTCGTCCTGATAAACAGCGTAGGTACGCTCCGTTAGTTCGCGCACCACTTCCAGCACATCCACATTGCGGTCGCCGCGCAGTTCCAGCGCGCGCGCGTTGATCTTGTCGTCGATGTCGGTGATGTTGCGCACATAGGTGACGTGCTCCACGCCGTACAAATGGCGCAGCAGCCGGAACAGCACGTCGAACACGATGGCCGGCCGCGCATTGCCGATATGCGCATAATCGTAAACCGTCGGCCCGCACACATATATGCGCACGTTCTTCGGATCGAGCGGCGTGAACGGCTCTTTCGCGCGCGTCAGCGTGTTGTAGAGGCGCAGAGTCACAGCGTGCGCCCCGGTTGGTCGGCGCGATGCGTGCGCAACTCCTTCTTGGCCATTGCAAGAAGCGCCCGTGTTGTTCTTTGCCACCGCCAAATCTGACTGCGGATGGCACAAACCTCCGCGGTATAGAGGCCGCTTTTCAGCGCCTGCCGGTTGCCCGGCTGGGCGCCGCGCCGCTGCTTCGGTTCTGGAACACAAGATGTAGTAGGCATGGCAGCGTTGGTACTAGGACTCGTTTTCGGGGTATTTACCCCCCCTCCCCCTATTCGGGTATTAGCGCCTAACTTGGGTATAAAACGTGCTTGCAATAGTATATCTACGTCTATATTCCTCATAGTACTGACATAGGAACACATCAGATCCTCGTCAAGTATTTCCTGCAAACGGTCCCTGGCACGACGAAACCGCTTGCTGTTGCTTATCATGCGGTGTTCGACTGGCAACGTCTGTTGGGGGATGGGCGCATGGGATTCGGGGAAGCAGTCCGTGTTTGTCTGACGAAGTACATCGATTTTAACGGCCGGGCGAGGCGCTCGGAATACTGGTGGTTTGTCCTGTTTGCCCTGCTGGTGGGTATCGCCACCGCGATTGTCGATCGCGTCATCGCGCCAGGATATGTGGCCATGCACGGGCGCGGTCCTGTCAGCATGCTGGCGTCGCTCGCTCTGCTGTTACCCTCGCTCGCGGTTTCCGTGCGCCGACTGCACGATATCGACCGAACCGGCTGGTGGATACTCTTCTTCTATGCCGCAGTGATCGTGCTGGCGTTCATCGCCATAGGTGCCGCTTTCACCGGGCATGCAGCGACGGCAGTGATTCTGCTCCTGGCAATTCTCGCGTTGTGCGTCTGGCTGATCGTGTGGTTTGCAACGAAAGGCACAGCAGGGCCGAACCGCTTTGGCGCCGATCCATTGGCCGGAGATGCAACGCCGACTGCCTCGGCCGCTCCTGCAGTCTGAGATTATGCCTTTTCGCCCTTGAGTCGTGCCAGCGCACGTCCGCGGCCGATGAGCGGCAGCAGCTTTTTCATTTCGGGCCCGCTGTCGCGGCCGGTGAGGGCAAGGCGCAGCGGATGAAAGAGTCCCCTGCCCTTCGCGCCGGTGACCTCTGAAATGCGCTTTGTCCACGCGCTCCAGGTGAAGTCGTCCCACGGCTCCGGCGGCAGCAGTTCTGCCGCTTTTGCCACCAATGCGGGGTCCTCAATCACCGGCACGACGGGCCCCGCCACAAGCGTCCACAAACCCTTCGCATCGGAGAATTGCGCGACGTTGGCTTTCACCGCGTCCCAGAACGCTTCGCTTGCCGGAATGCCGAGGACTGCGAGCCGCGCGGCAACGTCTGCGTATGGAAGAGAATGCAGGAGTTTCGCGTTGAGACCCTTCAGCTCCGCGGGATCGAAATGCGCCGGGGCGCGGCCGATCTTCGCGAAATCGAATTCCTGCACCAGCGCCTCCAGCGATGGCCGCAATTCGATGGGATCGGAAGTTCCGGTTTTCGCAAGATAGCAGGCAAGCGCCAGCGGCTCGATTTCGTCCGCGCAAATCTCCTGCAAGCTGAGGGAGCCGATGCGTTTGGACAGCGCCTCGCCGCCGCTTCCCACCAGCAGTGGGAAATGCGCGAAGACTGGCACAGCCGCGCCCAGCGCCTCAAATATCTCGATCTGCACGGCTGTGTTGGTGACGTGATCCTCGCCGCGGATCACATGCGTGATGTTGAAATCCACGTCGTCCGCAACCGACGGCAAGGTGTAGAGGAAGCGGCCATCCTCACGGATCAGCACCGGGTCGGAAAGGTGCGCCGTGTCGATCTCCACTTCGCCACGCACCAGATCGTGCCAACGCACTTTTGTTTGCGAGAGTTTGAACCGCCAATGCGGGTTGCGGCCTTCGCTTTCCAGTTTCGCGCATTCTTCGGGCGAAAGCTTCAGCGCGGCGCGATCATAGACCGGCGGCTTATGTGCTGCGATCTGGCGCTTGCGGCGGCGCTCCAGCTCGTCGGCAGATTCATAAGCAGGATAAAGGCGGCCGCTGGCCTTCAGCCTTTCCGCCGCGCGGGCATGCGCCTCGGCGCGTTCGATCTGGCGGGCAAACATGTCGTTCGTCAAACCAAGCCAGCTCAGGTCTTCCAGGATCGCGCGCTCATATTCCGGCTTGCTGCGCTCGGTGTCAGTGTCGTCGATGCGCAGCAGGAATTTGCCCCCCTCCTTTTTCGCGAACAGCCAGTTGAGCATGGCGGTCCGTGCATTACCGACATGCAGCAATCCGGTGGGTGAAGGAGCGAAGCGAACAATTGTTTCAGACATCGCGCGCATCCCGGAAGGCATTCGTAATCGGATACCGCCGGTCGCGGCCGAAATTCTTGCGCGTGATCTTCACCCCCGGCGGCGCTTGACGCCGCTTGTATTCCGAGGTGTAGAGCAGCTGCTCAATGCGCTTCACGATGGCGGCCTCATAACCTCTCGCGACCACCTGCTCGAATGACTCTTCGTTTTCTACTAACGCTTCCAGTATGCCGTCGAGACTCTCGTAGGGCGGCAATGAGTCTTCGTCCTTCTGGTTGGCGCGCAATTCGGCAGACGGCGGCCGCTCGATCACATTCTCCGGCATCACGCGGCCTTTCGGTCCCAGCGCATTCTTCGGCCAGTTCGCATTGCGCCAACGGGCCAGGCGAAACACCTCTGTCTTGTACACATCCTTCAGCACATTGAAGCCGCCGCACATGTCGCCATAGAGCGTGGCATAGCCCACGCTCATCTCGCTCTTGTTGCCGGTGGTGAGTACCATCGGCCCGAATTTGTTGGAGATCGCCATCAGAATAACACCACGGATGCGCGACTGGATGTTCTCTTCCGTGGTGTCCACCGCGCGGCCCGCGAAGGTCCCTTCCAGCGAGCTTATGAACGCCTCAACCGATGGTTCGATCGGCACGGTTTCGTACTTGCAGCCGAGCAACCGCGCCACCTCCGCCGCATCGTCCAGCGATTCCTGTGAGGTGTATTGCGACGGCAGCATCACGCAGCGCACCCGCTCCGGCCCAAGCGCGTCCACGGCGACAGCAGCCGACAAAGCAGAATCGATCCCGCCGGACAAGCCCAGCACCACACCGGGAAAACGGTTCTTGTTCACGTAATCGCGAAGACCCAGCATCATGGCGTGATACACGGAGGTCTCCCGGCCTTCCTCCGCCGCGATATCGCCTTTGGTGCACACCCACCCGTTCGGTTGCCGCGTCCATTCCGTGACGACCAGCGCTTCCTCCCAGGCCGGCAGGGCATGTGCGAGCGAGGCATCCGCGTTGCACACCAGCGAGGCGCCATCGAACACCAACTCGTCCTGGCCGCCCACCTGGTTCAGATAGATGAGCGGCAGCCCACTCTCCTTCACCCGGCTGACGATAAGGTTCAGCCGTACATCCTCTTTGCCTGCTTCGAACGGCGAACCGTTCGGCACCAGCAGAATTTCGCCGCCGGTTTCCGAGAGGCACTCGACCACCTCCGGCGTCCAGATATCCTCGCACACCGGCACACCGATGCGGATGCCACGAATGTTGAACGGCCCCGGCATGGGTCCGACCGCGAACACGCGCTTCTCGTCGAACACGCCGTAGTTCGGCAGATCGCGCTTGAATGTGCGGCCCACGATTCGTCCTTCATCCAAATAGAGACACCCATTGTAGAGCTTGCCGTCTTCCACCCACGGCGCGCCGATCAGCACCGCCGGGCCGCCATCCGCAGTATCGCGCGCCAATATTTCGACGGCCTCGCGTGCGTCGTCCTGCAGCGCCGGTTTCAGCACCATGTCTTCCGGCGGATAGCCGACAATATAAAGCTCAGGAAACAGGATCAGGTCGGCGCCGCCGTGCGCGGCATCCGCCCGCATGGCGCGGGCTTTGCGCAAGTTCCCCGCGATGTCGCCCATCAGCGGATTGGCCTGCGCCAGCGCAATGCGAAATCGATCTGCCATCTCGGCTGCATACCCCGTCGTCGCCGAAGATGCGAGCAGGCCGATGGAATCTTAACTTCGTCCGTACAACGCTTGCGGCCTATGCAGAACGACCTTCATTACATCGAATGCAACTGCGGCACCTGCAGATGCGCTGGCAATGCCATCGACGAGTCAGAACGGATTGAAAGCGCCTTCTCTCGTGCGGCTTGACAAGATCGCGACCTTGGAAGTTCAGATCATTGCGGGAAAGATCGGCGGCGCAGAAGCCGATTTCCGTACGGCAGCCGCAAAAGTCTTCTTTGACGTATTTGCCTTTTCCGGGCTCTAAGCCGAGAGGGCGACGGCTTCGGTATCGGCTTCGCGGACTCTCTTGGCGGCGGCCTCGATCAGCAGTGCCGTTTCCAGTGCCTTGCGGGCTTCCTCGGGCCGCACCAAGGATGATGCGCCCAGCCGCGCTGCGCTGACGAAGGAGGCGATGGACTCGCCAAGCGGATCGTCCAGCTGCAGTTCTTTGAGCGGCCGTCCGGTCGTGTTTTTCACCTGCCGTGTAATGAAATCGATCTCGATGATGCCGTCCTCGTACACCGCGCGCATACCGCGGCGGCGGACCGGTGAAATACGGCTCGCATGCAGGCGGGCAACCGAGCCGTTCTCGAAGAATACCCGCGCGGTTACATCGTCCGAATGCCTGCTGATGCCGACGCGCCCCCGCGCCTCCACATCGATCACGTCGCCCGCAATGAGACAATGCACCAGGTCGATGTCATGGATCATCAGATCGAGCACCGCGCTGACATCCATGCCGCGGCCGGTCCACGGGCCCATGCGCCAGCAATCCACTTCCAGCGGCGCATCGTCGTAATTCAACAGGCCGGTGCGGGCGAACACAAAGCGCTCCTGGTGCCCCACGGTCAGCAGCCGGTTCTTCGCCTCGGCCAACGCGATCAGTGAATCCGCCTCCGCAAGGCTGGTGGCAATCGGCTTCTCCACCAGCACATCCGTGCCCGCGTTCAGGAAAGCGCGCACGATGGGTGCATGTGTGACCGCGGGTGAGCAGATGCTGACGATATCGACTTGTCC
>DATAVW010000216.1:0-16506 GCA_036267515.1 Rhizomicrobium sp.
TGGAGCGATCCGCGCACGGTGCGCCTGATGGGCATGCAGCCCATGACCGAAGAGGATGCCTGGGCGAAATTCCTGCGCAGCTTCGGTTCTTGGCAGGTGAACGGCTTTGGCTTCTGGGCGGCAGAGGAGAAGGCGAGCGGACGCTTCATTGGCGAGTTGGGCTTCCTCAATGCCAAGCGCGCCATCGAACCGCCATTGCCAGTGCCGGAAATGGGGTGGTCATTCTCGCCCTCCGTGCATGGCCGCGGCTACGCTACGGAAGCTGTCGCTGCAGCGATCCCCTGGGGCAAAAATCATTTCGGCCGCGCGCGTTTCTCCGCAATCATCGGGCACGAGAACGAACCATCTCTCAGGCTGGCGCGCAAATTTGGCTTCGCAGAGGTCGCGCGCACCACCTACAAAGACCATCCCACCATCGTGCTTTACCGGGATCCCTGATGGATCGTCTCATCGAAGGTTATCGCGAATTCCGCAGGCGGCGCTGGCCGGAGGAGCGCTCGCATTATGCAGAGCTGTCGAAAGGCCAGCGGCCGGAATTCCTCGTTGTCGCCTGTAGCGATTCCCGCGCTGATCCCGCCACCATCTTCAGCGCGCGGCCAGGCGAGTTGTTTGTCATCCGCAACGTGGCCGCCATCGTGCCGCCATATGAGCCGGAAGAGACAACGCATCACGGCACCAGCGCCGCTATTGCTTTCGCCGTGCTGCAGCTGCCGCTGCGCGGCATCCTGGTGATGGGCCACGCGCAATGCGGCGGCATTGCCGCGGCGCTCGACAACCGCATCGCCGAGAACATCCCGTTCCTCAGCGCCTGGATCGATCTGCTGGAACCCGCGCGTCAGCGCACGGCGCAGGTGCATGATCATGCTGCGCGTCACATCGAAATGGAGCGTGATGCCGTGCGGCTTTCGCTTGAGCGGCTGATGACGTTTCCGTTTGTAGCCGAGCGCGTGCGCGCCCGCGCACTCTCGCTTTACGGCGCCCGCTTCGCGATCGCCGGCGGGCAGCTGGAAGTCCTTGATCCAGCCTCGGGCAACTTCGTTCCCGTCGAAGCACCCGATCCCTAATTTATTTCGCGAACGAAGGCGGGTTGGGCGCAGGCGATTCGATGATCGTCACCTTCTTGATGAGCACCGGTGCGGCTGGCGTTGACGCAGGGGGGAACGGACCTTTGCCGCCCACCGGAACGGCCGCGATCTTGTCCACCACGTCCATACCTTCGCTCACCCGGCCGAACACGGCATAACCGGTGGTGTTGGGCGGGGCGCCAGGCTTGGCATCGAGATCGGGGTTGTCGGCAAGGTTCACGAAGAACTCCGCCGTAGCGCTGTCAGGGTCGCCCTGCCGCGCCATGGCCACGCTGCCACGCACGTTTTTGAGCCCGTTGGCAGTCTGAAGCGGGATGGGCGCGTGCACGGGGCGCGACACTCCACTCGCTTCGATGCTGCCCATCTGGATCACAAACCCCGGCGCGACACGGTAGATCGTGGTGCCATCATAGTGACCCTCACGGGCATAACCGATGAAATTGGCGACGGATTTCGGCGCGTTGATGCGGTCGAGCGAAATGGTGAAGGTCCCGAGCGACGTTTCCACCTTTGCCTGTGGCGGCGGGGTCGCCATGCTGCCGCCAGTGGGCGCCACGGTTTGTGCGGCCGCGGCCGTCACGAAAAATGCGGCAACGGCCAAACCAAGCCCAATCCTCAGCATCGTTTGTTCTCCATGAGACGGGTAAATGCTCCGCCAACAACATCGACAAGGCAAGCTTGCGATTGCCGCGGGCGGGAATAATAGGGCTGTCTCGTACGTCATGCTGGTGGCCGCACTGCGGCTCGCGTCCAGCTACGGGGAGCAGCCATGATGTTCGACCAAACCCATCGATCCGGCCACCGCGCTTTCAGGGCGCTGCTTGCCAACTGCACATTGAGCGTACTCTTTGCGACCGGAGCTGCTGCAGGGTCCGATCGACATCGCGACCACCCTGTGGGCCTCGGCAAGGTGCTCACGGCGAAGGATGATCGACAGATCTTCGGCTTCGACATCAACCAGACCGGGGACGATGGCCTATTGGCGACCGCCAGCTCGGTCGAAATTTTCGACCAAGATACGGGCAAGGTCACAAAGTCGCTGGGACATCTCGTCAATCAGAATAGCGACTATGTTGCCTATGGAATTGCTGGCGGCGACGTAGGACTCATCGATCACGAGGTGGTGCCGGATGGCCAACTTTTTCCCAAGCGGCACTATATGGTTCTGAACCCGGTGAGGGGAAAGAAAATCACCGGCAAGTGGACGCCTCCGCTGCACGGCATCATCATGCAGCAGATGTCAGAGGATCAGTCTTCCTCAGTCACGTCTCTTTTTGCGCTAACCAGCCTAAAACAGGGCGAAGCTCCAGTCCTTCTGGTCGCGGACATCGCAGCCAATACGTTCAGCAACGTCATCAACCTCGATCCGAACCTGTTCGGGCCCTGTAATGGACCGCACCTCGCGCAGTACACGGCGCGAACCTTGCGTACATCGCCGCGTCGCCAGATTGCGGCGCAGTGTTCGGTCAGGCGCCCATCAACGGCCTTTACGATTTGAGCAGCGGCAAGTTCAGCCAGTTCAATGGGTACAACAACGGCTTCTTTCACGCCGGCTATGTTAACGGCGCGACGGCGGACCCGAACACGGGCATGGCCGCCACGGACACGGAGCTGAATGCGCAGGTCGAATTCTACGATTTAAACAAGAAGAAGGGCATCGCCTTCGCACAGCTGCCCTGTACCGGAGATACCGACCAGACTTACAGCGGATCGGGCATTGCCGTTGATCCTGTCAACAAGCTGTTTCTCGTCACCGAAACTTACAACGCATGCAGCGGCGGCAGCGACAGCGCGGTGATCGTTTTCGACGAAGCCGGCAATCTCGTGGAAAGCATCGCCGGCTTCAAATTGTTCATCGGTGAGCCTGCGCCCTCAATCAATCCATCCAAACGGATGGGTTGGGTGTTCGGAGGGCCGAATGGCTGGAGCCAACTGCAGCAATTCTTTTACTAATAATTATACGGCCCCGCCGCGGGCGCGTATGAGCGAGCGCGCCTTCGCCAGGCTCTCACATACGCCCTGATGGAGGGGGCCAATGGTGATCACCGTCTGCACGCAGGCCGCGTACTCGCCCGGGAACGCGGCACGAATGGAACTCACCGCCGCAATATCGACCATTACGGGCTGCCCATTCGGTCTGGTGAGCTTCACCTGCGTGCCGTGAGCGCCGCTCACCATGCCGGTCACGCGCACAAGGTAATTGCGGGTTTCCAGCGGCAACAGGCCGGCATTCTTCAGCCGCTGATCGAGGTGGCCTGGCCCGTCATTGTAGGCGGCAAACATTTGCGGATAGCCGTACTTGCCGCGCAGCCATTTCAAATAGGCAGTGCCGGCGACAACGTTATCGTGCGGATTGTAAGCATCGGGCCCGAGGCGGTACTGGGCCCGCATATCGGCGTAGGTTTTGGGCATCAGCTGCATCAGACCCATGGCGCCCGCGCTGGACCGGATCGGCTGATTCTCCGCCATCATGGTGCGCCCACCGCTTTCCACGTGCATCACCGCGCGAACCCAGATTTCAGGGATATTGAAGCGCTTGGCTGCGGCGGCGATTTCACCGTTCCAGCGGCGCATCAACTGGCCGAAACTCATCCGCCGTTCCTGCTGGAAGGCGGAAAGTGCCGGCGGCGGCGCGGCGCGCGGAGACGGTGCATGGGCTGGAGGCCCTGCGCCTTGCAGCGCAGCGGCCGCAGCAATCGCGAGAAACAATCGGGCCCGGTCCACAATCCAATCCGCAAAAGAAAACAAACTTGCCTCGATGGTCACTGCCCGGCAACTGCCGGTTCACATCCGCTCAATATGGGCTAGAATGTTATGGGCTGGGTCGAGATGGAGGCAATCAATGACCACGCGTTTCGGCGTTGCCGCGCTTTTTCTCGCCAGCACAGCCACCTTGTCAGCCGCGGAAGACAGCGTGGTCACCTATCACAACGGCATCCATCGTCAGGGCGCGTACGTCGTTCCCGGCCTTACGGTCGCCGCGGCTGCGGACATGCAGCGGGATACGAAATTCAAAGCAAGCATCAGTGGAAATGTGTATGCCCAGCCGCTCTTCTGGGACCCCAAGGGCGCCAAGCGCGGTCTGGTGATCGCCGCGACGGAATCGAACAACGTCTATGCACTAGATGGAAACACTGGCGCGGCGGTCTGGCAAAAGAGCCTTGGCCAATCGGTGCCGCACAGCCAACTGCCGTGCGGCAACATCGATCCTGTCGGCATCACCGGCACGCCGGTGATCGATTCGACATCGGCCACTCTCTATCTCGCTGCGCTGGTGCACACGAAGAACGGCCCCAAACACCGCGTGTATGCGCTGTCGCTGGCGGACGGCTCGGTACTCCCCAACTGGCCGATCGATATCGAGAGCGCGCTGAAGAAGCAGGGCGCAAGTTTCACCTCGCCTCCCCAAGGCGAGCGCAGCGCGCTGCTCTTCTTCAAGAACCGTCTTTACGTTAACTATGGCGGCAATTTCGGCGACTGCGGCAGCTACCGCGGTACCGTGGTGCAGATCGATCCGGCCAAGGCGGCGGTGGAAGCGAACTGGCAGACGCGCGCCAATGGCGGCGGCATCTGGGCGCAAGGCGGGCTTGCCGGCGACGGCACCTATCTGTTCGTCACCACCGGCAATACCTTCGGCGCCAGCCAGTGGAGTGACGGAGAGGGCATCATCAAGCTGCATCCTGGGCTCGCGCATTCGGACAATTCCAAGGACTATTTCGCGCCATCCAACTGGAAGGATCTCGACAACAGCGATCAGGATCTCGGCGGCACGGAGGCAATACCGCTGAATGTGGGCGTTGCCGGCGGCAATCCAGCAAAGCGTGTCATCGCATTCGGCAAGGATGGCAATGCGTACCTTGCTGATCGGCAGAATCTCGGCGGCATTGGCGGCGCGATTCAGGTGCTGCAGGTTTCAAATAGCGCCATCCGCACGGCGCCGGCCGTGTATGAGACGGATTCGGCAACCATGGTTGCCTACACCAGCCCCGCCAGCAGCCATTGCTCCTCTACGAACATTGCGACGCTGAATGTGGCGGCAAGCGGCTCATCGCCGATGACTTTCGCCTGGTGCGCAACGAGTGGCGGCAATGGCGCACCGATCGTCACCACCACTGACGGCAGCGCCAATGGCATTGTGTGGGCAGTGGGCGCTGAGGGCGACAACGAACTGCACGGCTTCGATGTGCGGAACGGGAACGTGGTGTTTGCCGGCTCCGGCACGTCCATGAGCGGACTGCACCACTTTCAGACCATCCTCGCCACGCGCAACCGCTTCTACGTCGGCGCGGACAACACCGTTTACGCGTTCAGGTGGAAGTGACAATCACTGCGGCAGCACGTAGAGTGTGATGCTTTGCGCGGGTTCGGTGTCGTTCAGCACGCCGTTCGACCACGGCAAGTCGGCAAGGTGTTGAATGCTGTTGCTGGCGGTGAGGCGGTACACTTTGGCCGTACCCGACGCCGCTGCATGCGATAGCGACAGCTGCACCGGGGTGTCCCCGCTCAGCACCTTGCTGATCACCATCACCGTCAGCGCGCCGTCGCTGCTGCTGAGCGCCGCAAAGGCCGAGAGATCGTCCGGAGCGGGTGCTTTCGCTGAAACACTGGTGTCGCCGAAGGTCGATCCCGCCCCGTCATAATTGCGATACATCTGCATCGCCTTGAAGGTCGGCGTGCTTGAATCGGGCGTTGTCCAGCGCGTGGCCAACCCGAGGCCTTCGCGTCCGAAGATGCCGTATATGTCGGCCTGCGTGGTGGCGCCGTTAATGTGATTTTCGGCGCCCCAATTGTATTCGGTAATCGCGGTCGGTGTGTCGCTGTAGTAATACTTTTGCACCCATTGCTGCATGCGCGGGATCAAATAAACCGGCGCATCGATCCAGCTTTCCGAAACGTAGTCCTTGTCCCACAATTGCCGCGTGGAGCGGTTGCGCAGCAGCTGCGTCGCTTCTGAGGTATCGTCGCTGTCTTCGCCGCCCTGCGGATAAAAATGCACGCTGACCACATCCACGGGATGGCCGTTTGCCTTCCATTCGGAGAGGAGCCACGGGATGTAGTCCACCCCATGCTGCTCTTTCTTGTGATCCGGCCATTTCTTGTAGCCGTGCTCCGCCGCATATTGCTGATCGTAGCCGCTGTAGAAATAGGCTTCCCATCCCCACTCCTCCGTAGCCACAATCTGCGCGTCGGGATCGACCCTTTTTATGCTGGCCGATTCCGCCAAGACCTTGTCGCGGTATTCGATGGCGTGCGGCCCAATGGGATGGGAGTCGCGGTGGGTTGAGAACCAGATGCTGGGTTCGTTGTCCATCAGGTAGTAGCGCACGCCTTTCTTGCCGGCATCGCCCCATTTTTTCACGAGGTGCTCGACCCATTTCTGCTCTGTCGCGACGCTGTCTTTCAAATAGGAGTCATGCGGATCGTTGCCGGTGACCGCCGTGTTGCAGTCCGGCATGAGCCCATTGCCGGCATCCGAATCGTACGGATCGGTGCTGCACTGCGGGCCGTATTTTGTCACCGAAAAACTCGGCAGGATGGAGCGATCGGGACCGAGCTTCGCCACCCAGCCGATTAGCGGAATGGTGATCATTGCCTGCGCTCCGGCAGCCCTGGTGTTGGCGATGAATGTGTCGGCTTCTTCACCAGATTTCGGGCTCTGCTCGGGATAGCTTTCGAAGAACCAGTCGTTACCGAGATTCTGAGCGTTGATTTTCCAGTTGTAGGATGTGGTAGCATTTCCGCCCATCCGATTGAGCGGCGTGTGCAGCGCAGCAAGATCGGCGGTCGATGCCCAGGCGACTCCGTAGATCAATGGGCTGATCGCATGGCGGTTCGCGCTTGCGTCAACTGCGATCTTTACCGGCGCGTGGCTGGCGGCACTGACGGGCGATTGCAGCGACATAAAGACTGCAGCCGCTATTGGCAGACAGTGCCACCCATCCGCCCGACGATGTCGCGATTGCATCTGTGGCTCCCGAATCCCGCCAGCGATAGCATCGCGCGCCGCCGCCGCGCGGGCAACCGGTTTGGAAAGACAGCCTTCGGAATCCCTTAAGCGGCCGGTGGCGGTTCAGCCGGCGGGTCGCGGCGTTTTGTCTGCGAAACTGCGGACATGACGCCCAGTCCAATCACCACAAGGGCGCCAACGATGATCCAGGTATGCGGAATGCCGATCAGGTACGCGCCATAAATCAGGCCCCCCAGCAGGATGAAAAACCCGACCACATAGAGACCGAAGGCCGACATGGCGCATCCCCAAAATCACTCAAATGGCATAATGCAGCAGTGGCGCCCTTCGTTCCGCCAAAAGGACGCCTAGAGCAGGTGTCCTGCCTTGGCCTTGGAGGCGAGATAGGCGCGATTGTGCGACGTCGCCGCGAAACCGTGTGCTACGCGCTCGACAACCTTAATGCCGGCATCCTCCAGCGCTGTTACCTTCGCGGGATTGTTGGTGAGCAACCGCACCGATGAGTAGCCCAGCAGCGACAACATCTTCGCAGCAACCTGAAACAGCCGTTCGTCAGCTTCGAAGCCGAGGCGCTCGTTAGCCTCCAGCGTATCGAAACCTTGATCCTGCAAGCGATAGGCGCGCAGCTTGTTGATGAGCCCGATGCCGCGGCCTTCCTGCGCGAGATAGAGCACAATGCCACCGCCTGCTTTGGCAATGATTTCGATGGCGCCGCGCAGCTGCGGGCCGCAATCGCATTTGAGCGAGCCGAGGAGGTCGCCGGTGAAGCATTCCGAATGCAGCCGCGTCAGCACAGGCTCGTGCGGCGGCGGTGCGTTGACGACAATCGCATAATGTTCGGGACCGCCATCGCGGGCGCGGAATGCGACAAGCTCGGTGTTTTCGGCGCCTTCGAGCGGAACGTGCGCGCGCGTCACCAGCGTCAGCGTTTCCACCGATTGCCTTTCGTATTCTCGAACGTCTTCCACGGAAATCGCCAGTACATCGGGCGATGGTTCTGAAAATCGCTTGGCAACTGTTGCCGGAAGCAAACCGGAGAGCTTGGCGAGTTTTACCGAGGCGGCAAACGCCTCGGGAAGAGCCTCACGTAACGGCGTAAACGGACCTTTCATCGGTTCGGCGAGATCGATCGTCGGATCGGCGATGGCCACCAGCTGTTCCGGCGTTGCGCCGGAATCGATTGGCAGTGCCACCACTTCCGATGTGTACAGTCGAATCTTCAGCGTGCGGGCACGTGCATGCGTCAGCAGCAGAACACCACCCATCACATCCGCGAGAGAGTCCTCCGCCAGCGTTTCCAGTGCATAGACAAGGCTAGTACCGTCATTTCCATGGATCGCGACAGGCAAGCCTTCGCGAAATGCAATTGCCGCTTTGGTTACGGCGGCCACGGCCGAATGGGCCTGGGCTCCGCGGTTTGGCGGCGAATGTCGGGACGGCGGGGCCATGGTTTTCCATACACCCGATACCCAAATACGGGTAGGGTTTCTGGGACGCAAGGACCGTAAGACGGATCGAAGGGACGGACACATGCCAAGCGCCAAACGGGTTTTACTGGTAGACGACGATGCGATGTTGCGCAGTTCGCTCGCCGAACAGCTGGCCGCGGAAGGCGAGTACGCGCCGGTTGAGGCGGGCTCCGTCGAAGAGGGCCGCGAGCGAGCGAGCGAAGGTCTCTACGAATTCATGATCCTTGATGTGGGACTGCCGGATGGTGATGGCCGCGTGCTGTGCCGCGAATTGCGCGAGAGCGGTATCACCTGCCCTATTGTGCTGCTTACTGCAGCAGACAACGACGACGATACCATTGCCGGGCTCAAGTCGGGCGCAAATGACTACGTCACAAAGCCATTTCGCTTCGCCGTGCTAATGGCGCGCGTGCATGCACATTTGCGCAGCCACGAGCAGAGTGAGGAAGCGGTATACCGCATCGGGCCTTACACGTTCCGGCCCAGCGCCAAGCTGCTGCTCGACCCCGCCGGCAGGAAAATCCGGCTGACGGAAAAGGAAACCAACATCCTGAAATTCCTGTACCGCCAAGGCGAGACGGTGGCGCGCGACACGCTGCTGCACGAAGTCTGGGGCTACAACCCTGCCGTCACCACCCACACTCTGGAGACGCATATCTATCGGCTGCGACAAAAGATCGAGAACAATCCCGGCCACGCACAGATTCTCGTCACCGAATCCGGTGGCTATCGCCTGCAGGCATAAACCCTTACGGCTGCTGGTCTTTTCGGCTGGTCGACACTATTTTGTTCCTCTGTGCGGCAGGCATTCCACGCTTGCGAAAAATCCGTTCTACAAACACTACTGCGAACATCCTATCTGTGGTGAGATCATAATTCCGGCCGGGAGGCCTGCCATGAAAGACCAGACGAAATCCCTGCTACTCGGCGCTTCGGTTGCCGGCCTTCTCATTCTTCCGGCGGCCGCCGCGGAGAACTGGGTGACGTGGCCGCAGAAAACATTCAGCGGCAACACGCTGAAGGTCGACGATTTCGTCGGCACCTTGCTGGTGAACGTCAACAATGGCGGCAACATCAGTGTCGATGTGTCCGGCACCCGCGAGCGGATGAAGCAGATTGAGGTACATTCCTACGGCAGCGGTGTGATTATCGAGGGCCAAAACGACCAGTCGGTGTGGGATTGGCACAACTGGCTCAATTTCGACTACAGCAAATCCCGGCCCGATCAGTTGGTGGTGAAAGTTTCCGTGCCGAAAGGCACCGACGTGCGCATCGACGATCTCGTGGGCAAGGCCACGGTGGGCGATACTTATGGACCGCTGCACCTCGAGGCCTCTGCCACACAAGCGAAAATCGGCAGGGTTTCGACCGCCAATGTGTCGCTCGCCGGCACCGGGCACGTCGATATCGTGGAAGTGAAAGGCCCGCTCGATCTCGACATCGCCGGGTCCGGCAAAGTGAATGTTGGCCCAACGCAGAGCGTGAAAGCAGACATTGCGGGCGCAGGCGATACCGCGCTCGGCCCTATTGCGGGCGGACTGAAGGTAGACATCGCCGGTTCTGGGGACATCTCCAGTTCGCGCGTGAATGGACCGGTGCATGTGAGTATTGCCGGGTCCGGCTCGGTGAATGTCGCGGATGGCGTCGCCAACCCACTGCATGTCGATATCATGGGCTCGGGCAGCTTCACCTTCGGCGGACTGGCGATCGATCCCAAGGTAAGTTCGTTCGGCTCTGGCTCGGTGAAGATCAAGGCGTACAAGGGCAAGATGTCGAGCGACGGCATGGCGAGCGTTGAAGTGGGGGCGCCAGATATCGCGGCAGCGGCGGCCCGAGCGAATGCGGAAGCCGCAAGAGCAGTCGCACATGCCAATGCCGATGCCGCCAAGGCGATGGCCCGTGCCAATGCCGAGGTGGCCAAGGCTACTGCCAGGGCGAATGCCGCGGCAGCCAAGGCCGCCGCGAAAGCCGGATCACATGGCAGTGACGACAACGATGACGATGACCACGACCGATAATCGACAACCAATTCATCGCAGATCGTTAGGTCGCGACCGGCCATTTCGCTGCTCCCTTCGCCCCGTAGCCTGATGCACTTGATCCGCAAACTGCATCCGGCGCAGTCTCTGCCCTTAATCTTGTAAGACCTTGAAGGGGAGATTCATGCGTACCAATTGCCTGCGCCTTTTCGCGCTGACGGCCGCAATGGCCGTCTCGACATCTGCGTCTGCTGCCAAATTGCTTGTGACTCACGTGCCGGCGGCCGTGCGCGATCATCGCGCCGCGATTGCGGACCACGTCGATGCCTCGACGCCAATGCAGATGCAGATCGTGCTGCCAATGCGCAACAGGGAAAAGCTCAGGGATCTGCTGACCGCGCTCTACAATCCGTCCAGCCCACTCTTCCGTCACTGGCTCAGCGTCGCCGAATTCACAAAGCGTTTCGGGCCGACGCAGAAGGACTACGAGACCGCGATCTCATTCTTCCGCAAGCACAGCCTTGCTGTGACCCACACTGCACCCAATCGCTACTTATTCCAGGTGGAAGGGCGCGCGGCGGATGTAGAACGCGTGCTGCATGTCAGGCTGAACAATTACCAGCATCCCACACAGGACCGAACTTTCATGGCGCCCGACCGCGAGCCCACCCTGGCGCTGAATGTGCCGGTGCAGGAAGTCATCGGCCTCGATACCTATGTGCTGCCCTATCCCAAGCTGCGGAAACCGGAAGATGCGGGCAAGCAGCGCGCCGGCGCCGGCGGATCGGGCCCGGGAGGCTGGTTCATCGGCAGCGACATGCGCGCCGCCTATTACGGCACGGACAAGAAAGCCAAGCTCGACGGCAGTGGCCAATCGGTTGGGCTTCTCGAACTCGGTCCGTTCAATCCGAATGACGTGGCGCTCTACTTCTCCACTCTCGGCCAGACGAACAGTGTCGCGGTCAATGGCGTATCGGTGGATGGCGCAAACGCGACCTGCGGAAGCTGCGAGGACGGCGAACAGATGCTCGATATCGTCTATGCGATTTCGATGGCACCCAAAATGGATCAGGTGCAGGTCTATGTCGGCAATGACCCGACGGCGGTCGAGAATCAGATGGCCACCGACAATGTAAGCAAGCAGCTCTCGACTTCTTGGGGCTACAACGAGCATTTCGCCACCGAAGACGCCATTTATCAGGAGATGGCGGCCCAGGGTCAGTCCTACTTTACCGCAAGCGGGGATTACTCCGATCTTCAGGACGCGGGGCCTTGGCCCGAGGAAGACGCGAACATCATCGCGGTTGGCGGCACCGATCTTGTCACTGACGGTCCCGGTGGCCCGTGGCAATCGGAACCCGGCTGGGAGGACAGCGCCTCAGGTCCATCGCTCGACAAGAACATCCTGATCGAATCGTATCAGCTTCCCTACATCACGAAGAAGAACAAGGGCGACACCAAATTGCGCAACGTGTCCGATATTTCCGCCAATGCCGATTTCACGTTTTTCATCTGCGATCGCGGGAGCTGCGGCGGCGGCTGGGGCGGCACGAGCTTCTCCTCCCCAATGTGGGCAGGATTCAACGCGCTGATGAATCAGTACGCGGCGCAGAAGCATAAGCCGACGATCGGCTTTCTCAATCCGACTGCCTACGGCGCCTACAAGAGCAACAATAAAATGCTGCATGACGTCGTCGGCAATCAGAGTGGCGCCTATCCAGCGATCAAAGGCTATGATCTCGTCGGCGGTCTCGGTTCGCCGAACGGTCAGAAAACCATCAAGGCGATCGTCGGCAAGTAAGCGTCTCACCTTCCAAGTGAACGGCCCCCGGGAAGAGATTCCGGGGGCTTTTTTTTGCAGATCAGAACAGATTGCCTTGAACAGGCCTGGGTGGCGGCGCCGTATGGCGGTTGACCGGTGCGATGCGCATTGGGGCATCGCAAGGTTTCAGCAGCGCCTTCAGTTCTGCAAGTGAGGCGGGGACTTCGCCCAACCATTTCGGCCACTCCGATTCCGCGATCACCGCCGGCATGCGGTGGTGTACCGGCGCGATCAGCGCGTTGGCAGGCACTGTCACGATAGCGAAAGTTTCCAGTGGCACGTCGTGAGGTTGCTTCCAGCGCTCCCAAATGCAGGCGAGCGCAATGGGCTTGGCGTCGTCCGGCCAGATGCGGTGTGGCTCGCGTCTGGTTGGCGTGGCATGCCGGGACTCGAAAAATTCGGACGCGATGACGAGCCCGCGTCGGTAGCAGAATGCGTCAGCGTAGGCTTTGGTGGTGTCGATCGTTTCGCCACGGGCGTGAATGAAGCGGGTACCGATACCCGGATCTTTCGCCCACCACGGCACCAGTCCCCAACGCAGCCGCACGGTTTCGCGCGCACCCCACCGCGTTCAGTCGCACAACGAACGCTTCGCGCATGGGCGAAACCACTTGCGGCCGATCTTCGCCGGCTGACGCGCTTCCCAGCAGTTCCGCGAGGCTCACATACGCACCCCACGACATCATCTGCGTAAATTTCCCGCACATTATGCTGAGATCGCCCAGGCTTGCGATGACCTACTCTGCCGCCATCAGCGAGGGAACAGTCATCTTACCGCCGTTCAAGGCGATGAGATATCTGATGCCTTCTTCGGCAATCTCGTCGCCTATCATGCGGTCGCCTTCGGCATAGAGTTCCGCCATGTCAACATAAGCGGCGTAGATGCCGCGAGTGCGGTCGGTGATAATTCCCGCTTTCAGCAGCGTTTTGATCAGCACACGAAAGATGTTCGTGGCCTCCGCCATGTCTTCACGAATGGCGGCATCGGTGAGCGCTTCCATGAAGGCCTGCTGGCACCAGAGGGGATCGAGCCCAAGCTCGCGATAAATCCATTCCTTCTGGTTCGGAGAGCCGAGATTGAACAGCAGCACCTGGAATACCTGCGCCGCCCAGTCCTCGATCATCTCGTGTTCGGCCTTGGAGAGGTGCGGGATGGTGCGATCAGCCCAGATCTTCCCGAATTTGTGATGAAAGGCTTCATCCGTCATCACCAGTTGGCAAACCTGGCGCAACAGCGGATCGCGTGCTTCCTTCCATAGCGAGGCGAACGCGCCCATGGCGAGCCCTTCGATCAGCATCTGCATGCCAACGATCTTTTTCCAGACCAGCGGCGAGGCGACGATGTCGTTCAACAGATCGCCGAGCGCGGGGCCCACCTGCACGGGCTTGCCCCAACGCGCGCGGATGTAATTGCTGAAGGCGGTGACGTGACGCGCTTCCTCGCGCGTCTGGTTGGCGGCGTATTCTTGCGCACCGGGATCGCGCAGGATGTGGCACAGCGAAGCCGACAGCGACAGCGCGCCCTGCTCGCCATGCAGGATGGACGACATGGTCCATGACATGTCGAGGTTGACGAGCTTGACCTTGCCCTTCTCGTCCAGCCTGTCAGCAACGGCGGTCTTGAGGTCGCCGTTCAGCGCGGGATTGATGAGATACTCGTTCTGCATGTCGAAGGGTTGCGAAAAATCGATGTATTTGCGGTCCAGCGGTCCCAGAAATGGTCATGGGTGGCGGAGATGATCTTGTCGAAGGCCGTCGAGCGCTGGCCGTAGCGGTTCACGTCCAGCATTTCGGGAAAGTCTGTGGGGTCGACCGCGTTATAGGCCGGGTCTTTGGTGATGTTCTCCACGTCCGCCTCCGGGAATTCCGATGTACGATAAGCCCAATCCAGCCCTGCCCGCAAGAAACATGACGGAGGCGTCACCTACTCCATCTATGCAGTGGAACAGGAGCTGGGGAAGGTCACGGGCCGCACATTTCTGCCGCTTTTCTGGTGAAAAGCGGAAACGGCACGTTATGGAGAAACAATGAGCGCACGATATTCAGGTTCAATCACCGCGGCCTTTGTCGCCCTGCTTGTGCTGCTGACCATGGCGGCCTTGATGACGATCAATCCGGCCGGGATCACAGCCGCGCTGCGCGGGCTGCAATTTGCCATCTTCGACCGTATTGCCGGAGGGGTGAGTGCCGCTCCGTCGGCCAACGATCTCACCGCACTCTACACCTCGAATTTCGATACCGGCATCTGGGCCAGCAATGCCTCGGTCCTATGGCCGCAACTGCTGTTCCTGCTCATTGCCGGATGTCTGTTGATGCTGCTTCTGGCGCGGTTGCGTCCGGTATGGGCCGGACTGTTCACCGCACTGGCAATTGCGGCGGCGTTCGCCGGCAGTTGGCTGCTCTTCGCGCGGCAGCAATTGTATTTCGACGCACTGAGTCCGTCCATCGCGCTGGCGATGCCGTTTGTCTTCGGTGCGCTGGTCAGCAACGCGATGGCACCGCGAAGGCCACTGCCCGTGGCCGCGGATGCGCCCGCGGAAGCCCCGGTCGCAGCGTCTGTGCCGGTCGTTTCGCGCCCGCGGATACAGGCGCAAAGCCGCATGGTGACTTATCTCACCGGCCGTCTGCGTGGGATCGGCACGAGTGACGGACTGGATGCGAACGGTGTACAGACACTGCTTGATGGCACCCTCGCGCCAATGCTGGATGCCGTCGCCGTTCAGAAAGGCAGCATGAGCTACGCCGCCGGCGGACGTTTTGCTGCTGTCTGGAATGGCGCGGGCGATGATTCCGATCACGCCGCGCATGCCTGCGAGGCGGCGCTGCGCATGCTGGCGAGCCTCACACAACTGAAGGATGCGCATGGCGAAGGCACGCCATACGACGCGCTGGAGATCGGCATCGGCGTCGCCACTGGCACCGCGGTCGTCGGGAGTCTGGAAGGACACAGCGGCTATCCTGTCAGCGGCGAATGCACCGAAATTGCGGATAGCTTGAGGGAACTCTCCACCCGCTACGGACCAGCCATTATCGTGAGCGAAGATACGCGCAATGCGGCAGAGAAGAATTTCGCGCTGCTGGAAGTAGATACCATTGCGGTGGGGCCCGGCAGCAAGCCTATGAAAGTGTACGCGCTTTATGGCAATCCGCTGGTGCGCGCCTCACCGAAATTCCGGGCACTGTCGTCGTTTCACGATCATCTGTTCCAGGCCGTCCGCGCCCAACGCTGGAACGATGCCCGCACGTTGATCGATCAATGTAACAACCTCTCCGGCGCCAGTCCGCAGCTTTACAATCTGCATCTGGCACGCGTCGGTTGGTACGAAACACATCCCCCGCCACAGGATTGGGACGGCGCTTTTCGACCGCCCATTATGTAGTTCTTGCGAGGCAAATTCGGCGCACGTTAGCCTGCAGGCAGGCTGAACAGAGGTTCCCATGTTGCTATCGTTTCGTGCGCTGACGTTCGGCGCTCTGGTCCTCGCCTGCTCCAGCGCGGCACTCGCCGCTAATATCCCGCCGCCGGGTCCGGTGCCGCCCGCCGACAACCAAAAGCTTGCGCATGACATTTTCCGTGACATCGTCGAAGTGCGCTCCGTGCACGATGTGGGCACCAAAGGGGTGGCGGACATTCTCATCCGCTATCTGAAAGCGAACGGCTTCAGCGATTCCGAGATCAACGTGGTGCCGGAAACCAAATACCCCAGGCAGGTGAATGTGGTGGTGCGCCTGAAGGGCAAAGGGAAGGGCAAGCCTGTCATGTGGATGGGCCACATGGACGTGGTGGATGCCCGGCCCGAAGACTGGACCCTGCCGCCGTTCAAATTCACGGAAAGGGATGGTTACTTCTACGGCCGAGGCACGTCCGATATGAAGGATGAGGATGCGGCGATTGCCGCGTCGCTCATCCGGTTGAGGAAAGAGCACTACGTTCCCGACCGCGACATCATCGCTGCATTCACCGCGGACGAGGAAGTGGGCTTGGAACAAGATGGCCCGACCTTCCTCGTGACGCATAAGCGCGATCTGGTGGACGCCGGGTTAGTAATCAATCCCGATGGCGGTTCCGGCGAAATCCTCGACGGCAAGCGCCTCGATTTCAGCGTCGAGACCGTCCAGAAAACCTACATGACCTTCAAACTGGAGACGACCAACAAAGGCGGCCATTCCTCCGAGCCGCGGC
>DATAVW010000217.1:0-25392 GCA_036267515.1 Rhizomicrobium sp.
CGGCCTCATTGTTCTTGATGACCTGCTTCATGGCAGATCGAAGCTGACGACTAGTAAGATTGCGCCCGTCGGGCAGTGATTGGGCTCGCTTTACAAGATCCGTCATTTGAATGCCGCCAGAAGCGCGCCCGTACTTATCCAGGGCGACCCTCACAACACCGGCGATATATCCAAATTCCAGTGCCTGATTGTGGTGGCCATTGGCCTTGAGGGTAGCAGAGGCGGAGTTTGATAGCTTCTCGCCGGTCACGCCTAGGACCCGGGCCATTTCCGCCCGCACGTCCTCACGACCACAATCCATGATCTCGTCGAAAAGGACGTTCCATTTCGCCCTTAAATCCGCCTCGCGACCGCTGTCCATCTTCATGTCATTAACTAATTTGCCGTCACTATCGCCTATAGGCGCGATGCCATCGGCTGTAAAGGGGGAAGATGGCGAAAGTTGTGGGGAGTTTGAATCAATGGAGAGCGCCCCCCTTCCGTTCATGGAATCAGTGTCGGCCATGGAGCACTACCTCTTGCGTGTGGTTTGTCAAGTGTAACGTCGCCCCCGTGGGTGGTGCGTCATTTTGAATTTTCGACGGAGGCGAAGCCCGTCAGCATGGCGTTCCGAGCCGCCTTCGGATCAAGCGGACGTTGGCCATAGGCACTAAGATTGAAGGTTGGATGGTTGCCACCCGTTCTCTGGAGCAACGCAATCCATAGTCCTGTTAATGGATGGTCGGATTCGGCAGCGCCCGAACGCGAACTGGAGCGGATCACCTTCCGCAGTTTCGACATCCAAGACAAAGGGGGCCGGTACATCTAGGGCGGTCTTCTCGCCAGCCCTGTACCAACCAAATCCGTACTCTGGAAAAACACGCAGTCTCACTACTCTGCCGCTGCCTTCTTATACGGCCCGCGCTTCTTAGGCGGGCTAGCCGCATCCATCATGGCGCATAGATCGGCCATAAGCCCCTTCGCAATGCCCGCTTGCATCGCGGCGGACCTGGATAGTGGGGCAGTTCAGAAGCCTCCCCTGCGGCGATCCTCCCCACCAGCACGGCGGCTCCGATCACGTCTTCGGGGCGCTTCTGACCTTGGGGCCTTTAGGTATGGGAATCCTTCATTCGCTTGCGGGCGTCTGTACAGAGGCGGTCCAATTCTGACTGGATGGCCGGGCTATCGACAGCCTCCATTGCCAAAGGCTCAGGCCCGACCTTCAATTCGCAGGCGACATCGAACCACCACTTGAACCTGCCTGTTTTGGCAAGCTCTCTGGCGCGACTCAGGATGCGGGCCTTTACGGCGTCCTTCAAACCAAGACTCCAGCGTTCATGCCGAACCTAAGTCCGGCGCCGTCAGGGGGCAACGGGGGCAAAATTTCAAACTGAGACACTTGCTGCCGCACGGGTTGTCCCTCAGTTCAGATCTTGAGCCAATCAGGTTCGGTAACAAAGAAGGCATCCCGATATCGGTCTGATGTGCGCTACGGGCTCCCAAGCTCGGCCACAATGGGGTCGGCGGGTATTGCCCGCGTGGCTTTCCAACCTGCTTTACGGGTGGTGGCTGGCCTGAGCCACGTACCCCGCCGCCAGCTTGCGAATTAAGATCATTGCGCAGCGCGCAGGTCAGGTATGCTAATCAATCTCCAATGCCCAATTTTGCGCCAGATTCGAACTGAGCCACTACCCACTGGGGCCTCCAAATGTTAAAAGGGGCCACTCTCTCGCGTTGGGCGGGAGTAACTCAGGGGGTTCCGATGTCAATTTCCAAATGATTATGTTTGTCGCGGCTGCGGGTTTTGCGAGTTCCGCAGCTCTTGCGGGCCACAACGGCAGCCCGATTCATACAATGAAGCAGCCGCCAGTTCAGACGCTCAAGCAAAAAAAATGAAGCGTTCGTGACGGGCAACGGCCTAAGCACGGCTTTTCCGCAATTTGCGTTCACCCCGATCGATGCCGGCAGTGTGTTGAACTGCAAGAAGGCGTGCACCCTCTCCGCGGACGTGACGGCGCAGATGAACACGGGCGGAGCCGATTGGGCGATCTGTATCACGGTGGATGGTACGGATATCGAATGCCAATACCAGGGAGTGCAGTCTGGTCCCAGTAGCTTTGTCACGGGCAACGTCAGCGCTAATGCGAGCGCCGCCGCAGGCAACCACACTGTCCAGACTCAGCTCTACACGGAGAGTGCCTCAGCAACATATCAGTATTTCGCGATGCACTACGCCGTACATCAGTAACAGGTATTTTGATGCGAGGGCGGCGGAATTCCCGCCGCCCTTTTTTTGTTTAATTATTGAGCGCAGGCGAAATCCGCGGCGATAGTGGGCGAGTCTTTACAGAGTTCCCTTTAGACATAAAAACAGCAATGCTTCCGATTTGGCAGATCAGGGAATCAACAAAGGGGGCATTCCAATGAATCTTAAAACTCTGGTGCTGACATCTGTTGCGGTTTCGCTGGCCGTCGTGGCGGTAAGCGGGCCTGCTTCCGCGAAGAAGCAAAAGCTCGATGCTGGGCTCTTCACCACCTATTCGGGCGGCGGCGCGTCCATATCGTATGTCGTTTGCGGCAGCCTTCCGCAAAGCTCGGGCTGCTACGGCAGCGGCAGCCCGTCGCCGTTCGAGCAGGCCTGCGCCGTTTTGGAAGGCAAAGCGAAACAGAAGAACAACGTCATCACCCGCGCCATCTATGTGCTGGACAAGCGCACCTCGGCATCCGCGGCGATCACGCTGAGCGTTTACACGCGCACGGATACCATCACCGACACCTCCGATTCGATCCAGGTTTCGCTGACGAAAACGGTGTCGCTCGGCCTCAACGGCGGCGCCAGCTCGCACTGCTCTATGGCCGCCAACAACGATTTCGTTTACGCGGCTACGGATGCGGACACTGTCGCCGCGGGCATGAACAAATCCACTTATGCGGTGAGCGAGCTCGGCGGCTTCAGCCCACCCGCCAACATCGTGTCGATCACCACGGACGATCGCGGCTACGTTTCGCTGCACTTCAATGGCGGCTTCTATGTGTACGGGCCGGACGGCAGCCTGCAGGAAGATGGCGGCGGCGCGGCGGACATGGTCGGCACCCACAATGCCTGGGTACCGAAATAGCGAGCACGGAGAGGGCCGGGCGAAACGGCCCTCCCATTGCGGCGGGGTGATGCGGTAGAACAACGTCCAACCAAGGACGCCCGATGATTCCCCGTTACGCCCGCCCGGAAATGACGGCCATCTGGTCGCCGGAAGAGAAATTCCGCATCTGGTTTGAAATCGAGGCCTACGCCGCCGATGCGCTGGCGGGGCTTGGCGTCATTCCCAAGGAAGCAGCCGCGAAAGTATGGGAGAAGGGCCGGAACGCCATCTTCGATATCGACCGCATCGACGACATCGAACGCGAGGTGAAGCACGACGTCATCGCCTTCCTCACGCATCTTTCGGAAATCGTGGGGCCGGAGGCGCGCTTCGCGCACCAGGGCATGACATCGTCCGATGTGCTGGACACCTGCCTGTCGGTGCAGCTGAAACGCGCCGCCGATATCTTGATTGAAGATATCGATCTTCTGCTTTTCCATCTCCAGCGCCGCGCCCTGGAGCACAAGAACACCGTCACCATCGGCCGCAGCCACGGCATCCACGCCGAACCCACCACCTTCGGCGTCAAGCTGGCGAGCTTCTATGCCGAGTTCGAGCGCGCGAAGACGCGGCTGCTCGCGGCGCGCGAGGAGATTTCCGTCTGTGCCATTTCCGGCGCGGTCGGTACCTTCGCCAATATCGATCCGCGGGTGGAAGCGCATGTGGCGATGAAGCTGGGGCTGAAGACGGAAGCCGTCTCCACGCAGGTGATCCCGCGCGACCGGCACGCTGCGTATTTCGCCACCCTAGGCGTGATCGCCAGCTCGCTGGAACGGCTCGCCACCGAAATCCGCCACCTGCAACGTACGGAAGTGCTGGAGGCGGAGGAATATTTCTCCGCGGGGCAGAAGGGCTCCTCGGCGATGCCGCACAAGCGCAATCCGGTGCTGACGGAGAACGTCACCGGGTTGGCCCGCATGGTGCGCGCCTATGTGACGCCGGCGTTGGAAGACGTGGCGCTGTGGCATGAGCGCGATATCTCGCATTCCTCGGTCGAGCGCTACATCGGGCCAGATGCCACGATCACGTTGGATTTTGCGATCTGCCGGATGGCTGCGGTCGTCAACAAGCTGATCGTCTATCCCGAACGCATGAAAGAAAATCTGGAGCGCACCCGCGGGCTGGTGCACAGCCAGCGGGTGATGCTGGCGCTGACGCAGGCCGGGGTGGGCCGCGAGGAGGCGTATCGGCTCGTGCAGCGCAACGCCATGCGCGCCTGGAATGGCGAAGGCGATCTGCTGTCGCTGCTGAAGGCGGATGGCAAGGTCACCCGCGCGCTGCCGGAGGACGAGCTCGGGAAGCTGTTCGATCTCGGCTACCACCTGAAGCATGTGGACACGATCTTCGCCCGCGTCTTCGGCGAAGGCGATGCCGCATTGTGAAAGGACGCGTGCCAGACTCGCTCTGCGACGAAGAACTTGAACAGCGACACCCGGTGTGGTGCGCACTCGCGGAGTTGTTTCTCGACACCGAACTGCAGTCCACAGATTACGATCACATCGCCACAGTGATTTCCAAAGCGGAGCTTTCTGTGCGAGAGGCCGAGAAAATTCTCAAAGAAGAGGTGGCGCCGGTGTTCACGCCGAACGTGGTGGGCGTGGCAGGCGAATGGGCGGGCTGGTCCGAAGAATTCGTCACGAAGCGCGTGCTGGCGTATCTCAACGCCTGGGCAGTACAACGCGCCATCGCCAGGTTTCGCGGCCGCCGGCATCACACTCTTTACATAAGCGCGTGGAGAGAAGTGGCAAGTCGGATGACGCAAATCGGACACACCGAATGAACTTCCACGCCGGCCGGTTGTCAGACACGCAGCGCCCGACTACCTCTCTCCCGCTCCCGCACCCATGGAACCAAAATGTCTGAGGCTCAAAAGCGCCGCGGTTTCGATCCGCGCCTGCTGGAAGGTTCCATCGTCCGGTCGCTGTTCCTGCTGGCGCTGCCCATCATGGGCGCGAACATCCTGCAGGTCGCGTACCAGATCGTGGATGCCTTCTGGGTGGGACGGCTGGGCGCGGCCGCCGTGGCCGCCGTTTCCATCACCATGCCGGTGATGTTCGTGCTGATCGCCGCCGGCATGGGCTTCGCCATCGCCGGCACCACCCTGATCGCGCAATACACCGGTGCGCGCGATCACGAGATGGTGGACCATGTGGCGGCGCAGACGCTGCTTGCGATTGTTGCGGTGTCGATTGTTCTTGGCGCCCTTGGCTATGCACTGACGCCGGAGATTCTGCACCTGCTGGGCGTGGCGCCGGATGTGCGAGCGAACGCGCTCGCCTTCATCCGCATCATGTTTCTGGCGCTGCCGTTCCTCTTTCTCTACGCCATGGTACAGGCGCTGCTGCGCGGCGTGGGCGAAGTCAGGGTGCCGCTGTTCATCGTGGGGGGCACGGTGGCGATCAACTTCGTGCTCGATCCGATCCTGATCTTCGGAAAGTTCGGTGCGCCCGCGTTGGGCGTCACGGGTGCGGCGGTCGCCACGATGATTTCGCAACTGCTGGCGGCGATTGTCTCCATGCGCGTGCTGTTCGGCGGGCGATATGGCATCCACGTGCACTGGCACAATTTCAGGCCGGACTTTGCCTTCGTGAAGCGTGCCGTCCTGCTGGGTTACCCCGCATCCATCGAGCAATCGGCGCGCGGCCTCGGCATGACGGCGATGATCTTTCTGGTCACCGCGTTCGGCACGGTGGCGACCGCGAGTTATGGCGTGGGCGTCAATGTGTTCAACGTCGCGATCATCCCGGCGATGGGCCTTGCGATGGCAACATCGACGTTGGTCGGCCAGAATATCGGCGCAGGGAATCTGGCGCGCGCCGAACGGGTGGCGCGGCTGGCGGCCATCATAACCTTCGTCGTGCTGACGGGGTTCGGCCTTCTTTGCATGATCTTCGCGCCAGCCATTGTCGCGTTTTTCGTTCCCGAGGATCCGGCGGTGATTGCGGAGGGCGCCACCTTTATCCGCGTTGCCCTGTGGAGCGCCGGATTCATTGGTCTGCAATATGCGATGTTGGGCGTCTTACGCGCGGCCGGTGAAATGCTTCCGGCCATGGCGATCGGCCTTGCCTCGCAATGGCTGATCCAGTTGCCGCTTGCCTATGTCCTCTCGCGGCATACGGCGCTGGGCCTGAACGGGCTGTGGTGGTCCATGCCTTCCGCCAATATCGCCGCCGCGAGCCTGGCGAGTCTCTGGTTCCTGAGAGGGGGCTGGAAACAGAAGCGGCTGATTGCGCCCGTACGGGTTCAGCAGGAAGTCGTCGAAGAACAGGCACAGATGTGACGCCGGCCTTGCTCCACTTCCGACAAGGCCCAATATGGGCTGAGGAGCGGTGGAGAGAACCTTTGAAATGGCCTGATTTTCAATCCGTCTGCAGAGCGCTCGCGGTTGTGGCGTGCGCGCTGGCGCTGTCCGGCTGCTTCGATCTCGCGCAGAAGCTGACGATCAACCGTGGCGGCGGCGGGCATTACGAGATCGCCATCACCGCCAATGGTCTATTGGGGGAGGGATTGCGGGACAAGAAATCCGGCATTCGACTGACGCACAACCGGGCGCGCACGCGCACGGTGACCGTCGGCGACAAGACCACCCAAACCACCGTGATCGATTTCAAATCGCTGTCGGATCTGCGGATGTCCGACGAATCTCTCAGCCTCACCAATCATGGCGCCGGCTGGTTCGGCCTTGGCCCGAGGCATGTCACGTTCCGCCGCACGTTCCTGGTGGATCGTGCGCGCCGCGAGAACGTGCCGAAATCGGCCGAGGAGGAAAAATTCGGTGGCGAACTGGTGCAGACCATGTTCGGCGATCACACCTATGTTTTCAGCGTGACGGTTCCCGGCTCGATCGAGCGGGCAGCACCCATCCGCATCGGCAGCGCCACCGTTACTCCAAAAGTCAGCGGCAGCGGTCTCAGCCACACGGTCACGTGGCGCATGCCGCTCTCCATGCTGCTGCAGGCAAAACTGATCGCCTTCGAAGTCGATTTTTCCGCCTACGGCTCGTTCCCTGACGCACAATCCTTGCCGGAAGGCAGCTGAGGGCCGCCATACTTGACGGCATCCTCCGGTGTAGTGCAGAATGCGCTACAGGATTAAGGTCTCACTTTGCCCCATCCCGCCCGCAAGAAGAAAATCTATCCGCTGTCGATGCGTCTGCCGGAAGCAGACGTGGCGATCATCGATCGGGCGGCGCGAATGCGTGGCCGCTCGCGCACCGATTTTGTGCGCGAAGCTGCGGTGCGCGCGGCTGAAGAAATTGTGATGGAGAACACAATCATCCGGATGTCTCCGGAAGGCTTCAGAGCTTTCATGGATGTCATCTCGGCTCCGCCGGCGCCGATTTCAGAAATGGTGAAAGTGTTAGGCCGCAAGGCGCCCTGGGAAGGCTGATCCGTGCTGCGCGGGCCGGAGCCACTATCGCGCGCGCACCAGCTTGACGAATTTTCCTGCGGAAAACCTGCGCTCGACGTGTGGCTGAAGACAAACGCGCGCTCCAATCAGGAAAATGGGTTTACCGCAGTGATGGTCGTTCATGAGGACGGCAGGGTGGACGCCTATTACGGCGTTGCCCCCACTGCCGTGGAACGGAACCTGATGCCGCGCCCGAACCGCACAGGACGCGCGCCAGATCCCGTTCCCTGTCTTCTGCTCGGACAGTTTGCGGTCGACCAGAGATGGTCCGGACATGGCATCGGCAGTGGTCTGTTTCGCCATGCCATGCTGCGCTGCGTGGAGGCAGCGCAGCTGATTGGCGGACGTGCGGTGGTGGTCAACGCCATCGATCCAGACGCCGGAGATTACTGGAAACGGCGCGGGTTCGTTGCAGCGAAGGATCATCCCATGATCCTGTTCCAGTCGTTGGCGCGAATTGCGGCGTCGCTGGCCGAAAGCGGAAAAGGCTTAAATTTTCGACAGGCAGGCTAAGGTCCCCCTTCTGACGCACAAACGTTGCCGGAGTGACATGTTTCTCCGGTAGAGAACGCGCGATTATCAGCAGGAGACGAGGCATGAACTTCGAATCGCTCCGCCGCGGTTCAGCGGCGTTCGCATCTGGCCTGGCTGCGGCTTTGCTGATGGCGTCGTCACAGGCGCTCGCAGGGGACGCGCCGAAGTCCCACAACACCAAGACCGTCTTCATCATCCTGATGGAGAACCACAACTGGACGGGCGACGGCGCCACCAGCATCAAGGGCAATCCCAATGCGCCCTATATCAACAACACGCTGCTGCCGATGGCCTCCCACACCGAGCGTTATTTCAATCCACCCAATATTCACCCCAGCCTGCCGAATTATCTGTGGCTGGAAGCCGGCACCAATTTCGACGTCTCGGGGGACGGGCCGCCGTCGCGAAACCACCAGGGCACCACGGACCACCTGGTGACGTATCTGGAAAACGCAGGCGTCACCTGGAAAGGCTACATGGAGAACATCTCCGGGAACGCGTGCCCGCTGACCGATACCGGTAAGATAAATAAGGATGGTAATCCTTCTTATGCGGTGCGGCACGACCCGTTCGTGTATTTCGACGATGTCACCAACAATCTCGACAAGCATGCCGCGCGCTGCCTCGCGCATGTGCGGCCGTACAAAGAATTGGCCGGCGATCTCGCAAGCGGCAATGTTGCGCAATACAACTGGATCACGCCCAATCTTTGCGACGACATGCGCGATACCTGCGGCGGCAGCTCCATCGCCAATGGCGACAAATGGCTTTCGAAGAACGTGCCGATGATCCTCAGCTCCGCCGCGTATCAGAATGGCGGCGCGCTGTTCATTACCTGGGACGAGGCCGACAGCGGTGACGGCCCCATTCCGACGTTCGTGGTGTCGCCGTTCGCCAAGGGCAACGGCTACGCGAACACCATCAAGTACACGCACGGCTCGATGTTGCGCACCATGCAGGAGATTTTCGGCGTGAAGCCTTATCTTGGCGATGCGGCGGACCAGAAGGACCTGCGCGATCTCTTCACCGTGTTTCCTTAAGCCGTCCTGGCACGAGGAGGTGGCCAGCGTTGCTGGCCGCCTCCTCAGCCACTATCACGATTCATCCCGCGGCTAGCGAAGCGTTAACCACGTTGGCGGCAGAATGGCACCGACAGAGCCTTTGCGAGGCTCGAACGGCAGCGGCTCCCATTGGCGCGATGAAACGACTGGCGACATTGCTCCGCGGACTGGGCACCAAGGTGAGGTTCTGGTTCGCTGCCGTGGGCTTGATCCTGCTTGCCGTGAGCGCCCTCATTTTCCAGAGCGTGACGCAGCTCATTAGCTCCAGCCGCTGGGTGGAGCATACCTATGATGTTATCGACAGCATCCACCTGGCAACGACCTGCTTTTTCGATGCGCGGTCCGCCGAGCGCAGTTATTTCGCCACCCACGACAAAGCGTTCCTCGCGCCGTATCAGGCCAGTGTGCCGCGCATGCACGTCAGCATCGCAAAGCTCCGCTCACTGGTGGCGGACAATCCGGCGCAGCAGAAGCGGCTCGAGATGCTGGACGCTGCGTTGGGCCTTCAGTTTTCCCGCATGAGTATGGCGATCGCCGGCGCGATTGCCGGGAAAATTGAAACCGCCGACCACCTCATTGCCGATCGAACCGAGCGCGCCAATGCACAACGGATATTCTTGATTGCCAGCGAACTGGAAAATGAAGAGCGCCGGCTTCTGCAGCAGCGGGTCGGCAGCGTCGATTTCTTTGCCACCTCTGCGCTGTATGCCTGCGGCGTTGGCATTTTTGCCAGCCTGCTTATCCTTGCGCTGGTGTTCTGGCGGATGCGGCGGGAAGCGGAAGAGCGCGCGGCCGCGCAGGGCAAGCTCTATGAGATGAACGAGCGGCTGCAAGGATCGCTGGCCGATCTGCAGCTGCGCGACACCGCCGCGCGGTCCATCGCCCTGTTGGGCGAACTCCTGCAGACCTGCCGCAACACCGGCGAGGCGCTCGCCATTGCCGCACGCCACCTGACCCAGCTGATCCCGAACATTCTCGGCACCATCGGCCTGTTCAACAATTCGCGCGACATGATCGAGGCATCGCAGGAAATCGGCGGCGGCGCAGGCTTCGCGCACGAATTCGCGCCGGGCGAATGCTGGGGCCTGCGGCGCGGACGGCTTCACGAAGGCCGCGGCCCCGAACCGCTTTGCGCGCACCTTCCAGCAAACGGCCCTCCCGCGTTCTGCCTGCCGATGATCGCGCAGGGTGACACCATCGGCGTGATGAGCGTGTCCGCGCCTCACGGCTTTTCCGACGTCGAGCGGCAAACGATCGAGACTATTGCTGAACAGCTGTCGCTTGCGCTTGCCAATCTGCGACTGCAGGAGAGCCTGAGGCATCAATCGCTGCGAGATCCCCTGACGGGATTGTTCAACCGCCGCTATCTGGAGGATGTGTTGCTGCGCGAAGTGGCGCGCATGCGCCGCCGCAACGAGCCGCTTTCGGTGGTGATGATCGACATTGACCACTTCAAGCGCTTCAACGACACCCATGGCCACCAGGGCGGCGATGCGCTGCTGGCGGAATTCGGCTTGCTGCTGTCGCGCCATGCGCGGGATGAGGACATCGCGGTGCGTTATGGTGGGGAGGAATTCGCGCTGGTGATGCCCGGCGCCAGCCTGGAGATCGCGGCGGAGCGTGCCGAACGCCTGCGTGACTTGGTGAAGCGGATGCATGTGCGGCTGAGCGGCAAGGCTCTCGGGCTCGTTACCCTGTCGAGTGGCGTCGCCGCCTATCCGATCCACGGCAGTTCGGGCATCGCGGTGATCGGCGAAGCCGACGCCGCGCTCTACCGCGCCAAACGGCAGGGCCGCGATCGCGTGGAATGCGCGTCCCAGAACGGCCCCACCCAAACGCTCATTGCGCAATCCGCCTGACGGCTATCGTGGCAATGCGAAGGCGACGATGGAGTCGCCGCGTTTGGTGTCGAGCTTGGAATGCCCGCCGGCGGCAATGACGACATACTGCCGCCCCTTCCACATATACGTCATGGGCGTCGCCTGCCCGCCGGCTGGCAAGCGCCCCCGCCACAGCTCGGCGCCCGTCTTCGCCTCGAAAGCGCGCAGGTAATTGTCCATCGCGGCACCGATCAAGATGAGCCCGCCCGCCGTCGCCATCGGGCCGCCGAGATTGGGCGTGCCGGTCTTGCCGAGCAGATATTGGGAAAACGGCGCCATGTCTTCGGTGGTGCCGAGCGGCACGCGCCATTTCACGTGGCCCGAATGCATGTCGATGGCGTACAGCAATCCCCAGGGCGGCGGATTGCACGGCAACCCCCATGGCGACAGCACCGCCTCGCGCATCATGCCGAACGGCGCGCCTTCGTTGGGCGAAACCTCCTTCTCGAAAAACTTCTCCCGCACGCCCGCAAATTCCTTCTGCGGAATGAGCCTGACGAGGTGCATCACGTTGGAGACGTTGACGTACACGGTGTCATGCGCGGCATCGAAGGCAAGCCCGCCCCAATTGGTGCCGCCGCCGGTGAAGGGGTAGAGGATCGTGCCTTGCAGGCTTGGTGGCGTTTACAACCCTTCGTGCCGCGCATGTGCGATGATGTCCCGGCATTTGCCGCGGTCCCAGAAGGTGAGACCGAACGCATCCTCCGCTTTGATGATGGTGTTCGACAGGGGCGGCGGTGCGACAGGAAATGGCTGCGTCGGCGAAACAACTTCGCCGGGCGCGCCGTGTTGCGGGACTTTCCGTTCTACCACGGGAATGAGCGGCTGTCCGCTCTCGCGCCGGATGGTGAACAGCAGACCCTGTTTTGTCGGCTGCAGCACCGCGGGTGCGGTCTTGCCGTTGTAGGTGACAAGCCCCAGCGTGGGCTGCGCGGGAATATCGTAGTCCCATAAATCATGATGCGTGGTCTGGAACGACCACGCCACCGAGCCGTCCGCCACATGCAGCGCGACAATGGCATTGGCGTACTTGCCGTCCCCCTTGCGCAACCCGCCGAAGAAATCGGGGCTGGCGCTGGACACCGGCAGGAACACGAGCCCGCGGCTTTCGTCCGCACTCATCGGCGCCCACACATTGGCGGCGCCGGCGCGGAACGGCGGCTTCTGGTCTTTCAGCGGATCGAAGCTCCAGCGCGCCGCGCCGGTCATGGCGTCGTAAGCGTAAACGGTGCCGTGCAACTCGTCGACCTTCTGATTGTCGTCGATAGCAGACCCAACGATGACCAGACCGTGTATCACCAGAGGCGGAGAGGTGGTGTGGTTGCGGCCGAAGCGTGGGCCGTCGAGCTGGGGCCCTTCGCCGATCACGACCGTGCCGCCCTTGCCAAAGCCGGCGCATGGTTTGCCGGTGGCGGCGTCCAGCGCAATCAGCCGCCGGTCCGCGGTGTTGAGATAGATGCGCGATGCACAAGCGCCTTTTACATTCGGTGCGCGCCAGAAGGCGACGCCCCGGCACACGTCATCGTTCGGATAGCGGATGTTGGCGTTTAGCTTGGGATCGAAGCGCCACAGCTGCTTGCCGCTGCCTGGATCCAGCGCGGACACTTCATTGAGCGGCGAGCAGATATACAGCCGGCCTTCGGCGAGGATCGGGGTATCCTCGAACGAGGCACGCTTCATCGCGTCGCCCTTGGTTTTCAGATCGCCGGTCGAGTAGGTCCACGCCACCTGCAGATCGCGCACGTTCGCCGGCGTAATCTGCCGCGCCGCGGAGAACCGCTGCCCGCCAGCATCCCCGCCATAATAGGCCCACCCCGGTTCGGCTGCGTGAGCGGGAATCGCGAATAGCGAAATAGCGAGTAGCGAATAGAAAAGATCGCGCGTCATTTCCAGCCCTGCCCCTATTCGGTATTCGCCGTTCGCCCCGTTCCGGCCGGCCTCACAACAGCGCGTTCAGAATGCGCAGCATCACCTGGATGTCCGGCATTGGGGACACGGCGGTGATCGCGTTCGGCATGCGGCCCTTGATGAGCGGATCGGTTTCCGCGCCGACCGCGCCCAACGGTCCGCGAAAACCGTGATCGCGCCAGCCAATGGTCTGCAGATCGGTGGACATCATCGCCTCGATGAGCCGCAGACTATCCGGCACCAACGCCAGCAGCGGATGCGCAGAATATACGGTCGGCCTGGGATAGAGGGCCACCGGCTTGGCGGGGCCGGCAGCGCTATCGACGCGGCCCCAGCGATCGGGATCCGCCAGTATCCATTCCACCAGCTGGTTCTCGTAACCGACCACCAGAGGGTCGGCGCCCGGGCCGCCTGCGATATAATCGTCGAACACTTTGCCGGAAGAATCCGGCTTGTAGCCCATGCCGCGGAACAGCGCGGTGAGTTGCGGCAGGATCGTCGGAAGCGAGTCCACCGTCGCCACATCGCCCGCCAGCAAATTCGCAGAAAGCCCCGCAAACATGAATCCGGAATTGGATTTGTTGGGATCGGTGGCGATCAGCCGCACGGTGCCGTAGAGGTCCGGCTGCCCCAGTGCGCTCCACGGCTTTCGCGCCATCACCGCATCGATCAGCTTGCGCGCATCCACGTAATAGTGTGCGCCTTCCTTGCTCGCGAGACCGGCGCGCACCAACCCTTCGGCGAACGGCGTCCACGAATAGACCACGATCGGTGAATTGAAAATCACCTGATCGCGCAGCACGTGCGCGTTCTTGCGCGCGAGTTCCACCAGCGGACTCGAACTCGGCCAGAGGAATTGCGGTTTGGTACCGAGCAGCTGTGGATCGCGCACCTGATCCACTGAACCCGCCCGCTCGGCGTCGATCGCAAGCCCGAAATGCCGCAACGCCGAAACGGTCTTCGGGTTCTCGATGAACGCCATCTTCTCGCCGCCGGCATAGCCGCGAAGATTGGTTACGTCGCCCAGAATGCCGCGTAGATGCGGGTTGCCGCGGAACAGCACGGCGCCGCCAGTCACCGCCGCGCTTGCCCCCAGCACGCCCAAACCGATCATCGCCCTGCGATTCACCGTCATGCGGTCTTCTCCAGATCGGCTTTCAGCGAATCCTTCACCAGCTTGAGGCTGAGATCGAGGTCCTGCAATTCCGGCGCATCCGCTTCCGTGGCGAATTTGCCGAACGCGTCGTTCAGCGCGCTCATCACATCGCGCGTTTGCGCCATGCGCTGCGGCGAAGGATCGGCGTTACGCTCCAGCGTCTCCCAGCCTTCGGCAATAGATGCCGCATTCGGCAAATAGAAGGTCAGCATGCGCCGTACGCTCATGGCGCGGTCCGGGTTGCCTTTCAGTCGCGCGAACACCTTGTCGGCCGTTCCGCCAAGGCCTTGCACCATCGCCTTCATCCTGGCATCTTTGATATTGGGAATGGTGCGTTTCAGCCGGTCGAGTGCGTCGTTACCGTCGCCGATCAGGCCGCGCACGGTTTCCTGCTGCGCCTCGCTCATGTCGTCGAGCTTGAGACCGAAGCCACTCGGCCTGAGTGCAAGGCGCAATCCTGCAAACACGCCGCCGCCCACAATCAGCCCGAGCCAGAGCGGCAGATGCAGCAGGAAGACGCAGACGGGCAGCGCAATCGCCCCGAGTGCGCCCGCGAGCAATGTGGATGTACCGCGCTCCATCTTCCTCAGTTATAGCCCCGCACGGAGCGGAACGCTTCCGTGAGATCGGTGCGTCCGTCGAAAACCCGCGCCTGGGTCATCTGCGCGAGATCGTCGAGCTGCCTTGTGTCGGCCTCGCCGAAGGTCACGCCGAAAATGGGAATCGCGTAACCTTCGTGTGCCCATTCGCGATCGAAGCCGCGGCGCTTCTCCGATTTGCCATCCGTCATGATCACCAGCGCCGGAAGGTATTGGCCGGAGGCCAAGAACGGTTGCATCTCCTGCAGGGCGCGCTCGGCACAGGCATACATGTCGGTGCCGCCGCCAGCCGTTTCCCCTTGCACGGCCGCAAGCAACTTGGTTTGCGATCCAACAGTGCCATCACCCGCGCTCACATTGCGCACGTCCGCATCGAACGGAATGATGAAAATGCGATCGAGCGGCGTCCATTGAATGAGGCTGCGAGCCGCTTGCGCCGGATCGAACAGACTGCGCATCGCCGCCTTGAGCTGGCTTTCGCCTTCGCCCTGCATGGAGCCGGAGAAATCGAGGCAGATTGCCGTCAGGGACGGTTTGCGTAACACCTCCTGGTACAGCACCAGCGCGCGTGCGATCACCTTGGGCTCCGGAAGGGCGATAGACGGTACAACCCGGCCGGGATCAAAATTCCAGTCCTTTTCCGGCGGCGCAGGTTTGGCCATGCCGAGCGCGGTGCGTCGGCCAAACGCTGCGATCTGCGCCTGAACCTCCGGCGTCAGCAGGTGCGCCTGAAGGGCCGCGAAAAATTTGCGCGTGTCATCCGGTTGCCCGCGCTCCACATAGCCAAGCGGCGCGTCGGCGTAAGTCGTACCGTCTGCGGGATAGACAGCATAGAGCAATTCCTGATGGCGTTTGCGGAGCTCGTCGTTGGTTTCCTTCAGCACCGCCTCATAATTCCACATGCCATCGAAAGCGCGACCGCTTTGGGCAGCGGAGAGATACAGATCCTTCAGCCAGCCCGACGAGCCGGACGACCGCGCGACGCCTTTGAGCAGCGCTTTCACCTTGGCGCGCGCGTTGGGATCGTCCAGCGCGCGCGGATCGAGCCGGTCCGGCGTGCCGAAGGATGCCGCCAGCATCGCGAGATAGGCCGAGGCGCCGGAATTGGATTGGGTGGCCGATGTCATCAGGAAGGAAAAACGCCCGGCGTTCACCGCATCCAGAATGTCGCTCATATGAACCGGCTTGCCGATCCAGCCCAGCTCGCGCGCCTTGCTCATGCGTACGCCCAGAATCACGGGGCTCGAGGCGATGGATTTCAGGTTTTTCACCCGACGGTGCGCGTCATAGAGGTCGAGCCACAGGCTCGAGGCGGGCCAGACGGCATCGAAGTCCGGCGCGCCTTCGCCCTCGGGCATCAAACCGATATCGAGCGAGCCCTTGTATTCGATCTCACAGGTGACGCGTTGATCCGCGCAGAACTGTTGCACAATAGGCTCGAAGGTTTTTTCCTCCGAACCGGCGGCGATGCGGAAGCTCTTGTGCGCACCGCTGCAGCCCGCAAGAAGAAGCGCAGCCGCTGCAAGGCTGACGAGCGCGGCGCGAGCGAAGCGCATTATTGCGGCGCTGGCGCCAGCGCCGATTTCAGCGCCTGGGTCTGGCGATCCATCTCCTGCTCGATCTGGACCCGCTTCTGCCGCCCTTCCGCCTGGACCCGCAGCACGCCCTGAATGGTGTCGATCAGGTCCTGATTGGTGCGGGACAGCGTCTCGATATCGACGATGCCCTTCTGCGATTGCTGCTCGATGTCGATGGCCTGCGTCTTCATCATCTCAGACGCCTGGCGCATCATCTCGTTGGTGGCGTCGGTGACCGTCTTCTGCATCGCCAATGCCTCTTCCTGGCGGGTGAGGCCAAGCAGCAGCACCATCTTCTGCTTCCACACCGGAATGGTGAGCGTGACGGAGGCCTGCAGGCTCTCAATCAAGGTGGTGTCGCCGTTCTGCACGATGCGAATTTGCGGCAGCTGCTGAATGGCGATCTGGCGCGCCTGCTGCAGGTAAAGCACGCGCTTTTCCAGGCGGTCGAGCGCCTGCATGGCGTCCTGGTATTGCTGCGCCGCCATCACATCCTGGGTGCCGTCACCGGCGGATGCCTTGGCCTTTGCGGCAAGATCGACGAGGGGGCCCGCGGCGGAATTCGTCGGCAAAAGATTTCCCCGCAGCGATATAGGCATCGACGCTGCCGATCGAATCCTTGGTCTGGTCGTGCAATCCGTCCAGCATCGTCACGTCACGCCGCATAAGATCGATGCGCTTTTCCAGCTCGACGGTGATACGATTGATTTGCGCGGCCACCGTTTCGAAACGCTGCTGGAACCGGAAGATCTGCCGCCGCAAGCCGCCGAACATCCGCGTGATGAAATCCTGCTTCTGCAGTTGCGCGGGGTCGAGGCCTTTCGCCTTGGCGATGACATCCGACAGCAACGCGCCGGTGTCGCCGAGTTCGCGGTTTTTGGTCTGCGCCAGAATGCGGTCTGCGAAACTGGCGACTTCCTTCTGCGCCCGCTCGCCGAACGCGGTGATCTGCGCCGTGTCCTCGATATGGATGTCCGACTTGATCGCGGCAATTTTGCCGGAGTCCACCGGCACCGGCACATTTGCCGTTGCTGTCGCCGTCTGCACTTCGCTCATAATCCCCTCCGACGAATCGCCCGGCGCCAAACATGCACCGGATTCCGCCTATTCGCGTCGGCTGTTTTGTGACAGTTCCGCGACGGCGGCACACCATCTCGATGGTCAGGATGTATGGACGACTGCTTGCAGCAGCAAGACGACATCGCCGGGCTGCTTACCGGTCCCCTACTTTCCCGTCTCGTGCAGAACCTGATCGGTGGCGGTGGCGAGCAGCTCTTCCATCTTCGTCCGGATGGCGTGGTCGGAGCGGGCGATGCCCTTGGCCTCCAAGTCCCTATGGATCTTGCGGAAAACGTCCTCCTCGCCCGGCTCTTCGAAATCAGCGCGCACCACCGCCTTGGCGTATTCCGCGGCCTCGTCGCCGGAAATCCCCATCTGTTCGGCCGCCCACAGCCCCAGAAGCTTGTTGCGCCGAGCGATCATCTTGAAGCGGAGCTCCTCGTCATGTGCCCACTTCGACTCGAACGCCTTCTCGCGATCCTGAAACGATCCGCTCATCCATTAACCTCTTGAAGAACAACAGACATATCGCGGACCAGCCCGCGCCAAGCTGTACTTTAACCGATGCTGCCATAAAGCGCGAAGCCCACTCGCAGCACACGAATCATTGCGCCCTCCGCCCCCTCCCGATAGGGTAGTGTCCCAAACGGGGCTAGGCCCCGTTTCGCCTTTTTGGGGCCGCCGGAAAGGACCCGCCCATGAAACGCCGCCGCCAGATTTACGAGGGCAAGGCCAAGATCCTTTATGAGGGGCCGGAGCCCGGCACGGTCATCCAGTATTTCAAGGACGACACCACCGCCTTCGACGCCACCAAGAAGGCGACGCTCGATGGCAAGGGCGTGCTCAACAACCGCATCAGCGAATATCTGATGAGCCAGCTGAACGCGATCGGCGTGCCCACGCATTTCGTGCGCCGCCTCAACATGCGCGAGCAGCTGGTGAAAGAGGTGGAAATCATTCCGCTGGAAGTGGTGGTGCGGAACATCGCCGCGGGTTCGCTCGCCAAGCGGCTCGGCATCGACGAAGGCACGCCGCTGCCCCGCTCGATCATCGAGTACTTCTACAAGAGCGACAAGCTGCACGACCCGTGGGTGAGCGAGGAACACATCACCGCCTTCGGCTGGGCCGGCCCGCAGGATCTGGACGACATGGTGAACCTGTCGATCCGCATCAACGATTTTCTCTCCGGCCTTTTTCTCGGCGTCGGAATCAAGCTGGTGGATTTCAAGCTGGAATACGGCCGGCTGTGGGAGAACGAGTTCATGCGCATCGTGCTGGCGGATGAGATCAGCCCGGATTCCTGTCGGCTGTGGGACGCCACCACGAATGAGAAGATGGACAAGGACCGCTTCCGCCGCGACATGGGCGGCGTGGTCGAGGCGTATTCGGAAGTCGCCAAACGTCTGGGCATCATGCCCGAATCGGTGCAAGGCGAAACCCGCGGCCCGGTGCTGGTGCGATAGTGCTTCGGGGCTCGCTGCGCTCGCGCCTCAGCATGACGAAGGCCTAATGAGTGGATCGACTTACATGTTGCGCTGTTCTGATGGCAACTTCTACGTCGGCTCAACCTCTTACGCTGATGTTCATCTCCGCGTTGTGGAACACAACGATGCCCGCTATGCGGGCTACACGTCTTGCCGGCGCCCCGTGACGCTAATTTGGTCGCAGTGGTTTGATGACTTGCGGGATGCACATGCACGAGAGCGACAGCTCAAAGGATGGAGCCGTGCGAAGAAATGCGCGCTGATCGCGGGCGACACAGAGACCCTAGAGCTTCTTGCCTCGCGTCGAGCCGGAAGGTCAAAAACAGCGCCCAAATTACGAAGGGGCGAGTTAGCTAACACGCTTCAATCGGCTGGCGCTGCAAACCCGGGAACACTATTGACCCAGTCGCGTCATCCTGAGGCGCGAGCCGCCCAGCGGCGAGCCCCGAAGGGGGGCCGGTGAAAGCGCGTGTCTTCGTCACCCTCAAAAACGGCGTGCTCGATCCGCAGGGCAAAGCGATCGGGCACGCGCTGAACGGTTTGGGGTTCTCCAGCGTCGGTGAAGTCCGGCAAGGCAAGGTGATCGACATCGATCTGCATGAGTCGGATGCGGAAAAAGCGCGCGCGTCGCTGAACGAGATGTGCCAGAAGCTGCTTGCCAATACCGTCATCGAAAAATACGAGATCGAACTGAAGGCATAGTGCGCCGGCGCAAAGCACGGTGCTCGCAAGCAACACGGGACAGATCATGCGACTTCCGATTGTGAAATTTGCCGCGCCCGTCGCGGTTTTGGCGGCAACCTTCTCCTGCCTGAGTGCCGCAAACGGCCTGGCGGCCGCCACGCAAACCGTGGCCCATCCCATGCAGCTTCCTGCGCCGCCGGCGACCGCGGACGATCCGGCGAAGGTGGCCGCGGCGCGGGATTTTCTCATTGCCTACCGCCCCAACGCAGATCCCAAGGTTGTGGCGGCTATGCTGGACAAGCTCATGCCGCAGGCGATCGCTCAGGCAAAACAGCAAAACCCCAAGATCGACGCCAAGAAACTGATCGAGCAGCAGCGCGCCGCCTATCTCGCCAATGCCACCCAGTCCCTTGACCTGCAGGCGCTTGTCGTGTCGCGCCATTTCAGTCTTCAGGAGCTGAAGGCGCTGACCGCATTCTTTCGCGGACCGCTGGGCAAGAAGATGGCGAGTGAGACGATGAACATTCAGAGGGAGGTCATGCGCGAGGAGCGATTGCGCCAGCCTCTTGGCGGAACGATGGTGCAGCCGCCGCAGGTGCCGGCAAAGGCGGGCCCGCCAAAGAAGTCATGAAATCTGCCGTCGTCGTTTTTCCGGCTTCCAATTGCGACCGCGACGCGGCGGTCGCGCTGGAGCAGGTGACCGGCAAGAAGCCGCACATGGTGTGGCACGCGGATTCCGAAATCCCCGACGTCGATCTCATCGTGTTGCCGGGCGGCTTCGCCTATGGCGATTACCTGCGCTCGGGCGCGATGGCGTCGCTGTCGAACGCCATGCGCGATGTGATCAACAAAGCGCAAAAGGGCGTCACCGTGCTCGGCATCTGCAACGGCTTTCAGGTCCTGTGCGAAAGCCGGATGCTGCCGGGCGCGCTGATGCGCAATGCCGGCCTGAAGTTCACCTGTCGCGGCGTGGGCCTGGAAGTAACGGAGACGCAATCCGTCTTCACCCGCAAATACGATTCCGGTCAGCGCGTGGTGTTTCCGGTGGCGAACGGCGAAGGCAATTACACCGCCGATGACGCCACGCTCGATCGCCTGGAAGGCGAAGGCCGCGTGGTGTTCCGCTATGCGGCGGGCCAGAACCCCAACGGCAGCGCGCGCAACATTGCCGGCATTCTGAACGACAAGCGCAACGTGCTGGGGCTGATGCCGCACCCGGAACGCGTGGTCGACCGGCTGCTCGGCGGCACCGACGGCCGCGCCCTGTTCGAAAGCCTGCTGGAAGGGCTGGGGTGAGGCGCGGCGCTGTCGCTATCGGGTTACTGGCGCTTTCAGGGCTTGCTGCAAGAGCGGATGTCGTCACGCTCTCGTTTTACAAAGATAGCTGTGAGAAGTTCCTGCAAAGCGAACCCTCCGATCAGAACATGTATCTTATGTGGGCAACGGGCCGCGTGCGGAGGGGACTTAGGGATGATCAGAAAGCCAAGTTTGATGATATGGTGATCGCGCAGCAGCTCCGAACTTACTGCGGCGCCAATCCCACCACCTCATTTGCGGATGCTGCATATACGTGAAAGGTGCCCTCACAGGTGCCCCGAAGCCGTAGCCGTACAGCACACGCCGGCTCGCCCACTTGTGTTCGCCAGAGGTTCTGTGTATCATAAATGCAACAGATGGAATTGAGGGCTCGGTGCGGGTTCAAAGTCAAATTCTCATCCCCGGCGAGCACTTCACCTCCCCCAATGCGGGGAGGTCGGAACATTCCGAGCAGCGCGAGGAATGTTCCGGGCGGGGGGATTCCTGTCCGCATGGCCCCCCACCCGAATTCGCTCGCTTCGCTCACGAATTCGACCTCCCCGCGTTGGGGGAGGTGAAAGGGAGGGGGACCCATCCCCCGCATTTTTGCCATTCGAATGCGTCAGCCCCCGCTGGGGCCCAAGATGTAGATTCCCTGAGAGAGGGACACCCCCCTCGATTTCCGAAGGTTCGAATGGGAACTTTGGGAACTCTGCTTTGCGAACGCGCTCCCGCGCGCTTGGTAGGGGAGAGGGGGTACTGCGCCCGTGAAAACGAAGATCAAGATGCTGTGGTTATCGCGGGGGCACGCCGAGATGTAGTTCAGATCTTCACCTCCCCCATCGCGGGGAGGTCGGAGACTTTTGAGCTCGCACTTGAGGCGAGGGAGAAAGGCTCCGGGTGGGCGGATCGGCGTTGGGGGAAGCCTCCCACCCGAAATGCCTCCGCTGCACTCCGGCATTTTAACCTCCCCCGCGTTGGGGGAGGTGAAGCCAAGCCCTCGGGGGAGGGGCGTTGCGACACTGACTTCAACGATCAAAATGTGGTGGAAGCACTGACATGAGCCACCAGAACTCGCCCTCCATCACGGACGCAATCATCAAGGACCATGGCCTCAGCCCAGAAGAATATGGCCGCATCCAGGAACTGCTGGGGCGGGAGCCGACGTTGGTCGAGCTTGGGGTGTTCAGTGTGATGTGGAGCGAACACTGTTCATACAAATCCACCCGCGTTCACCTGGCGAAGCTGCCGACCAAAGCGCCTTGGGTGCTTCAGGGCCCGGGCGAGAATGCCGGTGTGATCGACATCGGCGATGGCGATGCCTGCATCTTCAAGATGGAATCCCACAACCACCCGTCCTTTATCGAGCCCTATCAGGGCGCGGCCACCGGGGTGGGCGGCATCATGCGCGATGTCTTCACCATGGGGGCGCGGCCGATCGCCATGATGAACGCGCTCCGCTTCGGCGAGCCGGATCATCCGAAAACGCGCCATCTGGTGGACGGCGTGGTGCGCGGCATTGGCGGGTACGGCAACTGCATGGGTGTGCCGACGGTGGGGGGGGAAGTGAATTTTCACCGCTCCTACAACGGCAATATTCTGGTCAACGCCATGTGCGTGGGGCTGGCGCGCGCCGACCGCATCTTCAAGAGCGCGGCGAAGGGCGTCGGCAATCCCGTCGTCTACATCGGCTCGAAGACGGGGCGCGATGGCATTCACGGCGCCACCATGGCGAGCGCCGAATTCAGCGAAGACTCGGAAGAGAAGCGGCCGACCGTGCAGGTGGGCGATCCGTTTACGGAGAAATTGCTGCTGGAGGCCTGCCTCGAGCTGATGGAGACGGATGCCATCGTCGCCATTCAGGACATGGGCGCGGCGGGGCTGACCTCGTCGAGCGCGGAGATGGGCGACAAGGGCGGCAGCGGCATCGAGTTGGATCTGGACAAGGTCCCGCAGCGCGAAGACGGCATGACGGCCTACGAGATGATGCTGTCGGAATCGCAGGAGCGGATGCTCGCGGTCCTGAAGCCGGGGCGTGAAGCGGAAGCCGAACGCATCTTCAAAAAGTGGGAACTGGATTTTGCGGTGATCGGCATCACCACGGATACCAAGCGGCTGGTGGTGAAGCACAAGGGCGATGTGGTGGCCGACATGCCGATCACCGCGCTCTCCGACGAAGCGCCGAAATACCAGCGGCCATATGAAAGACGCGCCGCATCGAATGGCAAGATCGATTACGCGTCCGGCAAACCGATTCTGGAATCGCTGAAGATCATTCTCGCCTCGCCAGACATGGCGTCGCGCCGCTGGGTGTGGGAGCAATACGATCAGTCGGTGATGGCCGATACGGTGCAGATGCCCGGCGGCGACGCGGCCGTGGTGCGCGTGCATGGCAGCGACAAGGGCCTGGCGATCACGACGGATGTGAGCCCGCGCTACTGCAAGGCCGATCCCTATGAAGGTGCCAAGCAGGCGGTGGCCGAAGCCTGGCGCAACATCACGGCGGTGGGTGCGCGGCCTCTCGCGATCACCGACAACCTGAATTACGGCAACCCCGAGAAGCCCGAGATCATGGGGGAGATCGTGGCCGGTGTGGACGGCATTGCGGAAGCATGCCGGGCGCTGGATTTCCCGGTGATCGGCGGCAATTGCTCGCTCTACAACGAGACCAACGGCGAAGGCATTCTGCCGACACCCGCGATCGGCGGTGTGGGTCTGATGGCCGACGTGCACCGCATGGCGACGATCGCGTTCAAGCGCGAAGGCGATGCCATTGTCGTGATCGGCGAAACCACGGGCCATCTAGGGCAGTCGATCTATCTGCGGGAGATCGACGGCCGCGAAGAAGGCGCCAGCCCGCGTGCTGATCTGGCGACAGAAAGGAAGAACGGCGATTTCGTCCGTAGGCTGATCGAAGCCGGACGCACCGATACCGTCCATGATGTCTCCGACGGCGGCTTGCTGGTGGCGCTCGCCGAAATGGCGCTGGCCGGCGACATCGGCCTGGAAGTCGGCATTGCCGGCGAAACCACCGAGAGCGTGCCGTTCTTCTTCGGCGAAGATCAGGCGCGCTACATTCTCGCCGTGCCCGCCGAAGCGACGCAGGACATTCTCGACGAAGCGCGCGACCATGGCATCTTCGTCACCGCGCTGGGCAAAACCCACGCCGCAAAAACCTTGCGCGTCGCCAACGAAGGTGAAGTCCCACTCTCCAAACTCCGCACTGCCCACGAAGCTTGGTTCCCCAACTACATGGCGTCCGAAGAAATCCCGGTGACGAACTAATGTGCACTCCGTTTGCTCGGCACCTCCCCCGCAAGCGGGGGAGGACTAAGTAGGAGATAACCCATGGCCATGCCCGCAAGCGAAATCGAGAAGCTGATCAAGGAGGCGTTCCCGGACGCCGAAATCACCATGACCGATCTCGCCGGCGACAATGATCACTGGTCCGCGATGGTGGTGTCGTCCGCCTTCAAGGGAAAGAACCGCGTGCAGCAGCATCAGATGGTGTACGCGGCGCTGAAGGGAAAAATGGGCGGCGAGCTCCACGCCCTTCAGCTGCAAACCGCGGCGAAGGATTAGCAAGTGACGATGGCACACACACCGCTGTCATCCCCGGCGAGAACCGCGCGCCAACGCGGTTCGAGGGAGGGGGACCCAGGAGCCAATCATCCCGCGCGCTCTTTCCACCTGGGTTCCCTTCCCCTCGCGCTGCTGGCGCAGCGCTCGGCCGGGAATGACAAGTGAGGTTGACCGCGATGCTGTGCAAACCTATTTCAGTAAGCTTCTGCCGAGGAACTGAACCATGACCGACACGACCCATGACCGCATTGCCAGCGACATCGCATCGAACGATGTGGTGCTCTACATGAAGGGCACGCCGGTGTTCCCGCAATGTGGCTTCTCGGCAGCGACGGTGCAGATCCTCTCCAACCTCGGCGTGAAGTTCAAAGCGGTGGACGTGCTGAAGGACCCGGAAGTCCGCCAGGGCATCAAGGAATTCTCCAACTGGCCCACCATTCCGCAGCTCTATGTGAAGGGCGAGTTCGTCGGCGGCTGCGATATCCTGCGCGAAATGTACGAGGCGGATGAGTTGCGCCCCTTCCTTGCCGAAAAGGGCGTCGCGCTCGAAACCGCCTGACCGTCAACGCTGGAACTGCACCAGCGGCGGGTGGCCGTTGTCGAAGAAGCAGGGCAGCCCAAGGTTGGACGTCGGTTTGTCCACCGGACACGGATGCTCGATGGGAACCGCCGGCGCTTTGCGTTTCGCGATGACCGCGTCATAGGGCGAGGGTTTGGCAGGCCCCAAGGTCAGCGCCGGACCTTCCTGCCCGTTCCATTTGTTCTCCAGGCAGTGCGCCTTTTCTTTCGGCGAGAGGCGATCGTAATAGGCGCCGCTGCAATTGTAGAGGTAGCGGCCCAGCGCGCGGATATCGCCCTGTTGCTGAGGCTCGGGTTGCGCCGGCGGTGCTGCCTCCAGAGACGGCAACGTTATGGTGTGCGGCACGTCCTCGGGCCGGAGGAAAGTGGGCGGTACAAGATCGCTGGGCGGCTGCGGCCGGCGTGTCTGCTGCTGCGGCGTCACCGGCAAGGCAATGGTAATCTCGCGCGTGCCCAGTGCCTGC
>DATAVW010000218.1:0-1594 GCA_036267515.1 Rhizomicrobium sp.
GGCCACACGCGAGGCAGTTTCGCGTGCGCTCTGCCGTCCGCCGCCGCGATAGTCGCGCACCCCGTATTTGGCCCAGTACGTGTAGTCGGCGTGGCCGGGGCGAAATTTGTCGCGAATGTCCGAATAGTCTTTTGACTTTGCGTCCACATTTTCGATCAGCAGCGCAATCGGCGTTCCGGTTGTGACTTGCGCCGGCATGCGCTCGTCCTGGAAGACACCTGACAGAATGCGAACGGTATCAGGTTCCTTGCGCTGGCTCACATATTTCGATTGGCCAGGGCGTCTGCGATCGAGTTCGGCCTGAATATCGGCCTCGGTGAGCGGAATGCCTGGCGGGCAGCCATCCACCACGCAGCCCAGCGCAGGACCGTGGCTTTCCCCGAAGGTGGTGACGCGAAACAGATGCCCGAAAGTGTTGTGCGACATGTGTGCTTTTAGGAATTGGCTTGCGAAGGGTCAATTCGCGGCGCCGAACTCCGTTACGTTGCTGTCGCAAACGCGGAACACCACTCCCTGCTTCTCATCGAGATTGGACATCTGCTTCCAGTTCAGCCCACCAAAGAGACCCCGCAGGATTCGCGTAAATGCTCCGTGCGAAACCGCGAAGGTGTCGGCCTTCAGGTCGCTAATCCAGCTTTCCGCCCGCGCGGCAACATCGGCGTAATTCTCGCCGCCGGGGACGCGGACATGCCATTTGTCGTTGCCGCGCTTTTCGAACAGGGCCGGATCGAGCGCGCAAGCCTCTGCATCGGTCAGACCGTCCCAGATGCCGAGATTGATCTCCTGCAGGCGGGCGTCCGTCCGGTAGCCATTTTTCGGCAGCCCCAGTTCGCTGAGGACCAGTTCCATGGTTGTGCGGGCGCGTGGCAAAGGACTGGATACGCAGGTAAGGCCAGTCACATCCCGTGTTGAGGCGCGCAGCGTCCGCGCGATCGTTATCGCTTGCTCGCGCCCTTTCGGCGTCAGGGGTGTGTCTTTTCTCCAGCCCTGAAACCGCTTCTGCACGTTTGCTTCGGTCTCGCCATGGCGGCAGAAATAAAGAGTCAGTCCCGCCGGAAGGCTAAGGGGCATCGCTCTTCGGCACGGAAATGTCCGGTGCATCGACCGCCTTCATGCCCACGGCGTGATAGCCGCAATCGACGTGCATGGTTTCGCCCGTCACCGCACGGCCCAGATCCGAAAGCAGGAACAGCGCCGCTGAACCCACTTCCTCGAGAGTCACGGTGCGCCGCAGCGGCGAATTGTATTCGTTCCATTTAAGGATGTAACGGGAGTCGGCAATGCCGGCGAAGGCAAGTGTCTTGATCGGTCCGGCAGAGATCGCATTCACGCGGATCGCGCGCTTGCCAAGATCCTCCGCCATGTAGCGCACGCTCGCTTCCAGCGCTGCTTTCGCCACGCCCATGACATTATAGTGCGGCATGACTTTCTCGGCGCCGTAATAAGTGAGCGTGAGCATGCTGCCGCCATTCGACATCATCTTCTCCGCCCGCTGCGCCACAGCAGTAAACGAGTAGCAGGAAATCTCCATGGTCATGCGGAAGTTTTCGGGGGTCGTGTCGATGTAGCGGCCCTGCAGCTGATTTTTGTCGGA
>DATAVW010000219.1:0-25972 GCA_036267515.1 Rhizomicrobium sp.
CGATGCCTTCCTCCCCGAGATCGGTGGTGTAGATGTTGAACCCCTCGGATCGAAGCATCAGCTCGATCGAACGCGCCATGGCGCTATCGTCTTCGATCAACAGCACACGCATCTGTCAGTGCCCTCTTCCCCCCGGCGAAAACCGCGCGGGCTGATTAACGAATGGGCAGACCGTAAAGGAGAATGGTTAACATCCGCTTTCGCCACATTTCCGCCATCCCGCTTCCAAGGAAATCCGCCGATTTCCGCGCATCCCCTTGATTCGCTTCGTTAAGTTTACCGCGATTTAAATCATTTGGGGCAAGATGTGGCAGTCCAAGGGATAGATTTCTTGCGCGCAGTCCTGACCGAGACCTCTCTCCTGGCCCTGGCGCCAACCGCCTCCGGGGCGGACCGGACCTTGCTTGTTCGGGCCAATGGGATGGCAACCCGTCTTGCCATGGGACATGGCCAGAGGGCGACCAACCGCCGGCCAGGGAGTGCGGCACCATGAGACGTCAGGAGACAATGCTTCGCCTGAAGCGCTTCAAGGTCGAAGAGTTGGCGCGTCGTCTGGTCACCCTGGATGGCATGCGAATGGACCTTGAGCGCAAGCTCGCCGACCTGCAGGATACGATCGCACGTGAGCGCCACCGCGCCAACGATTCCGATATCGGGCGCCTCGCTTTTCCCTCGTTCCTGCGCTCGATCGACACCCGCCGCGAAAAGATCAACGACAGTTTGAAAGAGATCAGCCGCGAACGCGCACAATGCGATCTCGAGCTTTCCACCGGCAGGGACGAACTCAAAAGCCTGGAAGTGGCCGCTGAGCAGGAAACAAGGCGGCTCGCCGAAGCTGAAGCGCGGCGTTCGCAGACACGGCTGGATGAAATGGCGCTGGTACGCCACCTGCGGAAACACGCGCTCCGCGGCACCTGAACAACGCATGTCTTAGTGGCGGGCTACCAGCCGCCGCCACCGCCTCCGCCACCACCGCCACCGGACGATCCGCCGCCGCCGCTCCCCGAACTCGACCCTGGCGCGGTTGAAGCGGCAGCCGCTGCGCTCGCCATGGAGGCGCCGAGCGATGAGGCGAAAGCGGCTGCATCAAGCCCGCCCAGCGAACTTCCGGAATACCAGCCGGGCGAATAGCCGCTTCTGCTGGCAGTGATGCCGGCGGCAGCGGCTTCCTGCTCGAATTTCTTGCTCCAGGTGTTCTCGCAATCGAGCGCGATGGCGTAGGGCAGGAATTTTTCGAACACGGCTGGGGTTACCGAAGGTGGATTGAGTTTCTCAAGGCGGTCCTTTTCGGCCGTGTTGAGATAGATGCGGAAGCCGTCGATCTGATCGCGGATTTTCGAGCCGAGCAGCGTCGGCGCCTTCAGCAGATGATAAAAAATGTATGCGGCAGCGCCGCCTACGATCAGCGCCGCGCTTGCCAGCCATGTCATCAGGCTGCCAAAGCGATACAGGGCCAACACAAGACCGAAGAGAAACGGCGCAGCGAAGGCGGTGGAGAATATCGCAGAAATCGCGTTCAGGATCCGTGAACCAGGGCCGGCGAAGACATCACCCCAGGCGTCGGCGGCGCGATGCAGCAGAAAGGACGTGCCGGCGGACCAGGCTGCGAGCCAGGCGAGAAGAAAGGCGGCGGGCGCCGGATCGTCGGACAATAGCGCCGCGGCAATCCCGGTCAGCGCCAGGATTCCCAGCCCGCCGATGAACCAGTGCGCATTGGTCACGAAGTATCTGCGTTCGTACTCGTTTTTCAGCGTTGTTTTCAGGCCGGAGATGGCGGCAGCAATCGAGGTGTGATTGGTCTGCTTCAGCTCGACGGAATCGTCTGACGACGAAAACAGCTTGCTGCCGATGATTTCTTCGCCGGTATCAAGTCCTGTTACCTGCCCGCTCTTGCCGGTGCGTGTGAGTGTGTAGGTGCTGCTGTGCTGGGCGATCTTCATGTAACCCTTGACTGCCATGTCAATCAGGGCGGCCGCGAAGACTTTGCGGTCGTATGCCATTCGGTGCACGTAGCGAACGGCGGCGGGAGAAAAATCCCTCGGTGGCGCGAATAGCGGAATGATCGTGCCGTGTTCGGGATCGCGTCCGAATTCGAACCAGGTGGTTCCGAAATAGATCAGCAGGATCAGCACGCCGGCAATGGCAACAACCGCGCTCGCATTGTCGCGAATGAACTCTGCCCGCCGCTCGGCGGCTGTGGGTGGAAGCACGGCGCCTTTTGCAAATCCAACCGCAGCGGTCAGTCCCTCATTGGAAGAGAGCGCCGCCGTGGTCCAGCAATGCAGGGTGCGACTGCTCCACTTTTGGCATTGCGCGTTGTTGGCGCGCGATCCGGCCGAGCCCGTATAGGATGCGTATTGGGTAATGCGCGCGCCCGAAGGCAGATTGATCGTCGCTTCGGCCCGGTCGATCGGGAATTGCCAGAAATTGCCGGTTACGTTCCAGTAGAGCTCGTCATAATCGGCAAAGAAGCCGATCTGCCGATCGGTGGAATAGGTGATGGTATAGGTGTGCGGGCCATTCAATACGAGGTTGTTCGGATCGCCGATTTTGATGCGTTCGCCGCTGTCGATGGAAGAGAGATCGTAGAGCTCTTCGTGGCCGTCGCGGGTTACACGCAGAACGTTGAAACCGACATGCACGCGCCGCCCGAATTTGTCCGTATAGGTGGTCGGGAAATCGCGATAGATGCCGTGAAGAATGCGGACACCTTCCGCGACAACGGAAACCGTTTCCGTGACGGTGAGTGCGCCATTGCGCGCCACATCGATATTGCTGTTGTAGCCGGTAATGCGTTCTTCGGCTGATGCCGGACCTGCAAAACTTGCGAGAATCGCCGCGAGGAGGACGGCGCGGCGGAGCATCATGTTCCGAAAGATACTTTCGGCACCGCGCGGTCGGCTGCATCCTCGATCTGGAAGAACGGCGCCGGCGTGAAGCCGCCCCAGTTCGCCACGAAATTCGAGGGGAATTGCTGGATCATCACGTTGAAGTCGCGGACCGCACCGTTGTAATAGCGCCGCGCCATTTGAATCTGGTCCTCAACCTCCGCCAGATCCTTCTGCAGCGACTGGAAGTTCTCGCTCGCGCGCAACTGCGGATAGGCTTCCGCTACGGCGAGCGCCCTCCCGATAGCGGCCGTGATCGCCTGCTCGGTTTGTGCACGCGCGGCGACATCTGCTTGCGCCTGTCCCTGGCTGCGCAGCTTCGCCAACTCGTCGAAGGTCTCGCGCTCGTGGCCTGCGTAGCCTTTGACGGTTTCGACCAGATTCGGAATAAGATCGGCGCGGCGCTTTAGCTGCGTATCGATACCGCTCCACGCTTCCGCGACGACGTTTTTCCGGCGAACGAGGCCGTTATAGATGGAGGCGGCCCACAGGCCGATTGCCACCACGACGATGACGAGAATCAGCAGCCCCATAGGGCGAGGCTAACCTGCCTGTAATCTGAGGTCCAGCCGCACCAGCGGTCCGGCTACTGCGCGCTTCCCGCGTCGGCATCGCCGCAGCTGCCGATCAGCGCGCGAGCGAGCGAAAGCGGCGTGACGGTTTCGAGCCCGGCAGCCACATAGGCAGAGCATGTGATGTTGGCGAGCGGGGTTCCGCTTGTCGCCGCCGCCACCAACGCTCCAAGGCGCGCCGTCAGATCGACCCCGGTAACTACCAGCCGCTGTGCGCCGAGCGAACTCAAGGCGGCAACGGTTTCCACGGTTTCTTCTGCATCGGCAGTCGCGGAGACGACGCCGACAGCCTCGACGGATTCTATCTGTGCCAGCGCGGAGAAAGCCGCGCGCGCCTTGCCATTGCGCAAATCGAAACCGGCAGTGTCGATCACCGCCATTGTATTTGTCCTGCGGCATTCGGCCGTGAGCTTCGCCAGTCCCTCGGCGCCCTCCGCCAACGCGAATGGCACGTCGATTTCTTTGGCCAGCGCCTCCATGCGCGGAATAGCTCCGGCAACGCCGGTGCCGGTGCAAATAAGTCTGATCGGCCGGAACGCGTAGCGCGCCTGTGCGGCGAGCTTCGCTGCCACGGCCGTTTTGCCGCTGGCATGTGAACCGACCAGCAACAGCGCCGCATTCTGCGCGACATTGAGCGGCACGGTCTTCATGCGGCGATCGAGTGCGCAGGCAAGCGCGAGTGCGGGATCGCTCAATCCGCTCTGCGCAGCCGTCTTTGCCAGGTCGTGGGTGACGGCATCCGGCGCGCGGTGGCTGCGCAGCAGTGTCAGCAGCTCTGCCCGGCCAACGGCCGCGCCTGCCTCGCGGGCTTCTTTCGCAACGAAGGTGCGGAGTTGCGTCATGATGTTTTTTCGACTTTCCCGCCTTCCTTCGCCGACAGACTGCCCCAACTGGGTAAAATAGGGCTTAATCCGATCTGCAGAGGTTTGGCCTTCGCCGAAAAGGCACTAATTGCGGTATTGCTGCAGGCGCGTTGCGCGCAAACCCGCAAGGCCGAAGCGGTCTATGGCGCGCTGCCAGCCGAGGAACTCTTCCACCGTCAGCGTGTAGCGCTGGCAGGCTTCATCGAGACTCAGCAGACCGCCGCGCACCGCCGCCACCACTTCCGCTTTGCGGCGAATGACCCAGCGCCTGGTGCCGGGCGGAGGCAAATCGGCCATCGTCAGCGGGCTCCCGTCGGGTCCCATGACGTAGCTCACTCGTCCCCTTCGCTCTTCACTGATCATACAGGGTTGCTCCCCAAAACTTATCTGGCGCACAAGCTACCCCGATCGCGCTTAAGAAAAACCAAAGCCGCAGAGTAAAAGAACCCAAAACTTCTCGCTTCGCATGTTCGGAATCGGGAAAACTTCCGGCCATATGCATCCGAGGTAAGCGATCTGTTAACGCGAAGCGCAGTCTGCGAGGGTTTCTCACGGATTTGCGGGCAAACTTGCGTGCGGTTGGAGGCGGCCCTATACGCGCCAAAGATGAACGCCGAGCCAAAGAAGCGCATTGTGGTCGCCATGTCTGGCGGCGTGGATTCTTCCGTCACCGCCGCGTTGATGGCGCGCGAAGGCCACGAGGTCATCGGCGTCACGCTGCAGCTGTACGATCACGGCGGGGCCGTGCGAAAGAAAGGTGCCTGCTGCGCCGGTCAGGACATTCACGATGCCCGCCGCGTGGCCCAGCAGCTCGGCATTCCTCATTACGTGCTCGATTATGAGGAGCGGTTTCGCAAGGCCGTGATCGAGGATTTTGCAGCGTCTTATGCGCGCGGCGAAACGCCGATCCCGTGCGTGCGGTGCAACGAGCGGGTGAAGTTTGCCGATCTACTGGCCTTGGCACAGGATCTTGGCGGCGATGCGCTGGCGACCGGCCATTATGTAAGGCGCGTGGACGGCGCAGCCGGTCCCGAACTGCACATGGCTGCGGATCAAAGCCGCGACCAGAGTTACTTTCTCTTTCGTACGACGCATGAGCAGCTGTCCTTTCTTCACTTCCCGCTGGGAGGGATGGAAAAGAATGAGGTGCGTGCGATTGCCGTGGACCTGGGCCTCGGCGTTGCAGACAAGCCGGACAGCCAGGACATCTGCTTCGTTCCCAATGGCAACTATGCGTCCGTGGTGAGCCGCATTCAGCCGAATACTTCTTTCTCGGGTGACATCGTCGATCTCGATGGAAATATCCTCGGCCGGCACCGAGGCGTCATTCACTTCACCGTGGGCCAGCGGAAGGGTCTTGGTCTGTCCGGCAACGGTCAGCCGCTGTTTGTCGTCCGCATCGATGCCCGTCAGAACCGTATTGTCGTGGGGCCGCGCGAAGCGTTGCGCACCACAACCATTGCATTGAAGGATGTGAACTGGCTGTCGGCGCAGACGGAACCCTTTCCCTGCGCGGTGAAGGTGCGCTCTACCCGCCCGCCTGTAGAAGCCATGGTGTTTCCGCAAGCAGATGGACATGCGCTGGTGGAAATCCCGTCCGGCGAAGAGGCTGTGGCGCCAGGGCAGGGTTGCGTCTTCTACGAATCGAAGGGAACGCGCGTGCTGGGCGGCGGCTGGATCGCAAATCAGGAAAACGCGCGCGCTGCCGCCTGAACGAAGGCGCGATGCTGCTGCGTCCTTCCCGCTTGCCTTGCCTTGCCGGACACCTTACATCCCGCGCCTTGGCCGGGCAGCGTAGCTCAGTGGTAGAGCAGGGGAATCATAATCCCTTGGTCGGGGGTTCAAATCCCTCCGCTGCTACCAGCCCCAAAGAACGATCGGACCTTGCGTTGTCGAAAGGCGCGACCAAAGCCGCTCCCCAAGGCTTGAATTTCCCCACCATCGAGAATGTGCGCGCTGCGGCGGAGGTAATCCGCGGGTCGGTCGAACGCACACCCACGCACCGTTCGCGCACGCTCTCCAAGCTGGCCGGCTGCGAGATCTATCTCAAATTCGAGAACCTGCAGTTCACCGCCTCGTTTAAAGAACGCGGCGCGGTGAACAAGCTGATGTCACTTACAGCCGAGCAGCGCCGCCGCGGCGTTGTGGCGATGAGCGCCGGCAATCACGCGCAGGCCGTGGCGTATCACGGTGCGCGGCTCGGAATTCCGGTGACCATCGTGATGCCGGAGAACGCGCCGTTCGTGAAGATCAAACGCACCAAGGAATTTGGCGCCGCTGTCGAGCTCTTCGGCGCCACACTGAATGAGGGATATGCGCGCGCCAAAGAATATGTCGAGAAGCATGGGATGACTTTGGTGCACCCTTACGACGACCCGAACATCGTGGCGGGTACCGGGACGGTGGCGCTGGAGCTGCTGGAAGATGCGCCGGAAATCGACACCATTGTGGTGCCGATTGGCGGCGGCGGTCTGATTTCCGGAATCGCGATTGCCGCCAAGGCCATCAAACCCGACATCAAGATTTATGGCGTGCAGGCGGCGCTTTATCCCTCCATGTACGACGCAATGAAGGGCAGAGATCTTCCCTGCGCCGGACAGACCATCGCGGAAGGTATTGCCGTAAAGGCGCCTGGCCAGCTCACGCAGGAAATTATCGGTGCCCTGGTGGAAGACGTTTTCCTGGTTCGCGAAGACGAAATCGAAAGTGCGCTCGCAAGCCTGCTGGAAATCGAAAAGACGGTGGTGGAAGGCGCGGGCGCCACGGGATGTGCCGCCGTGATGGCCAATCCGGATGTCTTCCGCGGCCGCAAGGTCGCCATTGTGCTTTCCGGCGGCAATATCGATATGCGGCTGCTATCCAACGTGATCTTGCGGGAGCTGTCTCGCGAGGGGCGGTTGCTGTCCGTTACGGTGGAGATCGAGGATCGCCCCGGCTGGCTCGCCCGCATTGCCACCGTTGTCAGCGAAACGGGCGGTAACATTCTCGAAGTCTCGCACAACCGCATGATGACGGATATGAGCGCCAAGGGCGCCGATCTCGGCCTTATTGTCGAGGCACGCGACGCGCAGCACGCCGATGAAATCCGAAGGGCGCTGGAGACCGCCGGGTTCGTCTTGCGCGAGCCGCAAGTCTCGCAGGCGATGACGCCCATGCGCCGCTTTTATGCTGCGAGTGCAAACACGGAGGGTCGCCAATGAGCGCGCCAGCCGTTGGCATCATCATGGGTAGCGAGTCCGACTGGCCGACGCTGAAAGCTGCAGCGGGAATTCTCGATCAGCTGGGTGTTTCCTTCGAATCGAAAATCGTGTCGGCACACCGCACACCGGACAGACTTTACCAATACGCGACCGGTGCAACCTCGCGCGGGCTGAAGCTGATTATCGCGGGTGCCGGCGGTGCCGCGCACCTGCCCGGCATGGCAGCGTCGATGACCACGCTGCCGGTTCTGGGCGTGCCGATCGAAAGCAAGGCGCTCAAGGGCATGGACAGTCTGCTTTCGATTGTCCAGATGCCGGGCGGCGTGCCGGTTGCCACTTTTGCCATCGGTGAAGCGGGCGCGAAAAACGCGGCGCTGCATGCCGCCGCCATTCTGGCACTCTCCGATCCTGCACTGGCGAAGCGCCTCGCCGAATGGCGCAAGACACAGACCGATTCCGTCGCCGAAACTCCCGCGCAATGAGCAAAGCGAAACGACTGACCACTCCCGTTCCGCCGGGAGGCACGATCGGGATTTTGGGTGGGGGCCAACTGGGGCGGATGTTGTCTTTGGCAGCGGCGCAGATCGGACTGAAGACGCACGTCTTCTCGGATGAAAAGGATGCACCCGCCTTTCAGGTGAGTGCTGCGCAAACCTATGCCTCCTATCGCAATGCCGATGCATTGAAAAATTTTGCGCGCGCTTGCGACGCTGTCACTTGCGAATTCGAGAATGTGCCCGCGGATACGGCGGCGCTGCTTTCAGAATTCGTGCCGGTTAGTCCGAATGCGCATGCGCTTGCCACCGCGCAGGAGCGCTTCGAGGAAAAAACGTTCGTGTCGCATCTCGGCCTGTCCACGCCGCCGTTTCTTGCCGTGGATTCTGGCGAGGAGGCGCGCGCGGCATTCGCAAAACTTGGCTGCGATGCGGCCGTGCTGAAAACCCGGCGCCTTGGGTATGACGGCAAGGGGCAGGCAATCGTTGCCACCGCGGACGAAGCGGCTAAGGCCTTCGAACAATTCCGTGGCGCGCCGCTGCTGCTCGAGTCCTTTGTTGATTTTGCATTTGAAGCGTCTGTCGTGGCCGCGCGAGGAACGGACGGGGCGTTCGCCGCCTACGATCCGCCGGAAAACGATCACCGCGAACACATCCTGCGCCGATCCACGGTGCCGTCTCGCCTGACAGTGTTGCAGGCCGAGCAGGCCACGGAGATCGCGCGTATAATCGCCGAAGCGCTGGACTACGTGGGCATCCTCTGCATCGAATTGTTCGTCACCGGGGATGGCAGCCTTCTCGTTAATGAAATCGCGCCGCGGGTGCACAATTCCGGGCACTGGACCATGGATGCCTGTGCGGTGAGCCAGTTCGAACAGCACATCCGCGCCGTTGCCGGTTGGCCGCTCGGCTCAACGGAGCGGCATTCGAATGCGGTGATGGAAAATATTATCGGCGAGGAAGCCCGCGAGTGGCAGGCGCTGATCGCGCGTGGCGGAGCACTCCACCTTTATGGGAAATCGGACATTCGACCGGGCCGCAAAATGGGCCACATCACTTGGCTTAAGCCGAAGGACGGCGGCCACTGAAACTGCCGAGTATGTCCGAGAGCGAGGGCAGCTTGGAAAGCTGCTCGTTCACTTCCGCCTTGAATTTCTCGAACTGCATCACGTTTTCGATGCGCGCATCGAGGAATTCGAAAGTCGCTTTTTCATCCTCGCTGTTGTCGCTGAACCAGCGCAGCAATGTGGATGAATAGACGCCCGCCAGAATGGCGCGCTTGGTATAGAAGTTGAAATCGGTCGAGGTGTCGCCTGCGGCCCGCCACATGCGGTCCACCGTGCGATAAAGCACCTTCAGCGCAACCCCGGCGTTTTGGGGCAGGCTGAGGAACGCAGCCGCGCGGCGTGCCGCTTCCTTGTACGGGCGAAGCGCCGCAATGCGCGCATTCACTGCCGCCTTGATGCGCTCGCGAATTTTCATTTCGGACAAGGGGCTGTCTTTCAGCGCCGCATCCATCTGGTCGTCTGCCCATTCGGAAAAGGCCTCGACCAGGTCCTGTCCGCCGCGCGGAAAAAGCCGCGCCAACGTAGCGGCATCCACATCCGCCGCAGCCGCCGCGTAGTTCAATGTCTTTTCGGAGAAGCCGTCTTCAGCGAGGCGCGGCAGAGCAGCTTCCAGAATGGTGCGCCGCAGTTCTGCATCGTCGGGCGGTTTCTTGCTGGGCGCCTTTTTCACCGCTGTCATGCGGCGCTCTCTTCGATTGTCTCCAGACCAACCTCCTCTTCCTGCTCTTTCGCCAACCAAAACCGGGCTTCGGATTCGAAGATGAACTTCGTCAGATCGCCCATCCGCTGCGGGTAGAGAATGCCGTCGAGGTGATCGAGTTCATGCTGCACCACGCGCGCGTGAAAGCCGCGGGCGGTGCGCTCAATTTTTTCGCCCATCAGATTGACGCCGCGATAACGGATATAGGCCGGCCGTTCCACAAACCCGCGCATACCCGGAATGGAGAGGCAGCCTTCCCAACCACCGTCCGTTTCGTCCCCCAGGATTTCCAGTTCGGGATTGGCGAGCACCGTAAGTGGCGCGGTGTGATCGTAGCGCTCGGATTCGGAGAGCCCCGGGTCAGTCCGCTCCTCCGGAGCCTGAAACACCGCCAGCCGCAATGAAACATGCACCTGCGGCGCGGCCAGCCCCGCGCCGTTCGCGTCGATCATGGTTTCGATCATGTTGCGGACAAGCAGGCGGATGGCGGGCGCGGTAGGATCAAGCACCGGTTCGGCCTTTCGGGCCAGCACCGGGTGCCCCATGCGGGCGATTTTCAGAATGGCCATAAGCCTATATGGCGCTGCACCAAGCGAGGGTCAAAGGCCGGATCGTGATGATTGTCGTTCCGCGTGGCGCGCTAGACAGGAAAAAAGCCTTCTGATATGAGCCCGCCTTCCCGGAAACCGGTCAGGAGCCGCCTTTGCAGATCATCGTTCGCGACAACAACATCGACCAGGCGCTGAAAGCGCTGAAGAAGAAGATGCAGCGGGAAGGCATCTTCCGCGAGATGAAGCTCCGGGGCCATTACGAAAAGCCGAGCGAGAAGCGGGCACGCGAGCGTGCCGAGGCGATCCGCCGCTACCGCAAATTGCAGCGTAAGCGTCTGCAGCGCGAAGGCGCCTTGCCGAGGTAACTTCATCCACGGGAAAATGGATTCGATGAAGGCCGCCTCCGGGCGGCCTTTTTCATTTCGTCATAGGCCGGGAGAATGCAACCCACTCGCATTAAAATTCAGCAACAAAATGATTACCTTCGCGTCACGTAGCGGTCGCTTCGCTGTCATGACCAATAGTTAACGAACTCTTGCGAACAGGCTCTTTCCGGGGATCGTGCAACCGAGGAGCGCCTTCAGTGCGAAAGCGGCAATGCGCCCGGCGGAGCAGCTCGCGATTCACTCACCTCCAAGGAGATTATGATGCGAACTTTGCGACAGACGAGATTGCTCGCCGCGTTGCTGGTGTGCGCTGCACCGGCGACGGCTTGGGCTGCGGACGGTATCGGGCCGTTCGTCAACGGGGTGCCGACCGCCAATCCGGCGGAAGGTAGTCCTGCCAATGTGATCAGCCCGGATTTTTCGGTAACGAAAGTTGTGACCGGTAGCGACCCGCTTGAGAATCCGTCGGGCGTCATCACGAATTTCGGCTTTTTGTCGGACGGCACGCGAACCGAGCCGGATCAGAATCTCTACATCGAGAGCGATCAGAAGGCGAAAGGGCCGACCGCGAAGTACAATTACGGCCACCACTTCCTGTATCAGGGGCATGAGAACAGCGCCAATCTCGCTTACGTCACGCGGGTCAACCTCGATGTGAGCGATCCGGCGCACCGCGTCACCTTGCTCACGCCGGTGGGCGGAGACGGGCTCACGCATTTCAACAGCATCGATGGTTCGGCCTACGATCCGTTCACGAAGTCGCTTCTGTTCACGCAGGAAGCCAGCGGAACGACTGGCGGCATCGTCGAAATCGGGACGGATTTTCCCGCCACGGTGACCACGCGATACGGGCTGATGGGCCGCTGCGGCCAGGAGGGCATCCACACCGACAACAAGGGCCGCATCTATCTCGTCGAAGACACGGGCGGAAAAGCGGTCAGCGTGGATTCGAACGACATCAACGGGCCGAAATTTGCCAAGCAGCCCAACTCCTATATCTACCGCTTCGTCCCCTACAACAGGAACCACCTCGATGCCGGCGGCAAGCTGCAGGCGTTGCAGGTATCCGTCGATGGCGCGCCGCTGGTGTTCGGCGGCGACGATGACCAGAGCGCCTTCAACGACACCTGGTCACCCAAGCAGGTGGAGTTGCACAGCGGTGCTTCATTCCCCACCACATGGGTGACGGTACACAACACCGCGACCGACGGGACGGCGGAGTTCAACTGCAATCTGGCGGCACGTGCGGCCGGCGCCACGCCGTTCAAGCGGCCGGAAAACGGCGCGTTTAATCCGGATGGCTCCTTCCGCAACATTACCTTCGTGACCACGGGCGATACCGACAACCGTTCGGGATCGGTTGCTGGTCTTGCACAACGCGGCGCGTGGGGCAGCATCTGGCGGTTGAGTCTGGACAAGAAGCAGGAGAACGGCACCATCAAGAACATCGTACTGGGCGATGCCACCCACAATTCGTATGACAACGTCACCTTCGGCGACAGCAACACCATCGTCACCAACGATCAGCTCGACACGCTCGATTCCATTTGGGCGTATCCGGTGAACAATGTCGCCAACCCGCTGCGCCTTGTGGCTCTCGGCCGCGACCCCGGCGCCTCCGGAGACGGCGAGGAGGACAACGAGCCAACAGGCATGTTTGTCTCCAATGGCGAGCGCATCAAGCCTGACCAGTACGGCAATCCCACCAATCTGCTGGGCGCGCGCGGCTTCTTCACCGACCAGCACGGCGAGAACAATCTCTTCGAGCTGCACCACAACTAGCGTCTGACTTTCGGCAGTTGCGTATTGTTAGGGCAATCGCTGGTCTTCGCGGGGGACTGGCGGTTGCCTTTTTACTTGATTTGGATTGAGGACGGATGCGCGCGCCGCCAGTTCGAATCAGGGGTAGTGGATAGTGGGTCAGTTTGAATGGTGAGCGTTGAAGATGATGGTGAGCAACAGTGCTCTGTCCACAGGGCAGCGCCACCGCCACCCACGATAATGCACCTCCAAGCGCGGCCTCCTCCACGAAGACCAGCGTTGGACCGAATTAGCTTGAGGGCACGCAGCCCTTGATACAACGCGATGAGCGAGCCAATCCCTGCCAGCCATAGGATTGAAAACACCACGCCCAACCGAAGCACGGAGTCTAGCTTAACCTGCCCGGATGGAGGCACGGCCTTTTGTTCGATGGACACAGCTTTATCCCTGCTGCGCTTCCCAGTCTTCAATCACCTTCACAATATCGCCAAGCTCCCGAAGGCGGGAGTCCACGCCAGCGGCCATAGCCCGTCGAGCCTTCCCAAAGAACTTGCCTCGCACCGCAATGCGAAGCCTTTTTGTGTTGCCACGCGAAGCGCTTCCTGAAAATCTGAGCAGGGCTTCGTAGTCATGCGAAGCAGCCCGCCGTTGATCTTGAAAAATAGAAGATTTGGTGAGGCGCCTATATCAAACATTTGAACGATTGTTTCGTCCGGGCAGCAGCGTACACCTTCTCCGCCAGCTGCAAGTCAAAGCGTACGCGTCACCTTGCTGAGGTGCGGGGGATTGTCGGGATCGAGTCCTTTTGCGAGCGCTGCCGCTTCGATGGCGCGATAGGCAGGCAGCAGCATGGCGATGGGATCGCACGCCGGGTGATCGTCGCCGATCCACGGCAGGCTGCATCCCGCGCCGCCGGCACAAAACACGGTTTCTTTGGCATCGGACAAGTCACGCGCCAATGCATCGCTCGACTTGGCCGTCTCGTCATCCTGTCGAAAGATAAGAACCGGCGTAGACGGAGTAATTGCGGCGCGTGGGCCGTGGCGCAACTCCGCGCTGCTAAACCCCAGCCCTGGAATGCGAAGCGTTTCCGTGATTTTCAACGCGATCTCACGCGCGGGCCCGAAGCTGTAGCCGCGCCCAGCAGTGAAGGCTGCAGGCGCGCCGACAAGCGCCGCTTGCCAATCGCGCCAATCGCAGGCGTGCGCATCGCGAAAGCGGGAGGGCAGTCGCTGAAGCGCGTCCGACAGACCGTTGTCGCGCGCCAGTGCCGCCACCAGCCGCGCGCCGGCCATCATGGAGAGCGCGACGGTTTTCGTTGCCGCGATTGCGCGTTCAGGCCCGGCGCCTATCGGCAGCACCAGTTCAGAGGTATCAGCCACCGGTGAATGTTCGTCGTTGAGGATGGCAAGTGTGAGTGCGCCCAATTTGCGCGCTGCCGTCGTCGCAGTCACCAGATCAGGGCTGCGGCCGGATTGCGAGATGACGATAAACAATACATCCCGCATGTCCGGCTTCGCGCCGTATGTGGTGAACACCGAGGGCGCCGCCGCTGACGTCAGCAGCGCCAGCTTCGTCTCGAACAGATACCTGAGATAAACGCCCACATGGCCGGAGCTGCCTCGCCCGCAAAACACAACAAGGCGCGGCATGTACTCCTCAATGAGGGCTACCAGGGACGCAATCCAACCGCTGCTTGAGAGAATCCGTTCAGCGCAGCCGGGGACTTCCGCGGTCTCCCGCGCCATGGCGCTTTGCGGTTGCTCAACCATGGCCCGGCGCAATCTCTGCAATTGCCAGTCGCAAATTGCCGTCGTGACGGGCGAGAGCGGCGGACGCTTTCGTGAGCTCTGAACCGAACCCAAGCAGCACGGCCAGCTTCAGATCGCCATCCGACTGCTCCAGGAAATGCGAAGCTTCCGCCTCGCTGCATCCCACGATCTCACGCACAATTGCTTCGGCGCGGCGGCGAAGCTTCGTGTTGGTGGCGCGCATCCCAACCATCAGCCCGCGATACACGCGCCCAAGTTTCACCATCAGCGCAGTAGAGAACAGGTTCAGCACGATCTTCTGCGCGGTTCCGGCTTTCATCCGCGTGGAACCGGCGATCGCCTCGGCACCGGTTTTGACGAGAATGGGGTATTTCGCCACCCGAAGCAGTGGCGCGCCGGGATTGCTCACAATGGCAATGCTCACAGCGCCCGCGTCATTTGCGGCGCGCAACGCTCCGATCGTGTATGGCGTGGTGCCGCTCGCCGCGACGCCGACCACCACGTCGTCCGCACCGATGTTTGCTTGTGTGACCGCGCGGGCGCCGCCGTCCTCGCTGTCCTCGGCGCCCTCCACGCTTTGCACCAAGGCACCAAACCCGCCGGCCATGAGAAACAGCAGCCGCTCCGACGGCCAGTCGAAAGTGGGCGTCAGTTCCGTCCCATCCTGCACGCCGATACGGCCGGAGGTGCCGGCGCCGACGTAAACGAGCCGTCCGCCGCGCCCCAGCACACGCGCGGCGTCCTCCACGGCTGCCGCAATGTCGCTGAGCACCGGACGAACGGCAGCAACGGCCGCAAGCTGGCCCTCATACATCGCCGCCATCATGTCCTTGATGGGCCAGCTATCGAGATCGACATAACGCGGACTGACCCGCTCCGTCAGCATCCGCACATCGTTTTCGGGTTTCGTCATCGGTATGCCCATTGGGCCGCTTCGGTCGTTCAAATAGAGTAAACCTCTCTTCGATCTGGCGGAACGCGCCAATGGTTCAGAAACATAACGTTCGGCAGGCCGTTCTCGCCGAGCGGATTTTCGACGGGTTCGGCTGGCATGACAGCGCGGCCGTCTTGATCCAGCACGGCCGGGTGCAAGAGATCTGCACGGCCAATACAGTTCTGTCCGGTTGCCAGGTGCAACAACTCCCCGCCGGTTCCATTCTCGCACACGGCTTCATCGATTTGCAGGTGAATGGCGGCGGCGGCGTGCTGCTGAACGACACGCCCACGCCGGAGGCGATGCGGGCAATCGCGCGCGCGCATCGCCCCTTCGGCACCACGGCGCTGCTTCCCACGCTGATTACCGACACCCGGGAGAAGGCCATTGCGGCGATTGCGGCCGCCAAGGAAGCAGCGGGCAGCGACGGCGTGCTCGGCCTGCAGATGGAAGGGCCATTCCTTAATCCCGCACGTGCCGGTGTTCACCGCAAGCCGTTCATCGCAAACGCCGAAATGCGCGATCTCGACTGGCTGCTGGCGCTGGCCGATGCAGGCCATTCGATGATCACGCTGGCGCCGGAATGTGTGCCGCAGGGATTTATCCATGCTCTCGTCTCGCGTGGCATTCGCGTGTGCGCCGGTCATAGCGAAGCCGGCACGGAGGTGATGCAGGGAGCCATTGCCGAAGGGCTTACAGGAGTTACGCATCTCTTCAACGCCATGCCACCGTTTGCCGGGCGCGCACCGGGCATTATCGGCACGGCGCTATCGGATCCGCGGGTCATTGCCGGGATCATTGTGGATGGGCTTCATGTCGATCCCGTGTCGGTACGCGCGGCCTTCGCAGCGAAAGGCGAGCACGGAATCGCGCTCGTCACCGACGCCATGCCGACCGTCGGCGCAAGTGCGACGAGTTTCGATCTCCTTGGTACGAACGTTTCGGTGCGGGATGGCCGGCTGGTAACGGACGAAGGCACACTCGCCGGCGCGCATCTGGATATGGCATCCGCCGTGCGCAACGCGGTTCATCTGGCGCACATTCCGCTGGAACACGCGCTCATCTCCGCCTCGCGCACGCCAGCGCGCTTTCTCGGAATCGACCACGAATGTGGCATGCTGATTCCCGGCGTCCGCGCCGATCTGGTGGCGCTGTCATGCGAACTGACTGTGCTGGCAACGTGGGTCGCAGGCGAATGCGAAGACGTGCCGCGGCAATAGTCAGGCGGTTTCCTGCGCTTCCATTACCGCGACGGTTGCCGTGCGGTCGAGCTTTCCCCAACCCACAACGGCGCCTTTGAGCGCCGTGAAGATCGAACGCACCACCACGTAATACATCAGCTGACGGTAGCCGAAGCGCTGCAGCGGCAGGCTGATGAGCAACCGTTTTTGCTCTTTGCCTTCCACGAGAAAGCCGAATGCGGCGGCCGCCATGTCGAGCACGACGAACAACCCGTAATACAGCCCGACCTTGATCAGGCTGTCGTTGTTGAATTCGGCGCCGTGCTCCAGATACGCAGCACCCTGCCAGATCAGCTGCCACAGCAGCATCAGGTCGGCCACCGGCGCAAGCGCGGTGAGGACAATCTGGAAGAGCCACACCTGCGGCAGCGCCACGAGTCCCAGCGCGCTATAGCGGCGGCTGAAGGTGACGCTGCGGTACTTCCAGAGGCACTGCAGCGTGCCATACGCCCAGCGGAAGCGCTGGCGGGCAAGTCCGCGGAAGGTGGTCGGCGCTTCGGTCCAGGCAATCGCCGAACTGTCGAACAGCACCCGATAGCCGGCACGCTGCAGGGCGATGGTGAGGTCCTGGTCTTCGGCCACCGTGTCACCGGGAAACCCGCCCAGCTGCTCGACGGCCTGACGCCGCCACGCGCCGATGGCGCCCGGTACCACCGTGAGCGTGCCCAGCGCGGCCAGTGCGCGCCGCTCCAGATTCTGCGCGCCGATATATTCCAGCGCCTGCCAGCGCGTGATCATGTTGATGCGATTGCCGACCTTGGCATTGCCGGCCACGGCACCCACTTCCGGATCGGAAAACCAGCGCACCAGCCGCGCAATGGCATCGCGCTTGAAGATGGTGTCTGCATCCAGCGCCACAACGATATCGCCTTGCGCCCGCGACAACGCGATGTTCAGCGCATGCGCCTTGCCGCTGTTTGGGATGCTCACCAGGGTCACGCGCGATTCTTCCGCGAAGTTTGCGGTGAGCACGCCGAAGGTGTCGTCCTTCGATCCGTCATCGACCACGATGACTTCCAGATTGCGGTGCGTGCTCTCAAGAATGCGGCGCACCGAACGCGCGATCACGCGCTCTTCATTGTAGGCGGGAATGACCACGGAAACGCGCAGGGCATCAGAAAGCGGCGGCGCTTTGGCCTGCCGGCTTTCGTTGTGCAGATTGCGCAGCGCGAGAATAACAAGAAACAGCACGCGCCCGATGCCGAGCCAGATGGCCAGCAGGAATGCCCAGTGCAGCAGCCGCCCGAATTTCGACAGTGCATAGAATACCACGCGGTCGGCGAACAACGACATGTTGTCGGCGAGCGGCGGCATCGCCTGGTCGCGGCTGAAGCCCACCAGCGCAGAGACCGGCACGAAGCGATAGCCTTGGGCCCTCAGCTTCTCGATGAGGATCGGAAGGGCCTCAACCGTCTGCTCGCGGTCGCCGCCCGCATCGTGGAACAGGATGATGTTGCGCGGCGAATTTGGTTTTGCCTCATGCACCTGCTTGAGCGCGCGGGCAACAATTTTGTCCGTGCCGGGCAATTCCCAATCCACCGGATCGACATGTTCGCCAACCGTGATGTAGCCGAGGTCCTGCGCGACCTGCACCGGCACGATCTGGTCTTCGTCTGTCGGCTCTGCATCGCCCAGATAAGGCGGACGGAACAGGCGCATCGAGCGGCCGGTCAGGGCCTGGAATAGCCGCTGTGTCGCGTTCAGCTCGAGTTCAACAACGCGTTCCGGCGTTTCCGACAGATTGGGATGCGTGAAGGTGTGATTGCCCACTTCGTGTCCATCCGCCACCATCTGCTGCACGAGTTCGGGATAGGCCTCTGCGTTACTGCCGATCACGAAGAAGGTGGCAGGCACATGCTCGGCGCGCAGGATGTCGAGAATCTGCGGCGTCCATTCGGGATCGGGTCCGTCGTCGAAGGTGAGGGCCAAGGTCTTCTTCGCCGCGCCGAACTGCCGGATCACATAGCCGGTGGGCAGCTTGGTGTAGGTTTCGTCGTCGATATCGCCGGTGGCCTTTTCAATTTCGAAGGTGCGCGCGCCGGCTTGCGGTTGCGCCTCCACCCGCAGCAGTTCACCGGAGCCTTCGAAATCGATATCCTCGATGATGGGAATGTTGCGCAGCATGGCCGGCGCGGGCGCGTCATACGGCCGTCCGACCACCGACCAGATTGAGGGATCTTCGCTCCCCAGCCGCCACACGGCATATCCGGCGGGCTTGTAGATGTCGGCGGCGTGAATCTGATTGTAGGCGGTCACGCCATCCAGCAGCCACACATCGTGCCGCGTATTGTCTTCCTCGACATAGGAAAAATGCGGATTGTTGGTTTGCGGATCGAAGGCGACGGTGGCATCGGAGTCGTTCGCCGCAATCACCGCTTCCTCGAACGAGAGATTGTCCACATCGTCCGAGTTCCAATCATACGCGTAGCTGCCCAACGCCACGATGGTGCGGTCGGGCGACAACACCTCCATGCGTTTGTCGAGCAGATTCTCAAACCAGGACTGGCCGGCGATGCTGCCCGGCGCGCCGTGCGATGCGTGCTCGTCATACGCCATCAGCATGGTGTAATCGACATCGCGCGCGAACTCGGCGAACGGCCATTTGTCGTTGGCGAAAGGCGCAGCCACGGCGACCGTCCAGCCATGCGGTGCAAACGCGATACGCAGTTCCTTCAGGAACAGCCCCAGATCCGGCAGCGAATCGTCAGGCAGCGATTCAAAGTCCACCACCACGCCCTGCAGTTTGCGCATCGCGATGTAGGATGAGAGCTGGCCGATCAGCTGCGTGCGGCGCAGCGGATCGGCCAGCAGCGCCGCCATGCCGGGGCCGTCCCATTTGCCGAGGGTAGAGTTCTGGATGACGGGCAGGATTGCGATCTTCGGCCGCTTGCGAATCAGCAGATCGACCTTCTTGCTATAGGCATCCTTCAGCGTGAGGTTTGGCCCCTGCAAACTCAGCCAGGTGGGCACCACCCAATCGAGAGTCGGCAATGCCACCCGCAGTGAGTCGTAAGCCGATGGCTCCCAGTTCGGATAAAACGCGATGGAGAGCGGCCGCCCTGCCGGCTTCAATTTGGCGCTGGCATGTATGCGGGCAGCACGCTCGCGCGCCGCGATGCGCTTGAGCAGCAGCTTCAGGCGTTTGGCACGCGCTTCCGCGGCCAGCTGCTCGGCGGAGCGCATGAGGCTCGGCGCGGCCGCCGTTTTCTCCAGTTTCTGGACCCGAATGGCGCTGATTTCGCCGGGCAGTCTCGCCGCGTTCATGCGCGACGGGGCCCAAAGGGTGACGGCGAACACGCCTCCCAATAGAATAGTCAGCGCCGCGATCAGCCAGCCGATCGACGTCACGCGCGCCGCACGCCGCCCGGTGCGGTCCTGGAAAATAGGCTTTGTCACGGTGGTCCCTTCGGCGCTCTAGATACCGCATGCCCCACACGCGAGGCAATTTGCAGAAACACCGCAAGCCCGATGGGCGATCGCGAGCGCCGGCCTATGCCACGGCTGCGGTTATGGGGACGGGGTTTGTCTTTTCAATGGCGGCGAACCTGCCGGGGACGTTGTCTTACGATTCTGTAATCCAGCTGCTGGAGGGGCGGACTGGGGTTTACAGCGGCTGGCACCCGCCGGTGATGTCGTGGCTGCTGGGACTGTCCGATTGGGCGATGCCAGGGGCGGCGCTGTTCGTGGTGGCGGTGGCGCTGCTGTTCTTTGCCAGCCTGCTGTCGCTGCTGTGGCTGGCGCCGCGAATCTCCTGGACCGCACCGGCAGTCGCGGCTCTCTGCATGCTCATGCCGCAGGTGGTGCTCTATCAGGGGATCGTCTGGAAGGACGTGCTGTTCGCGGATAGTGCCGTAGCAGGGTTCGTCGCATTGGCGCACGTCTCCTTGCACTGGGGGAATTCACGCGCGCGGTACGTGCTGATTGCTGTTGCGATTCTCTGTCTGACTCTTGCGGCATTGACACGACAGAACGGGATTGTGCTGCTGCCGTTCGGCGCCTTCGCGCTTGGCTGGCTTGCGCGGCGGAGTGGGCTGAGCAGCCGTCAGGCGTGGACTGCTGCGGCTGCATTTTGCGCCTGCGCGATTGTGCTGGCGATTTGTGCGAGCGCGCTGTTTACGTTGCGCACGGCGCCCGATCGCGGTGCCGCCAAGGAAATCCGGATTCTGGAATTCTACGATCTCATCGGCGGGCTGTCGCGCGAGCCGAATCTGCGATTGCCAGAGCTCGCGCGCCGCGATCATGCACTGCTTGCTCTCATGCGGAGCGACGGGCGCACACTCTATTCGCCGGTTCGCAGCGATACGCTGGCGCGTTCGCAACGGCTGCAGGCGGCGTTGGCGCGTGCGCCGGACAATATCCTGCACCGGCCGTGGCTGAATTTTGTTCTGCAAAATCCCTCGCTGTATCTGCGTGAACGGGCGGAGGTGTTTCGCTGGGTGTTTCTCACTCCAGATATTTCCATCTGTGTGCCGTATGTCGTGGGCTTTCGCGGGCCGCCGCAGGCGATGAGCGATCTGGGCTTCAGCACCCGCGTTTCGCCGCGCGACAAACTCATGAATCGTTATGGCCACGCGCTGATGCGTACGCCGCTGTTCTCGCACGTGACGTTCCTGTTGCTCGCGATATTTGAAATCGGGTTATTGCTGTGGCGGCGCAGCGCGCCCGATATCGCCTTTGCTTCCATGCTCACCGGCGCGATCGTTTTCTGCGCGAGCTTTTTCTTCATCTCGCTCGCCTGCGACTATCGCTATTTTTATGTGCTCGATCTGACCGCGCTGACGGCGCTCATCTACATCGCGTTGGCGCCGGCGAGCCCTTCTCTTTCCCGTCAATCTCAATCATGAATGCTGCCGAAGGGCAGGGCACATGACAATCGCGACAATCGCCGCCGCACCGGCGCGCGGTCATCTTCTCAAGATTCTGGGCGTGACGTTTGGCGTGGCCGTTGCCATCGGCCAGATCATCGGCTCCGGCATCCTGCGCGCGCCAAGTGCGATCGCCGGCGAAGTGCCGGGTATCGCGCTCATCCTTGGTCTTTGGACTTTGGGCGCCGTCCAGGTGTGGCTCGCGGCGAATCTCAATGCCGAGCTCGGTGCGGCGCTACCGCGCACGGGGGGCGGCTACAATTATGTGCGCCGCGCAATGGGCGACGTGTTCGGCCTCGTGGTGGGCTGGACGGACGCGCTCGCCAACATGGCAGGTGCGGCCGCGGCTTCGGTGTCGTTCGCCGAGTTTCTGCCACTGCTGGTGCCTGCGGCGGCAACGCACAAGATCGCCGTCGCGCTCTCGCTGCAACTCGCCCTGTATGCGGCCAACATCACCGGTCTTCGTGAGGGACGTGCGCTGCAGGAGCTGACCAGTTTCATCAAAGCGGCGATGCTGCTCGTCTTCATTCTCGTGGCTGTCGTCCTCCTTGCGCCGCAAGAACCAAAAACGGTTTTGTCCTCGCCGGTGGCGTTCCAATGGGCGAATATGATTCTCGCCTATCAGCTGATCATGGGCGCCTATGCCGGCTGGAACACGCCGCTTGCTTTTGCAGGGGAAAACGAAGCACCGGAAAAGAGCATTCCGCGCGCGCTGTTTCTCGGAATCCTTCTCACCGCCGTGCTGTATGTTGGCGTCAACTGGGCGCTGCTGCATGCGCTGTCGCCGGCGGGCGTAGCCGCATCGCCGCTGCCGTTTTCTGTGATCCTGCGGCAGATTGGCGGCGGCATACCGGGGACTCTCTTCGCGCTCACCGCGCTCATCACCGTCGCCAGTTGCTCCAATGCCTGCATCATGACTGCACCGCGCATTCTGTTTGCGCTCGGCCACGACCGGCTGCTGCCGCATGCGGTTACGCGCGTGAATATGGGCGGCAGCCCGACCGTCGCCTATCTGATGACGGCGGCCGGTACCTTGGCGCTCGCCGCCAGCGGCACCTTTGCGCTGGTGTTTGGCCTCATCGCCACATTGAACGCGGCGAGCGGATTTCTGGTGGATATCGCGTACTGGGTGCTTCGAATGAAGGAGCCACAGTTGCCGCGGCCGTTCCGCGCCATTGGCTACCCCGTGCTTCCGGCGATCCCGGTGCTGGTAGATGCGGCGCTGGTCGTGCTGTTCACCACCGCCGACTACGTGGGTGGACTGGTGGCTGTGGGGCTTGGCCTCCTGTGCATTCCCTTCGCCTACGTTGCTCACCGCGCCCGCAGAGCCGCGGCCGCTGTCGTATAATCAAAACAAATGAGGGGGATTGCCGAATCAGTGCGGGAAAGATTCAATAAGAGGGCGCGTTAGCGTGTTTGTCGCCGAGCCCGGAAGTCAGCGCGCTTTCGGGGGAAAGGAACTCACATGATCAACAAGCATATGAAAGCAGCCGTCGCGGCCTGTGCCGCGGGTTTAATGTTGTCTACTGCCGTACTGCCTGCCGAGGCGCAAAACTACCCCTCGGATGTTGCCCCGCCGCAGGGGCAGTACGCCGAGCCGCCTCCAGGTTATGACCAGGGCGGAGATTACGACGATCAATCGCAGCAACAGGACGAGGCGTATGCCCAGTCCTATTCCCAATGGGCCGCGCGCAATTGCGTCAGCCAGGCCAACAACACAGCTGCCGGCGCATTGATCGGCGGAATCCTGGGTGCTGGTATCGGCGCTGCCGTCAGCCGCAACGCGGGCAGAGGCGCCCTCGTGGGCGGCGCAATTGGCGCGGGGACGGGCGCTGTTGCCGGCGCGTCGTCCTCGGGCGGCTGTCCGCAGGGCTATGTCGTTGCCGCAGGAGCACCCGCGTTCGTCTATGCTGGCGGTCCATACGTCTCCTATGCGCCGGCCTGGTATAATCCCTGGGTGTTCGTGAGCGGCCGCTGGGTCTATCATCCGTACCGGCATTGGTACTGGGCGCACCGCAACTACTGGCGTCCGGGCTGGCGCGGCAAGGCCCCGCGCTGGCGCCGCCGCTGGTAACCAACGCGTCAATTGGAATGGAAGCCGCCTTCGGGCGGCTTTCTTTTTTTGGCTGCGCGAATTCAGTGTGTCTTCGGCCTGCGTAATAGCTCCGCAGGCCCTGCGGCTGTCCGCATTATCTTCGGCAGGTCCGGTGCGTTCCTAGCCTCCGCTGGCGCTTTGTGGCACAGTCTCGGATGATCATCTGTGGGGGATACAAATGAACAAGCTGACGCAAACTCTGCTCACCGGTTCGGCGCTCGGCGCGCTGATGGCCGCTCCTGTCATGGCACAGCCCGCGCATCCCGCAATGCACGTTATGGCGCTTCATGCAGGCCATGCCGTGAACAAGACGAAGTTTCACATTCCGAGCAAGCAGTACCTGACCTACACGTACGCCGTTTACTCCAGCGCGTCAGCGTCGTCGGTGGATCAGGACATCTACTACACATACTGGAGGTGGAACAGCATCACGACCGGCTGCCCCACCTTCGGTCTTCCGAAGCAGAAGGTAAAGACTCCGAAGAGGACTATTTACGGCTCGACCAAGGCCGACACCGAGACTTATTCATTCGGCTGCCCCACCCCGCTTGACTTCCATGGCGATGCTTGGACGAACAAAACAGGCGTGCCCGGAGACGTTGACAAGTTCCAGTCATCGCTGATCTCCCACTTCAAGTTCCAAGGCCAAAAGTACAAAGGCACGCTGTACTTTGACGTCAGCCTCACTATCACTCAGTAATTCGGCTGATTGACCGCTGCTCGCGGCACACGTCGCGGCGAAGGTGCTCTAGGCCGCCGCTAGGCTCCACAGTACGCGCGACCCTTTGCCCGTGCTACGGGTCCAAAGCTAACGCGCGATCGGATTTCAGACGACGTTTCTAGAACCCGCTGGAACTTCGCTCGTGCCCTCCGAATGCTAGGTTCTTGTGGAAAACATTACGGAATGGTAAAGATTCGGTACGGGCCGGACTTCGCCGCAGCCCGAAAAGGGGGAATTCATTATGAAGACGATTCTATTAGCGTCGGCCGCACTGCTTTGTTTCAGCGCCAACGCGATTGCTGGATCATCCTCGACAATCAGTCTCGACGGCTTTTGCAACGTGTGGAAGATCACGACGCAGGACAAGAAGGTTCATTCCGTCGCTCCGGGAACTGGAGACTGTGATAATCCAATCGGCATCGGCGGAGATCACAAAGTGAAACATGCCGGCCAATTCACGGAGATCGGAAGTCAGTGGGCCGGAATTGGAATCGGGGAGACGATTGACATCAAGGTGTCGCTTCCGCTTGTTACGGGCGGCACCTGGGAAATTGACTCCTCCACCGATGGCGTGAATTTCTCGTTTTTGAATTCTGGAACTTATACCGTCACTGGCGCTAATCCGAAACTACCGCACGGCGGCAAGGACGCAGCGCTCGGACGTTAGAACCGGCGGAGTTCCATCTACGAAAAGAAGAACCGGCTGCCCGCTTGGGCGGCCGGTTTCCTTTGGTGTCCATTCCGCTAAGGACAGTGTTCCACACCCGCTGAATCCGGACGGTTGGAATGCTGTCCGGCCTCTTGTTTGAGGCACGGGAATTGCCGCGTCTCGAACCCTGCGGCATGCTTGCCCGAGTCTTAGGCGGTCACATGCCCTCTGCTGCACAAAATTCGGCTGTCCAGGCCCAACCGCTCATCGCTGTGCGAGATGTGCGCACGAGCAGCCAATGGTATGTGGATCTCCTTGGGGCAGATGCTTTGCCCGAGCATAAGCATCGCGACCTGTACGAACGGTTGTATTCGTTCGGTCGCCTGATCTTACAGCTGCACGCATGGGACGAGGAGAATCATCCGAACCTCGTAAACCGCACGGTTGCGCCGCCGGGCCATGGCGTCCTCCTGTGGTTTCAACTCGACGATTTCGATGCCGCGGTAAAGCGGGCACGCCTGCTGAAAGCGGAGGTGGCAGAGGACGCGCACATCAATCCTGCGCCAGGACAATGGGAACTTTGGTTACGCGATCCCGACGGCTATGTGGTGGTGATTGCCGGACCTCCACTCGCCAAAGATTCAAACAGAGACGCTCCTGCATAGTATCAGAGCATGGCGCTCCTAGCGCCCGCTGGCGCTTGGCGGTAGAATGCTTGGGAATAATCTCGTGGGGGGATTTAAATGAACAAGCTGACGCAAACCCTGCTCACCGGTTCGGCGCTCTGTGGGTTGGTAACAGCTCCTGCCGTGGCCCAGCCCACGCATCCCGCAATGCACGTTATGGCGCTGCATGCAGGCCATGCCGTGAACAAGACGAAGTTCCACATTCCTGGCAGGCAGCACGTCACCTACACGTTTGGCGTTTACACCGAGAAGACCGCGAATGCGCGCAAAACGGACCTGCTCGGCACGTTCTACAGGTGGAACGACACCACCGGCGGCCACTATACTACCGTCTGCAGCAGGCCGAAGCAGCATCTCAAAGTTCCCAAGAACTCGATCTACGCGAGGGTCGATCCGGGTACCGAAACATATTCGTTCGGCTGCCCCAGCGGCCCCACCGTATTCTACGGCGATGTCTGGACGAACAAGACGGGTGTGCCTGGCGACGTTGACACCTTCCGTTCATCGCTACTTGGGCGCCCCAGCGG
>DATAVW010000220.1:0-13401 GCA_036267515.1 Rhizomicrobium sp.
GGAATGTGTGAGATGGGCGGTCTCGTCCGAGAACAGCGATATCAGTTGCTCTGTCATGGCGCCGCCGAGTTGCTCTGCATCGATGATGGTGACGGCGCGGCGGTAATAGCGGGTCACATCGTGGCCGATGCCGATGGCAACCAGTTCTACGGATGACTTCTCTTCGATATCGGCTATGACGCGTCGCAAATGCTGCTCCAGATAGTTGCCCGAGTTCACCGAGAGAGTGGAATCGTCCACCGGCGCGCCGTCAGAGATTACCATCAGAATCTGGCGTTGCTCGGGGCGTCCCATCAGGCGGCTATGCGCCCATATCAACGCCTCGCCGTCGATGTTCTCCTTCAGCAGGCCTTCGCGCATCATCAGGCCGAGATTCTTGCGGGCACGGCGCCACGGCTCATCGGCTGACTTGTAAACGATGTGGCGCAGATCGTTCAGGCGGCCGGAATGTTGCGGCTTTCCATCGGCAATCCACGTCTCCCGGCTTTGTCCGCCTTTCCAGGCGCGGGTGGTGAAGCCGAGAATTTCCGTTTTTACTCCGCAGCGCTCAAGCGTGCGCGCCAGAATGTCCGCGCACATTGCCGCCACCATGATCGGCCGCCCGCGCATGGAACCGGAATTGTCCAACAACAATGTGACGACTGTGTCGCGAAAATTGATCTCGGTTTCTCGCTTGAAGGAGAGCGGATGCATGGGATCGATGATGATGCGGGGCAAGCGCGCCGTATCGAGCAGTCCTTCCTCCAGATCGAATTCCCAGCTGCGGTTCTGTTGCGCCAGCAGGAGGCGCTGCAGGCGATTTGCGAGGCGCGCCACGACGCCCTGCATCGCCTGCAATTGTTGATCGAGGAAATTGCGCAAACGCGAAAGTTCGTCGCCGTCGCACAGATCCGTAGCGCTGACGATCTCATCGAATTTGGCGGTGAAGACGCGGTAGCCCCATTCATCCTGGTGCGCGAAAGGCTGTTCAGGCCGCCAGGGCCGGATGCCTTCTTCGGATTCCTGAGCGTCGGTCGGTTCAGCGGTTTCGGTGCGAATTTCGGCGGCGCGCTCTTCGCCTTCCTCGCTTTGCTGTTCGCTCAGTTCGGCTTCGCTGGTCTCTGATTCCGGCGTGGCTTCGGCTCCTTCGCTGCCTTCCTGACCTTCCGGCTCACTTCCTGCCTCGTCGGTGCCCTCGGCTTCCGCATCGTCGCTTGCGTCATCGCCGAGTTCGAGATCGCGCAGGATCGTGCGGGTGAGCTTCGCAAAGCCCTTCTGATCGCGAATCGTGCCTTCGAGCTTTTCAAGATCGGCGCCGGCGCGCTCTTCGATCCAAGGCCGCCAGAGATCGACCGCACGTTTCACACTCTCCGGCGGCTCAACTCCCGTCAGCCGTTCGCGCACCATCATCGCAACCGCATCTGCAAGCGGCGCATCGGCGCGGTCTTTCACTTTCGCCAGGCCGCGGGCCGAATAATGCGCTTCCAGATTGGCGGCGAGATTGAGGGCGACGCCCTGCATGGCAAGCGCGCCAATGGCTTCCACGCGTGCCTGTTCCGCGGCTTCGAACACGGCCGCCCCGTCGGCAGTGTGCGGCCGAAACTGCTGATGAATTTTCTCTTCGTGATAAGCGAGCTTCAGCGCATAGGCATCGCCGGCGCCGCGCACGATGGCAATTTCATTCGGTGGCAGATTGCGCGAGGGCAACGGGAGCCGCGCCTTCTTGCCTTTCAACGCCGGCGGCTCCGCAGAGAAGTTCACCTCGAGCTCCGGTTCGCCCGCCAATGCGCGCACCGCGGTTCCAACCGCGCGTTTGAAAGGCTCTGCCGGGTTCTCAGCTTTCATGCCCGTAATGTAGAGGAGCTAGGGCGCAGAACAAACGCCTGTGATGCCGCTGCCGTCGAAGAACAGGTTCCGCGGGACCGCGGGCGCCTCACAGGCGAAGAAGTACACGTAACGATAGATGCCGATATGCGTCTGCTCGTTCGGCGGCACCACGCCGGTCGTGCCAAAGTTCTGCGCCTGGCAGGTTTTGTCGAAGGTATACCCGCTGCCGGCATTCGCCTCGGCAAAGCAAAAGCCGATCTGCACCGGATAGTCGCACTTGTTCTGCACCGCCTCTTTTATATTCGACACGCACGACGAGGCGTTGCGGAAGTTGCGTTTGCCGGACTTGATCGCATCCGCGCCCGCCATGACGGCGTCACGACTGGGCTTCCAGCTGCTGTTGACCACCTTGGTATCGGGCGGCAATGCGGCCACTTCATCATGGTAACTGTTCGGATCGCAGCCGACGGAATCAAACCCCCGTCCGGTCGTATATTTGGACCATTCGGTGGCGGCAGCGTCGCGGCTTGCGGGATCGTAGACCGTGAATTCCGATGACAGCAGGTAAACCGAACGGCCTGCCTTCATCTCCGCCTGGTCTATGGCGACACAGGTTGCAAGAGTCGCCGATTTTGCCTGGGCGCAAACGAGATTTGCGCCGATCAAACAAACTGCAAACGTGATTTGCCCGAATTTCATGCCGCCCCGGCCAGCCTTTCCCGGACGCTCACTTATCATGCCGCGACGGCGCAACGCGGCGCAAGCCCCGCTAGTGTTCAGGCGACGAGAACCTTCGCGGCGCTTTCGGGCAATTCCTCGCCAAAGGCTCGCTGGTAGAACTCTGCCACGCTGGCGCGTTCCAGTTCGTCGCACTTGTTCAGGAAGGTGAGCCGGAAGGCAAAGCCAATATCGCCGAAAATTTCGGCGTTTTCCGCCCAGGTCATGACCGTACGCGGGCTCATCACCGTTGAGAGATCGCCGTTGACGAAAGCGTTGCGTGTCATGTCGGCCACGCGGACCATCGCTGAAATCTGTTTTTTCTTCTCAGGTGTGGCCGAATACGACGGGACTTTCGCAAGCACAATGTTCACCTCGTTGTCGTGCGGCAGGTAGTTGAGCGTGGTGACGATACTCCAGCGATCCATCTGTCCCTGATTGATCTGCTGCGTGCCGTGATAAAGGCCGGTGGTGTCGCCGAGCCCAATCGTGTTGGTGGTCGAGAACAGACGGAACGCGGGATGCGCGCGGATCACGCGATTCTGGTCAAGCAGTGTGAGCTTCCCCTGCGCTTCCAGCACGCGCTGGATCACGAACATCACATCCGGGCGGCCGGCATCGTATTCGTCAAACGCCAGCGCCACCGGGTGCTGCAGCGCCCACGGCAGCAAGCCCTCCCGGAACTCGGTCACCTGGTGGCCTTCGCGCACCACGATGGCATCTTTCCCGATCAGATCGATGCGGCTGATGTGGCTGTCCAGGTTGACACGCACGCAGGGCCAGTTGAGGCGCGATGCCACCTGCTCGATATGCGTAGATTTTCCTGTGCCGTGATAACCCTGGATCATCACGCGGCGATTGAAGGCGAAGCCGGCAAGAATGGCGAGCGTGGTATCGCGGTCGAAGCGATAAGCCGGATCGCGATCTGGCACATATTCGTTGCCGCGCGAAAACGCCGGCACCTTCATCCTGGCATCGATGCCGAAGGTATCCTTCACGTCGATGTCGATGTCGGGCACGGACGCGGTGTCGAGGCCCTGAGGCTCCATATTCATGCTTGTATCCGGCTTTACAACTCGGGCGGAAGCCGCCGCTAGGGGAAGGCCCGACGCCTAGGTCAGCCCGGAGGCGCGCAACACGCCATAGGCTTTGATAACCTGTTTGAGACGCTCTTCAGCGCCCCGATCGCCGCCATTCGCGTCGGGATGAAACCGCTTTACGAGTTCCTTATATCGCGCCTTTATCTGGTGCAAGGTGGCGGTGGCGTCAAGGTTGAGCACGTCAAGTGCGCGTTCCTGCAGGCCGGTGAGCCGTCGCTCGGGCGGACGCGGCGGGGCTCTTTCTGCCGTGTCGCCAAACACCCCATACCCGTCATCGAATTCGTACGGTCCCCTGCCGTTGCGCGGCTTGGCGGAGCGTTTTCCCAGAGGCCAGGTGGGGCGGTGGCCTGTGATCGCCGCCTCGCGAAACGCTTCAATCTCGTCCTCGTTCATGCCGCGGAAGTAATCCCATGATTCATTGTGAGCGCGGGCGTGCTCCAGGCAGAACCACAGGTGCTCATTCAGATCGTCGCGCGATTTCGGAACGCGATGCGTTCCTTCATTCACGCAATCGGGGCGCGCGCAGGCGCGCGCAGACGACGGCGGGGGCACCTGGCGTCCCGGCTTGATCCGGATGTCCTTCTTGAACCGCGTGTGGGTCTCCCGCTGCATCCCCAAATTATGGCCGTAAAGTCTGAAAAAACAAGAAAACGAAAGGCTTGACATCGGCGTCGCACCGATATCGCAAAAAGATCACGCAAAAATCCTTGCCTGGAGCGGTGATGCTCATAAAGTTTGCGCGCGGGCACGGGAGGTGCTCGCTGCCAACAACGGGGAACAACGATGAAAAAGATATTTGTACTGGGTGCTGTGGCCGCGGTCGCCGCGCTGGGCGCGACGTCTGCAATGGCTGCGAAAGACAACTTCGACCGCGATTCACTGGGGAAGAAATGGGTTGTGCTTCCTGGCAGCGACTTGCACATCACCAACGATCAACTGCAAGGCGGTGATAATTCGATCGGTTATTTCAAGAAATCGAGCGACGATTCGACCGTCTCTGCCACCGCGTACCTGAACGGCACGGACTTGGAACTTGGTGCCGTCGCTTCCGGCGATATCGCCAGCGGCAACAATGCTTACGCGAAGGTCCAGGAGCAGAATGCCTCGGGCATGTTTGAGTACGGTGCCTTGTACGTCGGTAACGATGGCGGCGGTTCATTCTTCCAGTTGACCTCGCCGGTCCCAAGCCCGGCAAAGCTGACGCTCTCGCTGTGCGGCACAATAGGTACCCTGACGATCAAGAGTGCGGCTGGAAAGCAGCAATACACTTATGACTACGGCACCACTTTTCCCACCGGCGGCGGAGCCGGCACTTACGGCGCCATTTCGCTTGACAACTACAAGAGCAAGTCGGGCGGAGGCTGCGAAACGGCTGTAGGCGCGAAGGCGATCAGGATCACGCACTCGACCGCCAAAGATCTTTTGTTGGCGAAGTGACGGTGTAACAACCGCCATTTGGCGGTATCGCTTGACTTGCACCCGTGGCCCGCGCAACGCCACGGGTGTTTCTTTACGGAAGCCGAAGCCGACATGGGCGTCGCCGACACGCTTACGCAGAAGCTGACGGCGGCGTTTTCGCCGGCCGAGTTATCCGTGGTGGATGACAGCGCGAAGCATGCGGGTCATTCGGGTAGCCGGCCGGAAGGGGAGACGCACTTCAGCGTTCGGGTGGTGTCGACTGCGTTCGAAGGATTATCGCGGGTGGAGCGCCAGCGGCGCGTCTACGCCGCGCTGGCGGAGGAGCTGAAAGCGCATGTTCACGCGCTGTCGGTCACCACGCTGACGCCGGCCGAAGCCTGGAACGAGCACTAGGCGGGCTGCGGTGCAGGCGGGGTGATGCGGAGCGCCGTGATCTGATTGCGCTGCCGCCGCAGGATTTCGAATTTGTATCCGTGAAATGCAAAACGCTGCCGCGGCTCGGGAATCGTGCGCGCCTCGTGGATCACGAGGCCGGCGACGGTGGTGGCTTCTTCGTCCGGCAAATTCCAGTCGAGCTCGCGATTGAGGTCCCGGATAGGTGTGGCGCCATCCACGATGTAGGAGCCATCCGCCTGCGGGCGGATGCTTTTGCGGCTGCTGCGTTCGTGCTCATCCGGAATGTCGCCGAAAATTTCATCGACGATATCGTCGCGCGTGATCAGGCCCTGTAGACCGCCGTATTCATCGACCACGAGGGCGAAATGCGACCGGTGGGTGCGAAAGGCCGAAAGTTGCTCCTCCAGCGTTGTGGTGTCCGGCACGAACCAGGGTGGCGCCACAAGTGAAAGAATATCGAAGCCTTCGAGCGACCCCTTCCTGCGCACGAATTCGCGCAGCACGTCGCGGGTATGCAGGATGCCGAGGATATTGTCCGGTCCCTCGCGCCAGACCGGCACGCGTGCGTGCCGCGCCTCCACAAGATCTTCGAAGAGTTTCTGCTGTGGCTGGTCGGCGTCGATCGCCACCATGTTCTTGCGGTGAACCATCACATCGCCCACTTTCAATTCTGGCAAATCGAGCAGGCCGCTCAGCATGTCGCGGTGCTCACGCTCAACCGTGCCTTCGCGGTGATGAACCTCCACGGTGCCGCGGATTTCTTCGTGCGGCTCGACCATGGGCTCGCTCTCTGTCCGCGTGATGCCGAACAGTCCAAGAATGCGCCACACCAGCAGCTGGACGAGACCCACAACCGGCGCGAGGACACCGACGGTCAGCCGCAACAGCCAGGCGACATTCAGCGCAAAACGATCGGTGCGCGCGATCGCCAGCGTCTTGGGAAGCACTTCGGCAAAAACGAGCAACACCAGCGTCATCACCACGGCTGTGATCGCGACTGCGCGCTCGCCAAACCGCGCCGCCAGCACTTCGGTCGTGAGCGACGAAATCAGGATGTTCAGGAACGTGTTGCCAAAAAGGATGGCGCCAATCATCCGCTCCTTGTCGGCCACCAGCTTGTTTACCTCTCTGGCGGCATGGGAGCCTTCCCGCTCCAATTGGAGCATGCGGGCGCGGGAGATGGCGGTGAGCGCTGTTTCCGAGCCGGAGAAGAATCCCGAAACTGCAATCAGCACTGCGATGATCAGAAAAAACAGGATGAGAGACATGGGTTCCTCGAAGCTGCTAGAGGCGGCGAAGCCTTATAACCGGATTGAATGCGCCGGGACTATTCCGAGAGGACCGCCTTCAAATCCTCCAGAGGCACTTCGGCGGAAACGAACGCTTCGCCAAGCCCGCGAACCAGCACGAATTTCAAGTTGCCGCCTTCGGCCTTCTTGTCACGCCGCATGTATTCGATGAGCAACTCGGTGCTTGGGCGCGGGCCGGCCAATTCGTCTATGCGGGTTCGCAGGCCGATTCGGTGCAAATGCGTGACGACCCGTTCGGTGTCAGCAGGTCCGCAATGCCCGAGCCGTTCCGATAACCGAAACGCCAGCACCATGCCGATGGCAACCGCTTCGCCGTGCAAAAGCGCGCCGGAATAATTCGTCGCCGCTTCGAGGGCGTGGCCGAACGTGTGGCCAAGGTTGAGAAGGGCGCGCTCTCCGGATTCACGCTCGTCGCGCGCAACGATTGCCGCTTTCATCCCGCAGCAATGGGCGATCATGCGTGACAGTGCTGCGCCATTGCCCGCGAGCGCGGCTTCGCCATTCGCGTCCAGCCAATTGAAGAATTCGGCATCGCCAAGGGCGGCATATTTCACCACCTCGGCGTATCCCGCCAGCAACTCGCGGCGGGGCAGGGTGGCAAGCACGGCCGTGTCCGCCAGCACGATCTTCGGCTGGTGAAAGAGACCGATCAGATTCTTGCCTTCCGGCACGTCGATGGCTGTTTTGCCACCAACGGAGGAATCCACCTGCGCCAGCAGCGTGGTCGGCACCTGCGCGAAATCCACGCCGCGCTTGAGCACGGCCGCTGCAAAGCCGGCAACGTCTCCGATCACGCCGCCGCCCAATGCCACCACAAGGCCGCCGCGCTCGACACCGAGTTGAAGGATCTGGCGACACAGTTTCTCGAACCCGGCAAAGCCCTTGGTCTCCTCGCCAGGCGGCAGCACCACCGGTCGTGCATCGATTTGGCTCTCGCGCAGCGTGGCAAGGAATGGCTCCAGATGAAATCGCGCAACATTCTCGTCCGTGACGACAGGAACGATGCCGTGTGCGAACGGTGCAAGGAGCGCGCCGCCATGCGCGAGCAGGCCTTCGCCAATATGAATGGTGTAACTGCGGGAGCCGAGCGCGACGGGAACGGTTTCGCTCATTCCAGCATGCCTCGTTCCTGCAGTGCATCGACAATACGCTGCACGCTTGTGCCGTGCGGCCCGTCCTCGCCGGTCACGACAAGGTCGGCTTGTGCGTATATGGGTTCGCGCTCCGCCAGCAGCCGGGTCAGAATTTCCTGCGGATTGCCATTGCGCAAAAGAGGCCGGGTGTCGCGCCGGGTCACACGGCTCACCAGAACCTCAACCGGAACGTTGATCCACACGGACAAGGCGCAAGCCCTTACGTTCTCCCGGATCTCTTCGTCAGCGAATGCGCCTCCGCCGGTGGCCAGCACATGGGGCGCCTCGTTGAGCAACCGTGCGATCACCTTGCGCTCCCCATCGCGGAAGGCGGTTTCGCCATAGCGGTCGAAGATGTCGTTGATCGAGCAGCCGGCTGCCGCCTCGATCTCCGCATCGGCATCGCGGAACGGTACTTCAAGGGCCGCCGCCAGCCGCCGCCCAAGCGAACTCTTGCCGGCGCCCATCATGCCGACCAGCGCGACGGTACGTTTCAAGCGCCCCATCGCTTTCGATTACAGGGCAAATTGCCGCCTGCCAACCGACTTGCGAAGGACCCTGCTGATCCGCCACAAACCGAGTCATGAACAGGTATAGTACCCACGAAAGCGGCACGGGTTGGACGCCGCGGATTCTTTTGGCGATTCTCGTGCTTGTGATTCTCGGAGGCCTCGCCCTTGGCATCTACGCGGGTACCCTCAAGCCGCCGCACCAGACCTACACCGTCGTCATCCCGAACTCGCGCTTCCCGAGCTGACGAGGGCGGCGGGCCGCCGCGGGTGCTGCCATCCGACGGCGCGCGGCTGATCGAGAGTTTCCTCGATATGATGAGCGCCGAACGCGGCGCCAGCGCCAACACGCTTGCCGCCTACCGCCGCGATCTTCTGGATTTCGGTGCGAGCCTCGTTAGTTCCGGACACGCCTTTGGTGACGCCGCGTCCGCCGATTTGAAGCGCTACATCGCTTCGCTGTCGGGCATGGCGTCCGCAACCCAATCGCGACGATTGTCCACGCTGCGGCAGTTCTTTGCCTTTCTGTACAGTGAAGGCATCCGCAAGGATGATCCGACCGGCACGCTGCAATCGCCGCGGCGCGAACGGCCGCTGCCGAAAGTGCTGTCTCGCGGCGATATCGAAACCCTGATCGCCACCGCGCGCGAGAAGCAGGATGCAGAATCGCTGCGGCTCACCTGCTTCCTGGAAATACTGTACGCGTCGGGCTTGCGCGTCTCGGAACTGGTGAGCCTGCCGTTCGCCGCTTCGCGCAACCGCGAAGGTTTTCTGCTGGTCCGCGGCAAGGGGAACAAGGAGCGGCTTGCGCCCTTGAATGCGCCGGCCCGCAAGGCGATCGCGGCGTATTTGAAAGTGCGCGCTGGATTCTTGCCGAAGGGCGCCAAGGAAAGCAAATATCTCTTTCCCTCGCGCAGCGGCGAAGGCCATCTCACGCGGCGTCGCCTGCACCAGATGCTGAAGGAATTGGCCCTGAGGGCCAATCTCGATCCGGCAAAGCTTTCGCCGCACGTGCTGCGGCACGCCTTCGCCACGCATCTCGTGGAAGGCGGCGCGGATTTGCGCAGCGTGCAAACGATGCTCGGCCACGCCGACATCGCCACCACGCAGATTTACACGCATGTGGCGAGCGAGCGCTTGCGCGAGGTGATGCTCTCCGCTCACCCCTTGGCCAAACCCAAACGCCGGGCCTGAGTATTTCGTAACCTATGCCTTGGGGCATGGCTCTATCGGGCTATACTTCAATTCTTTTTGCGAGGGAGGCTGCGATGAGGGGAATGATATCGGCTCTGCTGGTTTCAGTGTCGGCGATGGCGCTGGGGAATGCGGCGCGGGCGGATGTGGAGATATCCAACAAGCCGACCAGCAATATGAGCTGCGAGGCTGGCGTGTGTACCGCCGCCGCGCAGAAGGCGACTCTGAACGTCACTGATCTCGCCAACCTGCTTGGGAGCGGCGATGTGGCGGTGAAGACCGGCAGCCTGGCGAAAGACATCGATGTCGATCAGCCGATGCAATGGACGAGTACGGCGCGGCTGACGCTGGATGCGCAGCGGTCGGTCATTGTGAAGAAAGCAGTGACAGTCGCCGGCACAGCCGGGCTGACGCTGACCACCAATGACGGCGGCAGCGGCGGCAATCTGCTGTTCGAGAACAAAGGAAGCGTGACGTTCTGGGATACCAACAGCAGCCTCGTCATCAACGGCCAAAGCTATACGCTGGTGAAGGACATTGCCACGCTGGCAGCCGACATCGCCGCCGATCCCTCCGGTTTCTATGCGGTGGCGAACAGCTACGACGCAAAGCACGAAAGGTTCGACAGCGTTCCAATTCCGACGAGTTTCTCCGGTACGTTTGAAGGGCTGGGGCAAAGCATCTCTCACTTGAAAATAAGGCACGGTTTCAACGGGCACGCCGGATTCTTCGCCATTGTTGATTCAGGGGGCACAGTACGTGACATCGCTTTTACAAAGGTCTTTGTGCGCGCACCGGGAAAAGCAGATGCGGGTGTTCTTGCCGGTTCAACTTCGGGCCGCGTTTTGAATGTCTCGGTTGACGGAATTGTGCAGACCAACGGATTCGGATCAGTGGGCGGCCTGGTTGGTGACAACTTCGGAACCATCGAAGGTTCACGCGCAGTGGTGAATGTTACAGGGTTCGGGGCTGCAGGCGGACTGGTCGGTGCATCCGCTGAAGAAGCAATGATCACCAACTCCCATGCGACAGGCAACGTGTCCGGAGGAGAGGTAGGGGGGCTGGCAGGAACCGGCTATAATATCACCGGGTCTTCGGCGAGCGGTTCCGTGAGTGGAGCAAATAGCTTGCCTGCTGGCGGTCTCGTGGGGGCCGGTTCGCACATTGATCAGTCCTTTGCCACAGGGACAGTAGCTGGCGGAAGCAGTTCAGCGGACGCTGGTGGACTCGCTGGCTATGCCACCTTCGTGAGCAATTGTTACTCAACGGGTTCTGTTCAGGCTGGCTCAGATCGTGACAAGGTGGGTGGGCTTATTGGGTACGCTAAGTCCGTTTCGGTGTCGTACTCCATTGGTCCTGTCAGTGGGACAAAATCCAAAATCGGCGGTCTGTTTGGCCGGGGCGATAAGAGCTCGATACAAGACTACTGGGATGTAGATACAAGTGGCACAAAGCAGGCCTGCGGTAATGATCGATGTACTGGCGTGACCGGGTTAACAACGGAGGAATTCAAATCCGCATTGCCCGATGGGTTCGATACTAAAATCTGGGGACAATCTCCCAACACTAATAGCGGATATCCCTATTTGCTCGCTAATCCGCCGCGGTAGCTCGACATGTTCTCCGCGAATACTCGGGGGTTGCACGAGTGGGTGAAATCCGGAGACACGATCCATATTGCACCGAAGGCCGAACCCTTCGACCTCTCGCTTGTAACGTAATTCGAATACTATAATTCTCTTTACGGGTATCGGAAGGGCAGGTCATGATCTTGCGGGCAATCGTGTGGAGTGTGTTGGCAATTGCGGGGCTTGGGGTTTCGGCCACCGCGGCCTTGGCGGACGACAGGCATCCGGAGGTCGATACCGCGCGCCCCACGCCCGTGGTCTACCCGAAAGTGGCGCAACGCTGGGGCGAAGAGGGCACGGTCGTGGTACGCGTCTACGTCAATGAATTCGGCAAGCCGGCGAATGTCAGTGTCGCCAGATCGAGCGGCTATGTCGATCTGGACAACGCGGCGGTGGATACAGTGATGAACTGGCACTACGTGCCCGCCATTCGCGATGGCGCGATTGCCTCTGATTGGGCGCGGGTGCAGGTGATCTATAAGCTGCCGCAATCCCCTTAGGCGGCCTCCACGAATAGGCAGAGGCGTGGCGGCGAAATTTGCGAAGCCAAGTCATTCGAAATGCAATTTTGGAGCCGCTCCGCCAACCGCACCATTTGCGCAGTGCGCATGGCGCACGGGTGATTCCAGACACGATTTTATTGCAATGAATTTCGGGTCCGATCTGCTTTCCGTTCGTCTGCCTTTCGCACCGTTCCCCACCTGAGTAGCAAAAGGCGTTTGGAATCAACGCCAAAGATAAATCCGTTCTCCACGGTCGATTCGGCCTTACACTTGCGCGCATGAAGGCCATCGCTGACATCGCCACCACAAGCCACCGGCTGCGCGCGCTCGCGGCGTCGCTGCCGGATGTCTGTGCCGGCGACCGAGGGCCGATCCGGCCGAACAGGCCGCGAAATCGAGGGGGACCCACCCCCCTCTTTTCACAAACGAATGCGTCGCGGGAGGAAGGGGCCTGCAACCGTGACGTCAACGATCAAGATATTGCGGTGGGATCGCGAACCCCATCAACCCGTGCATTCATTGACAGGGCAGGAAGGGATCGCCACGTTCTGACCGTCACCTGAAATTCCCGTCCCGAGTCTCCCCATGCACGCGTATCTGGATTTCGAGCGCGCCATTGCCGACCTCGAAGGCAAGATCGTGGAACTGCGCCAACTGGCGGCGCAGGACCCCGCGATGAACATCGACGACGAGGTGAAGCGGCTGCAGGCGCGCGCCGATCAGCTGCTGCGCGAGACCTACGCGAAGCTCACGCCGTGGCAGAAGGCGCTGGTGGCACGCCATCCGGCGCGCCCGCATTTCTCGGATTACGTGGCGGGCCTGATCGATGAGTTCACGCCGCTGGCGGGCGATCGCCTGTATGGTGAGGACAAGGCGATCATTGCGGGGCTCGGCCGCTTTCGCGGGCAGCCGGTCGCAATTGTGGGGCAGGAGAAGGGCAGCGACACGCAAAGCCGCGTGAAGCACAATTTCGGCATGGCCATGCCGGAAGGATATCGCAAGGCGCAGCGGCTGTTCGATTTGGCAGACCGGTTCAACCTGCCGGTGATATCGTTCGTCGATACGCCCGGCGCCTATCCCGGCGTGGGTGCCGAAGAGCGCGGCCAGGCGGAAGCGATCGCGCGAGCCACCCAGGCGTGTCTGGCGCTGCGCGTGCCGTTCGTTTGCATCATCACGGGCGAAGGGATGTCGGGCGGCGCGCTGGGCATCGCCGTCGCCAACCGCGTGTACATGCTGGAGCATTCGATTTATTCGGTGATTTCGCCGGAAGGTTGCGCCTCCATTCTGTGGCGAAGTGCCGACAAGGCGCAGGACGCGGCGGCCGCGCTGAAAATTACTGCGCAGGATCTCGTGAACCTGAAGATCATCGACGGAATTATTCCCGAGCCGATGGGCGGTGCGCATCGCGGCCGCGAAACGGCGATTCAGGCGGTGGGCGAAACCATCGCCCGTGCGTTCGCCGAGATGCAGCCACTCTCGCGCGATGAGTTGCGTAACGAGCGCCGCCAGAAATATCTCGATATTGGCCGCAACCTCGGTGCTTAGCGGTTCAGAGAAATGGCCTTGCAACCGGTGAATGAGGCGCCGGTGGTTTCGAACGCTGCGGTGCCCTGATGCTCCCAAATGGTCGTCTTGCCATCGCTGTAGCGCGCGCCGGAACCTGACATCGCCACCGGCAGATGAAAC
>DATAVW010000221.1:0-7301 GCA_036267515.1 Rhizomicrobium sp.
AGTGGCCGCTCGCATCGCCCCCGAGCGCGGTCAACCGTTGCCCTCCGAGGAGAACGCCGACGTGCCGCTCATCTGGCGCACCACCGACGCGGGCAAGACCTGGACCAGCATCGTCAACGGCCTGCCCCGCGACGAGCGCACCGGAAGCTGGATCAACAGTCTTCGGATCGATCCCGAGCAGCCGGGTTTGCTCTTCGCCGGATCCGAGACCACGGTGTATGTCAGCTTCGATAATGGCGATCACTGGCAGTCGCTGCGCCAGAACCTGCCCAGTACCTCGATCCGCGGCCTCGACGTTCACACCGATCACCACGAGAACGACCTCGTGATCTGCACCTACGGTCGCGGCTTCTGGGTTCTCGACGACATCACGCCACTGCGCCAGATCGCGGCTAACGCCCAAGCCATCAGCGCATCGTCCGTGTATCTCTTCAGGCCCGAGGAGGCCATTCGCGCGCGCATCAACAGCAATTGGGATCAGCCCTTCTCCATCGAAGTGCCCCATGCGCCCAATGTGCCTTACGGCGCGATTGTGGATTACTACCTCAGCCACGCGCCGACCGGGCCCATCCAACTCCAGGTCTTCGATTCGAAGGGCAATCTGGTCCGCATCATGTCCAGCACTCTGCCGCCGCCCATCGAAGACGCGGCGTACCCCCACTACTGGCTGGCGGCTCCCGAAACTCGCATCCTCTCGACGCATGTTGGTCTCAACCGCGTCAACTGGAACCTGCAGTATGAAGACCCGCCCGCTCTGCGGCACGACCTCGAGAATCAGATGAACATGGTGGAGGGCTCCGCCACCCCCGGTCCGCATGGGCCGCAGGTGATTCCCGGCGTTTATACGCTCAAGCTGACCGTCGACGGCCAGGTCTTAACGCGCGACGTCACCGTCATCAACGATCCGCGTGTCGGCCAGAGTCCCGCGCTCATGGCTGACCTGCGCATCCAGAACAAGCTCACTCTTGTTTCAGTGCAAGGGATGGAGCATAGCTTCGAAGGCCATGAGGAAGTGAATGCGGTGAAGGACCAGCTTGCAACTCTGACGAAGGGCAACCTGCCTGCCGATGTGGCCGCGCAGGCCAAAACACTAGAGGCCAGTCTGACCAAAATTGGCGGCAGCATGCCGCGCGGTGGCGAAGGTGGGGGGCCTGGTCGGCGTGCGGCTCCCGATCCCAAGGCGCTGCAATCGTTCTTCGAACTGAACAACGCATTCAACACCATGGTCAGCATGATGCAGATCGGCCTCGACATGGCGCCCACCCCCGCCCAGATCGCCACATGGCAGAAAGACTGCACCGACCTGAACCGCACCAGGACCGCCTGGGAGGACGCCCGGAAACAGATCGCCGACTTCAATGCGATGCTGGTCAAAAACAACCTGCAGGAGATGAAGGTTGGACCCACCAAGTTCACCGCTTCGGCCTGCAGCTTTACGCCCTAATCAGTCAAGAAGGCAAAGAAGAAATTTCACCTGGCTCGCGATCGTGTGGAGACGATCAATCCGGAGGCTTGAGAGCGGGTCGCGGTGGTTCCATACCTCGACCGCTTTCGCTTTCCGGCGTGGGGACAAAGTTATCTCCCGGGTCGTTGCTCAACGGAACGCAGTGCAGCGTAGTGATCAAAGTGGCAGAGCGCGCGCACAATCCAAAGCTGCCGGAATCGTACTGACGACTATCGCTCGAAGCAGCACTCTTTACCGGCGTAGATTCCTAGTGCCCGAGAGTCGAACAATCGAACCACCGGCGATCCTTGTGACCGGCCCACCGGAAACGTTCACCTGTTCCCTGAAGTCGTCATCTTGTCAATGCAGCCAGGGTGCTCTCGTCGGTTGACGCGGACCGAAGCGAGCGGCGGATCCCCGATGGTTTCCTGTTTGCCGGGATCCGCTCGGAACCACGAGCGGGGGCGAGCGCAAAGGCTTGGAGGCGAAACATTCTGACGGGCGCTGACTCTGCTTCATCAGCAATCGCTTCCATGAGAAACGGACGGCTTGGAGCAAAGAGGAACCTGCGTCTACTCAACGAACCGCCGAGACCCTAAGGGAGTACCATGGAACCCATATGAAGGGTGATCGGCTCGGCCACTTCTCGCTTCTAGAGAAGATCGGTGAGGGCGGAATGGGACGGGTGTATAAGGCCAGGGACAGCCTTCTCGACCGTCTGGTGGCCATCAAGCTGTTGCCGGAATCGAGGCTCGGCGATGAGGGGCGGCTCGCGCGCTTTGTCCGAGAGGCCAAGGCGGCGTCGTCCCTGAATCACCCCAATATCATCTCCATTCACGAGATTGGCGAACAGGATGGGCAGACCTTCATCGTTATGGAATTGGTGGCGGGAAAGCCGCTAAACGAGCTGATTCCGCGCAAGGGGATGCGGCTCACCGAGGCGCTGCGCGTGGCGGTGCAAGTGGCCGATGGGCTGACGGCGGCGCATGCTGCTGGGATCGTGCATCGCGATCTGAAGCCCGGCAACATCATGGTCGACGCTCAAGGGCGGGTCAAAGTGCTGGACTTCGGGCTGGCGAAGTTGCCGGCGTCGGCCGGGGCGGCTGCCGGAGCCGACGAATCCACGCGCACGATGTCGATCGAGCAGGCCCGGACGGAAGAAGGCGTGGTGCTGGGTAGCGTGCCATACATGTCTCCGGAACAGGCCGAGGGCAAGGTGGTGGACGCGCGCAGCGACATTTTTTCTTTTGGTGCGGTGCTCTACGAGATGATCACCGGGCAGCGGGCCTTCCGCGGCGAATCGCGCGCCGCGACGCTGGCGGCCGTGGTAGAGAAGGAACCGCAACAGCCCAGCGAAATCACGGGTGGCACTCCACCCGAACTGGAGCGGCTGATTGGACGCTGCCTGCGGAAGGATGTCGGCCGGCGCAGTCAGCATATGGCGGACGTGAAACTTGCCTTGGAGGAGATGCGCGACGAATTGGAGTCGGGCAAGCTGGCTCGTTCGACGGCCGGAATTCCGGCGGCGAGCGCGAATGGGCGGTTGGTTCGGATAGCGGCGATTGCCTGCGTAATGATGGCGGCGACTATCGCGTGGATGTACCTGAGCCGCCGCGGCGGACTGTCTCAAGGACCGGACCTGGTGAGATTGTCACCCGACGACGGCCACGGCTATGCAAATCCGAGCCTCTCACCAGACGGAAAATTTGTCGCATACACTTCCGACCGAAGCGGCGGACGCGAGTTGTGGCTGCAGCAGGTGGCAGGCGGCGACCCGATTCAGGTGACCCATGCGTCCGGATTGGTGCTCGGCGGCCGCTTCTTTCCGGATGGCGCCAGGCTCGCCGTTGCCGACGCATCGGCGGACGGCGACACGAGCACGATAGAAGTCATTCCCACGCTGGGCGGGCAGGCTCGCGTGCTCACCACGGCGAAGCGGATTCTGAATGGGGACCTTTCGCCGGATGGCCGCCACGCCTTCTATTTTGAAACCGAGACCGGCAGCTCTCGTCCGCGTCTGATGGTCGCCTCTACCGATGGCGGCAAGCCGCGCGAACTTTCGGCCTGGGCACAGACGCAGCCAATCATGCAGACGCAGGCGGTTCAACCGTTCTACGCGGCGGCAGCCTGGACAAGTGACAGCCGCTACCTGCTCTGTGCTGGTGTGAAACGGCCGACCTCCGTGGATTTCGCGGAATGGGAGTGGTTTACTCTACCAATGGATGGAGGCAATCCCAGGCCGACGGGAGCCGGAGACGCGCTGCGCGCGGCCGGGTTGAGGCTAACTGGGCCCGCGCTGGTGGCGGGCGACCGCGCACTGTTTGCGGCAGGCAAAACGGAGCGGTTCAATGTGTGGGAAATTCGTTTCGCTCCGGATTCATGGCGCGTGCGCGGCGGTCCGCGCCAGCTCACTTTCGGAACCGAGAATGAGCTTCCAATAAGCATGAGCGCCACCGGAATGCTGGCACTCAGCATTTTGAAAAGCTCTACAAACCTGCACCTGATTCCTCTTTCGGCAACGAGCGGCCAACCCACAGGCCTCAGCCGGCGGCTCACCCGCGACGGGCGCTCCAAATACACCTATAGCGCTGGCGGGGAAGCCGCCAGCATCTATTTTTCAGTGCGCGAAACGACGGCCAAACGGAATGACTTTGCGGTTGACTTGGTGAGCGGTAAGCAGACGCCGCTGGTGAGCGGGCTGGATAACAACACTACCATGGTGATCTCGTCCGACGGCAGGCAGATCGGATACAGGATCGCGGAGGGCAACCGGTATTCGATTCGCGTGGGCGATGCCGGCGGCGGTCCGGCCGCTGCGCGTGTGCTCTGCCAGGGTTGTGGCTGGGCCTTACGATTTTCGGCCGATGGGCGGTACATAATGTTCCAGCCGGAAGCCAGGTTTGCACCTGACCCAAAACGGAAATTCACTCTGCGGCTGATCGATGTGGCTTCGGGCAAAGACCGGCCGTGGCTGGAGCATCCGACGGCATCCATCACGGACGCCAGCACGTTGGGCGCGGATTCCGCCTGGGTTGCGGTTCGCGTGCGAACCGTGGGTGTACAGGACGACCCGGGCCGGTGGTATATCCTCCCCTGGAAGGAGGAGCCGGTGCCGGCATGGGAGTGGATAGAGGTCAAGCAGGCGCCGGGCAACGCGATCGTGGCTCCTTACGGCGATTTCTTTGAATTCTTCCAGAATGGCAAACTCATGGCGATCCGCTTCGACCGCAAGACCAAAGCCGTCAGCGAACCTTATGAACTGAAGTTTCTGCCGGGGACGGCCGAGATACCGAAGCCGGAGGATACACGGCTGATCCGCGGTCCCGGGCTGGTCTTCGCGCGCCAGGAGTTCACCAGTTCGGTCTGGCTGATGAAGCTGCCGGACGCTCGGTAGTTAGGTTAGTGCCAATGACAACTAGCTATTTCAGCGATGCCGCCTTATTTCGCACTGAGAATGTTGGCGAAGAGACGGTACGCCCCCGGCACGCCCGCGGGCAGTTGCCGAAACCAGGAGTAAGCCGTGAAGATGTATATGCCTTTGCCGTAGCGCGTCCAGAGTTCGCCGCCATCGATGGCCTGCTCGCCGGTGTCGTGCGATGCAAGCACGGTCTGGTATCGCGGGTCCCGTTCGCTAGCGAAGTAAAGGCCGCGTTCCTGCACCCAACCCTCGAAATCGCGCGCGGTGATCGCATTGGGTGCGCGCAGCAAGGAAGCATCGGGATGCGGAAACGTAACCGGCGCGTCCTCCTCTGTAATGCGGTATTTGGGGGCGGTGGTGATGGTGAAGGGGTAGGGGCCCAAGATCAACGTGGGGTCGGGCGTCTGATACTGCACTACGTAAGTGCCGCCGCGGTTCACGTATTCCATCAGCCGCGGATGGTTGGCCCGCAAGTCAGCGCGTACGTTGTAGGCCCGCACGCCGGCCACTACACAGTCGAAATGCGATAGGTCGCTCTGCGCGAGTTCGGCGGGGGTCAGTAGAGTCACGTCGATGCCAAGTTGCCGCAGCGCGGCAGGCATCTCATCTCCTGCGCCCGCAATGTAACCGATATGCCGGGCGGTGACCTGGATATCGGCTCGCACCAACTTCATTTCGGCGGGCGGAAACAGCGTCTGCGGCGGAAAGTGCGAGTAAGAGATCACTTGCATTCCAGCGGAGATCTCGCGTCCGCCGACGGTGGCGATGGCGCGCGCAGTCGCCGTGGCGGCAGTTTGCGGGGGCGTGACACGGAAGGTCAGTTCTTGCGCGTTCCCTCCGCTGATTTGGAACCTCTGCGATAGAGGCTCAGCCTTCCAGCCGGCCGGCAGGTCGAGTTTCAGTTCGCCTGCTGCCTTGGCGGTGTTCGCTGACAATTCGACATGGACGGTCCGCGCTCCCGCCTGCGGGAACATGGAAACGGCGTCGGGCAAGTTCACGGCCACCGCCGGTACGATGGCAAGCGGCCGCGTGCGCTCGCCCAGAGCGCGGTCAGCGTATCGATAGTGCACCGGCGCCGTCAGTCCGATGGATGCTGCGCCAACCTTCAGCGCCACGCGTACGCGAGCCACCGCGGGCGTGTCGGGCAGCCCGATCAGCTGTTGGTCGTCCACTGTATAAAGATCGTGGTCCGGGGGCTTCATCAGCCAGTAAGGCTGAGTGTATGGCTGGCCGGCAGGAACCGCCTGTTTGAACTCGATCCGCACCGGTTCGTTGTAAGGCAGCGGGCCCGCCTTGGCGGCCAGGTCGCTGTTCCACATGCCTTCCATGCGCGCGCTTTCCAAAGCGACAGGCGTGTGAGATCGGTTGACTATGCTGGTGGTCACTTCCAATGTCGTGCCCGGAACCGCGTCCGGCTCGTGCGCCTGCGCTTCCAGCCAGATGCCCGCGCATTTTCCAATGGTGTTGTCCAATTCCGTCAGCTTGATTCGAGCCAGCGGATCGTCGATTGCGGCAATCAGCGGCCGCGCCTTTACCAGCAACGGAATGCTCTTTTCGGGATGGGCGACATCGAAGGCCGCGATAGCCTCATCCAAGATCGCCTGCACGGCTGAACCGCCGGTCAGCCGTTTCCAGGTGGTGTCGACGCCGTCGAAGATGTCGTTGGCGGCAGGCGCGCCTTCCACCAGACCGAACGGAGTGTGTGACGCTCCCGGGTAACGCATGGCCCCCGTGCCCTGGCTGTGGTGCATGCTGCGGCTCAGCACGGCCAGCTCTTCGTAGGAATAACCGAGCAGAGGATTCCAATCGCCAAGTTCCACCGCGCCCGCCCGCGGCAAGGCAGGAGGCTGGGCTGGCGGCTGTATGGGCAGCGCGCCCGGCGGGAACCCATAGCCCGTGAACCCTTCAGGCCTCACGAGTCTCTTGGCGCGCCAGGGCTGAACGTATTGCAACTGCGCCGGGAAGCGCTTGGGATCGGCGGCCGCTTCAAAAGCTTCCTTACCGAGGATTGCCGATGCCTGGTGCTGGCCGTGTCCGTCGCTCGGCGTGCCGGTGAAGCAGAGAATCACCACGTCCGGCCGGTACCGCCGGATCACCCATACGATATCTCCCAAAACACGATCGCGGCCCCACTTGGACAGCGTTTCGGTGGCTGTCTTGGTAAAGCCAAAATCAATGGCGCGCGTGAAGAACTGTTCGGCGCCATCAATCTGTCGGGCCGTCAGCAGTTCCTGAGTGCGAATCACGCCCAACGGCGCGCCCTGCTCGGGGCCGATCAGGTTCTGCCCGCCCTCACCGCGCGTCAGGGAAAGGTAGGCGGTCCGCATATGCCGGCCGCGCGCAAAATAGGCCAGCACGCCGGTGCGCTCATCGTCCGGATGAGCGGCGATCATGAGGACCGTGCCAAGCTGATTGAGCCGTTGAAGCGACTCCTCCAGA
>DATAVW010000222.1:0-3884 GCA_036267515.1 Rhizomicrobium sp.
GAAATCCGAACTCCCGAACTTTCGGGCCATCCGCCACAATGGCAATTTCGGGCAGAGCCGGGCGGTGCGCACCGGTGTACGGGCCGCGCGTGGCGAGATTGTCGTCACGCTGGACGGAGACGGGCAGAACGATCCGGCCGACATTCCTGAACTTCTCTCCATCCTTCGTGCCGACAACACGGGCAAGTTAGGGCTGGTGGGCGGCGTGCGCGTGAACCGTCAGGACGCCTCAAACCGCCGCTTCGCCTCCAGTTTCGCCAACGCCTTTCGCCGCCGCATGCTGAAGGACGGCGCTAGCGATTCGGGTTGCGGGCTGAAAGCCTTTCGGCGCGAGGCTTATCTGGCGTTGCCCTATTTCGATCACATGCACCGCTTTCTCATCGCACTGATGCTGCGGGAGGGCTATGAAGTGCGTGAGGTCCCCGTGAATCACCGTCCGCGCACCCATGGCGCGTCCAAGTACAACAATCTGCATCGGGCATTGGTGGGCATTGTGGATACGTTCGGTGTGCGCTGGCTGCAGCAGCGCTTCCGCGGCACCGCCGAATCCGAGGAGATGTGAATGCTTGGCCACGTGATGATGTGGTTTTCCACGGTCCCCCATATCTGGAAACTGATCGGGTTTGCCGGTCAGGGCCTGTTCGCGGCGCGTTTCATCGTGCAATGGTTTCAGAGCGAGCGGGAAGGGCGCAGCGTCATTCCGCTCGCCTTCTGGTATTGCAGTATCGGCGGCGGACTCGTGCTGCTTGCCTATGCCATTTATGTGGGCGATGCCGTGTTCATCGTCGGCCAGGCTTCCGGCCTGATTGTATATTCCCGCAACCTTTACCTTATATTCCGCGAACGGTCGGCGCTTCGGGCGGCGGCGGAGAATCCTGCCACCTGATTGTGCTATGAGCTGGTGAACCTTCGAAGTCGGGAGACGTTATGCGCTTTTTTCCGCTGCTGCTGATCGCGGTGATCATCTACAACATCATCGCATTCGGGACCGGGCTCACGCATCATGACGTGTATGCCACGCTGAATTCCGCCCTGACCATTCACATGTTCTCGGGCGATGAATGGCGCTACAGCTTCGGCGATGCGCTTGTCACCTTCAGCCTTGTTCTCCTCTTCATCGAGATCGTGAAGTCCACCCGGACCAGCTCCCGGCAGATCGTAAACCACGGCCTTTCCATGCTCACTTTCGTAGTGGCAATTGTCGAATTTATCGTCTTGCACGGATTTGCCACCAGCACCTTCTTCTTCATCCTGGTGATGTGCCTGATTGACGTGGTGGGTGGCTACACCATCTCCATCATCGCCGCGGAGCACAATCTCGGCCTCGCCCGCGTAAGCACAGACTGATTTGCCACTCGGCTCACCTGAGGGATCGCCATGGAACTGGAACTGAAAGCGGAGAACGCGCGCCTGAATGCCTATGTAGCGGTGACCGTCGCGATCCTTTCGGTGATCACCGCGATTGGAAGCATTAAAAACAGCAACATCGCCCAGCAGATGGCCTTCACAAAAGGCAACTCGGTGGACGTCTGGAACGAATATCAGGCGACGCGCATCAAGCTGCACACGGACGAGGATTCACTTGGCGCTATTACCCTGGCCGCACCGGGCGATGCGGCGCGCGCCGAAACCAAACGGCTGCAGAACAAGATCGTCAAGTACAATGCCGAATCGAAAGAGCTGATGGAAAAGGCCAAAGGCGAGGACGAGCATTATGAGCGGCTCGATCTGCACCACCAGCAGCTGGACATGGCGGAGGCTTTCAATTCGATCGGCATCTCGCTGGCGGCGGTGGCGGCGCTGACGGATTTCTTCTGGCTCCTGTGCGTGAGCTGGGGCTTTGGTGTCTGCGGGATCACCATGGCGGCGCTGGCCTTCGCCGGCTCGAATTTCCATCCGGATTTTCTCATGCGCTGGCTGAACTGACGTCCGCGTCTGTCCCGCCGCGGGACAGTTAACACGCGGCACACGTTCTGCAGGGCTCGTGCGCTTTCGGCTGAGTGTGGAGCGCTGCGTGCGGTTGTTGTTTCTTGCCACGGATTTCGCCGCCCAGTATCGCGCGCTGCGCTGCGTCGCGGCGCTGGGGGCCGAAGTGTATGTGGCGGGTTCGGGGCCAGCGCGGTCTCTGGCGCTCTCACGCTATTGCCGCCGGTTTCTGCCGTTTGCGTTTGAAGACGCCGGCGCGGAAGCTGCAGCCGAACTCGAGACGATTGCCGCCGACGTGCAAGCCGACATGCTCGTGCCGGGCGATCTGCCGGCGACGCAATTCCTGGCGCGTGTGAGGCCGCACCTGACCACGCCGGTGTTCCCGCTGTCCGATCCGGCTGCCATCGCGGCGCTTGGCACCAAAGACCGCTTTGCTGAAACCTGCCGTCAGTTAGGTGTTCGGCATCCCCACGTGGCGGTTTTTCGAGATGGGACCGAGCTTCTCACCGCGCTGCGGGGCGGCCGGATCTCGTTGCCGGCGATGCTGAAGCCGATCAACCGCGCCGGCGGCCTGGGTGTGACCCGCATTGATGCCTCCAATGCAGAGCGGGAAATCTCGAAGCTGGCTTATGCGCCGGTCCTCATGCAGGATTTTGTGGAAGGAGCTGACCACTGCATCTCGCTCTTCTGCCGCGACGGGGAAGTGCTGAAGCAGGTGGTGTACGCGCATTCGCATGGCGCGTTTCGGTTTTTTGAGAACGCGGCACTGGCCCGCATTGCCGCGCATCTTGTGAAAGAGTTGAATCTTTCGGGCCTGATCAATTTCGATGCGCGCATCGATTCCGCGGGCGATATCTGGATGATCGAGTGCAACCCGCGCTTCACCTTCAACATGGATGTGGCGATGGTGGCCGGCGTCAATTTCGCCGATTGGACTTCACCGTCCGCGCCGCAGGCCCTAACGGACACAGAAATTCGCGTTCCGGACGCGCTGTTGCGCGGGCTGCTCGGTTTCCGCAAACCCCGCACCGCCGATTGGAAAATGCTGGTCCATTGGCTCAAAGACCCGTTGGTGTTCGCGCTCGTGGCGATCGGTTACCAGCAGCGCTGGCGCCTGCCGCTGTTCGAAAGAGTGATGACCAGCGGCAAGTGCGCAGCGTAGCTCGCGTGTATCAGGCGCCTGACACGGGCCCGAGGTAATCCATCTTGCCGATATTGATGCCGTTGCTGCGCAGGATCGCGTAGGCGGCCGTGATGTGGAAATAGAAGTTCGGCAGCACGAATCCCGTCAGGTAGTCGCGTCCTGAGAACGACATCGCGCCATTGGGGAATTTCAGCGTCACGGTGCGGGCATCCGCGCCTTCAAATTGCTCGGGACGAAACGTCTTCAGGTAGGAAATTGTCTTGCCGATGCGCTGCTGCAGCTCGGGGAACGTCTTCTCTTCGTCCGCATAGCTGGGTGCTTCGCTGCCGGTGAGGCGTGCGCCGCAACCTTTTGCCGTATCGCTCACCACCTGCACCTGCCGCATGAACGGGAACATGTCGGGCGCCAGCCGCCCTTCCAGCAGCGAATTCAGATCGCGGTCTTCAGACTTCGCCTGCATGACGGCCTTATCCAAAATTTTCGACAGATTTTCGAGCCCGCGGATCAGCGGCGGGATAGAAGCTTCATAAATTCCAAACGGCATTGCACACCTCGGTTGAACGGAAGGTCGGAAGGACTCCGGCCCTGCCGTTGTAGCACGGCGCGTTATTTGCGCGCCAAGATTTCCACCGACACCGCGTATTGCCCGAGTGCGCGGCATTTCAGCCGCAGATCGACGACGTTGCGATCGCCGCCCGGCAGATCGATGCGGTATACGCGGCCCGGTACCATACGGGACAATCCGCTGGTGTCGAGATCACGTGTGCGGCCGTTGCCGAACGTCGCCTGTATCCGTGCGCAGCGGGCAAAACCG
>DATAVW010000223.1:0-7922 GCA_036267515.1 Rhizomicrobium sp.
TGGTGGTTTCCACCATGCGGGTCACCTCGCGCATGTCGCTGACCTGAAAGTCGTCGGCAGCGCCCGACGCCACATGGCGGCGCTCGCGCAGCAGCCGCTCGATGTCGTCCTTGACCCGAGTGGTTTCCGACGCGCGTGCCACACTCATCCAGATCATGTTCACGTCGGTATTGCCGGCCAGGCGCCGCTGCACTGTCTTTAGCGGCATCACGATCAAATCGTCCTGATCCTGGCCGAAGGTGGATTGTCCCTTGGGCGACAGCACACCCACCACATCGCAGGAAATCTTGTCCACGCGAATGCGGCTGCCGACCGGGTCCTGCGTGCCGAACAGTTCGTGGCGCACCGTTTCACCCAACACGCACACCGATTTGCCCGAGCGGTCTTCCGCCAGGCTAAAGGCGCGGCCGGTGGCAATTGGCCACTCACGCGTGGCGAAGAAATCGTTGGTGGTGCCTGTCACCTGCGTCGTGCGGTTGCGATTGCCGGCTACCGCGACGGCGGAGCGCGACACCGCCGGCGCAACAGCCGACAATCCATCCACGTCACGGCGGATGGCAAGTGCGTCGTCCAGCTGGAAATTTGGCGCGGCCACCAGAGTGCCGGGGCGGCGCTGGCCCGGCACGGCGATCAGCAGGTTGCGCCCCATGGACGCGATGTCGGCGGTAACGCGCTTGGTGGCGCCGGAGCCCAACGTCACCATCGCGATCACCGCACCCACGCCGATAACAATGCCGAGCGTGGTGAGCCCCGCGCGCAGCAAATTGTTGCGAATTTCACGCAGCGCCAGCAGGAAGGCGTTGGAGATCATGCGGCGGCTTTCCGCAAACTGTCGGAGGCGATATGGCCGTCGATGAAACGCACCTGGCGCTGCGCATAGGCCGCGATGTCTTCCTCGTGGGTGACGAGTACGATGGTGAGGTGGCGGGTCTCGTTCAGCGATTTCAGCAGCGCCATGATCTCGTGACTCTTTGCGGTGTCGAGATTGCCGGTGGGTTCGTCGGCAAACATCACGAGTGGATCGCTGACGAGGGCGCGCGCAATGGCAACACGTTGCTGCTGCCCACCGGACAATTCCGATGCCGTATGGTGGCCGCGGTCCGATAATCCCACCTGCGCCAGCGCTTCGCGCGCCCTGGCACGGCGTTCAGACTTTGCAACGCCGCGATAGACGAGCGGTAGCTCGAGATTCTCCTCCGCAGTGGTGCGTTTCAGCAGATTGAATCCCTGGAACACGAAGCCGATGTAGTAACGGCGCAGAAGCGCGCGTTGGTCACGGCTGAGGGCGCCAACATCGGCGCCGCGGAAGTGATAGGTGCCCCCGGTCGGCGTATCGAGACAGCCAAGGATGTTCATGGCGGTAGATTTGCCGGAGCCGGACGGTCCCATCACCGCAACGAACTCGCCATCGGCGATGTCGAGATCGATACCCGCCAGCGCTGCAACCGCCGCTTCGCCCGTGCCGTAGATTTTCGTCACGTTGCGAAGCTGGATCAGCGCCGCGCTGGTCATTCCTTGCCTTGCGGGGCTTTCACATCGGTAACGACCTGATCGCCAGCCACCAGATCGCCTTTCACCATTTGGGTGACATGCCCATCGGTGGCGCCGAGTTTGAGATCGTGCGGCTTGAGCTTGCCGCTCTGCACTGTCCACGCGCGGCCCTGCCCTTGGGCATTTGGTGCGGGCGGCGCGTTGGTGGTTCCGGTGGCCGGCACGAAACGCAGTGCAGCATTGGGAATCAGCAACGCATCGGCAAGCCGGGAGGCGGTGATCTGTGCCGTAGCCGTCATGCCTGGCTTGAGCAGTCCATTCGGATTGGAAACCAGCAGAACGCCCTGATAGGTGACGACGCCCTGCACGGTTTTCGGCGCGCTGTGAATAGAGACGAGCGTCGCATCGAATTGACGTCCCGGATAAGCGTCCACCGTGAAGCTCGCCTTTTCACCGGGATGCACCTGCCCGACATCGGCTTCGTCGATATCGACATCCAGTTCCATCTGCGAGAGGTCGCTCGCGAGCGTAAACAGCACCGGAGTCGTCATCGCAGCCACCACTGTCTGCCCCTGCGAAACCTTCCGGTCGAGCACCACGCCGTCGATGGGCGAGTAAATGGTGGCTTTCGAGAGCAGCGTTTCGTTGGCCCGCACCTGGGCCGCTGCCAGATTTACGTTGGCACGGGCGCGCAACATGTCGGCGCGGGCATTGTCGAGATCCTGCTTGGAGGCGGCATTGCTTTTGGCGAGCGCCATCGTGCGGGGAAAATTCTGCGATGTTTGCGTGAGCGTGGCCTGCGCCGTGGCAAGGCTGGCGCGCGATTGTGCGAGCTGCGCTTCAATCTGGTCCGTATTGATCTTGGCGAGTTTCTCGCCCTTCTTCACGTGATCATTGTAATCGACGTAGAGCGCGTCGATGCGCCCCGAAACCTCCGCGCCGACATCCACCTGGTCGCGCGGCTGCAGCGTGCCGGTGGCGCTAACGGTAACGGACAGCGGCCCGCGGGTGACGTCCTGTGTGACATAATCTGCGTTCGGACCTTTTCGCAGAAACACCAGCGCAAAAATGATCAGCGCAAGAATTCCAAGGCCGATCAGGATCCAGCTGCGGCGGGAAAGTCCGCGCACACGCCCGCCGATGCCCAGCCGGCTGGAGATATCTTCGTCGGGTGAAGGCTTTCGAAAAGTGTCGTTCACGGCCGCTCCAGTCCCGCCATCTATCTCGGTGTGGCGGCGGGCGGCGTCAAGTCCGCGGGTGATCGCAGCTGCCTTCCGCCAAAATGAGAAAGTTCATCCGCTCGCGGCGGGTTTTGCTGGTGAGGAGCATGGCTTCAACATCGCCCTGAACAGCCCGGTCCTGCAGTTTCGTACCGTAGGTTTGGGCCACGTAATCGTGGAGCCGCGGCGGTATGGTGCCGTTGCCGTCCCATGCGACAAGACATTCGCCCGGCACTGGCGGGCCGAAGCTGGCCGGGGGCGCATCCGGCGTCACCACCCGCGCATCCGGAAAGGCGAGTTTGAGATTGGCGGCTAGCGCGGTATCGGGCGCAGCGATGGTGCCGCCGAGGAACCCCGCCTGACGGAAAGTGTCGGCGTAGCGCGACATCGGCCAGTATTCGGCGCAGTAGCGGCAATCATGCGCGCGCGTTTCGTACATCCCGATGCGCACGCCAATGCCGATGACAACGCATGCGGCGACAGCAATGGCGAAGCACTTGTCGCCGCGGTTGGTCTCGCCGCCATAGGCGAGCGTCGCCCGCGCGAACAGATAAAGCGGGAGGGGCAGCAGCACCGGATATGCCCAGGCTCTCAGATCGCCAGGCCGCAAGAAGAGAATGAGGGCGACTGCCGTGAGCGCCGCAATAAAGATCGCGATGCGGAAGAAGCGCATCCAGCTGCCGGTTGAGGCGTGAGACAGCAAGGTAGCCGTGCGCCGGTACAGCGCGGCGAAGAAGAGTAGCGCCGGGATCGCAAACAGCACCAGAGCGACGGCAAAATCGCGCAGCACAGTAACGGTTGGCGCTCGTGTTGCAGCTTGATTAAACGCCACCGCAGCCGGTGCGAAAGCAAAGTACGGCGCGACGATGATGACGGCCACGACGGCGGCGACGAGAAGCGGTCCCGGCCGCAGTCGTGCGCGCAGTTCCGGCGCGAATGCCAGCGCGGCGGCCATCGCGAAGGGCAGAATGAGGAAGATGTAGCTCGACAGCACGCCGAGCCCGGTGATGGCGCCCAGCACCACATAATCGGTCATCCGCTGATAGGTCAACGTGCGCGTGTCCGCCCACAAATAGAGGCAGCACATCGTGGCAAGCAGCACATTCTCCATGCTGCCCCAATGCAGCAGCCAACCGACGCCATAGGCGCCGAGCAGAAAGAACGTGGCGAGCGCGGCACGGCGAATATCGCTCAGCACTGTGCGCGCAGCCGCGAAGAAGGCGACCAGTCCGATGCCGAACACAATTTCGCGCAAAAGGAACAGGGCAAGCCTGCTGCCGTTGCTCACTGTCAGCACCGTCCACGCAAGCCACGTCATCAGTGGGGGATGATCCGGCTGATAACCCCACTGGAAGCTTTGGCCGAACAGCATCTGCGCCGCTTCGCCGCCGTTCAGGTTCGGACTGAGCAGAAATCTGACCAGGAAATGGATGGCGGAATAGAGAATCAGCAGCGAAACGACCGTTTGTGTTTCGCCGATCGATTCCCAGAAGCTCTTGCGCCGACCGCTTCCGCTCATTCATTCGCTCTCATACGACATCTACACACCAGCGTGAGTCGCCCCGCAACATCTAGCCTGGGACCGTTAGCACTTCGTTGACGTTGTTTAACAGCCGTTAAGGCTTACCCCTCCAGAATCGCCACACCTCAAAGCGCAAGGCGCAGCATGGCGCGCGACAAGATCGAGCCTTCATTCAAAAAGCGCGGCACCGCGGCCGAACAGGACGTGCCTATTCGTGCACTGCCGCCACGGAAGCCAAAACGGAAGCGCACGTGGCCTTACGTGCTGGCGCTCTTCTGCGCGTGGGCAGTCATTCTCGTCGCGGCCTTCGTGGCGCATCTGTGGTCGGAACTGCCGGACGTCGGCCATCTGCGGCTCGCCGGTGTTTCGCACGACATCACCATTCTCGACCGCCACGGCCGGCTGATCGCCCGCAAGGACCTGACGCAGGGCGCGATGGTGAACGTGCGTGACCTGCCGCCCTATGTGCCCGACGCCTTCATCGCCATCGAGGACCGCCGCTTCCGCGAACATATGGGCCTGGACTTTATCGGCATGGTGCGGGCGGCGTTGGAGAATCTGGCGGCGGGACATGTGGTGCAGGGCGGCTCCACCATCACGCAGCAATTGGCCAAGAACCTGTTTCTCGATCCCAAGCGAACCTTCGACCGCAAAGGACAGGAGGCATTGCTCGCGATTTATCTGGAATCTCATTACAGCAAAGACCAGATCCTCACGCTCTATCTGAACCACGTGTATTTCGGCGCAGGTGTCTACGGGATCGAAGCGGCGTCGGAACGATTCTTCGGGCGGCCTGCAACAGAACTCAGCCTGTCTGAAGCGGCCATTCTTGCTGGCAGCGTGAAAGCACCGGCGAAATACAACCCGCTGGCCGATCGGGTCGCCGCGCATACCCGCGCGCAGACCGTGCTCAAGGCCATGCGGGAAGCCGGCTTCATCACCGACCGGATATTGCGCGTCGCAAGCGAAACCGCACCGCACGTGATGCTGGCGACTGGCACGCCCGGCGCCGGTTACTTTGCCGACTGGGTGGTGAGCCGCATCCCCGGCTATGTTGGCGATATCCACGAACCGGTGGTGGTGGAAACCACTTTCGATTTGCCGCTGCAGGAAAAAGCCGAACAGGCAGTGGAAGCCGGCCTTGCCGGGGAAGGCCGCAAGCTGCATGCGCATGAAGCCGCGCTGATCGCACTCGCGCCCGATGGCGCCGTGCGCGCAATGGTGGGCGGGCGTTCCTACGTGGCAAGCCCATACAATCGTGCCGCGGATGCGAAGCGCCAGCCGGGCTCTGCTTTCAAGCCGTTCGTCTATCTCGCCGCACTGGAACACGGGCACCATCTGGACGACGTGATGAACGATGGGCCGGTGAGCTTCGGCAAATGGCGGCCCGGCAATTACGAGGGACGCTACGAGGGCCGGATCACGCTGACACGTGCGTTCGCGAAATCATCCAATTCGGTGGCGGCGCAGCTGACCTTGGAAGCCGGGCCACGTGCTGTTGTGAGAACGGCGCATCGGCTGGGCATCGCCTCGCATCTGATGGCGGTGCCATCGATCGCGCTTGGCTCTGAAACCGTCACGCCGCTGGAACTCACGGCCGCGTACGCGCCGTTTGCCAATGGCGGCGAGCGGGCGCTGCCCTATGCGATTCAGGAAATCCGCACAAAGCGCGGCCACGTGCTCTACCGGCGAAAGGCCAGGAAGGCGGAGCGGGTGATGAGCGCCGAGCAGGCGGGCGAGGTGGCACAGCTGATGGTGGCGACCGTGACCACGGGCACCGGCAAGGCAGCGCGGTTGGAGGAGCGGCCGAGCGCCGGCAAAACCGGCACCACGCAGGATTATCGCGATGCCTGGTTCGTGGGTTTCACCAGCGATTATGTTTGCGGCGTGTGGATCGGCAACGATCACAACACGCCAATGGTGCATGCCACCGGTGGCACCCTGCCCTCGCGTATGTTCAAATCCTTTATGCAGGAAGCGGAGCAAGGCTTCCCCGTCGAGCCGCTCACCTCCATTCGACTGGCGCCACCGCCACCTGCACCGGTGTCGGCTGTTGCGTCCGTCGATAGCGCCGCACCCGATGGGGCGGCGCGGTCGGCCACGTCATCGAACGAGCCACGCTCCGCCTTCGACAAGCTTTTGGACAGCCTCTTTGGCGGGCATTGACCAAGTCAGCTTGTGGATTCGATTTCGTCGAGCACGGCTTCCGGGGCGATGTCGGTTTTCAATTCCTCGATTTCCGGGCCGTGCTCCGTCGGCACGTCCAGGTGTTCGGCAATGGCGGAAACGGGGCGGATCACCTTTGTCAATTCGTGTTCGGCGAGCAGGTTGACCTGAAGGTCGAGTTCAGCGCGCCGTTCGGCGGTGGCCGCCATGCGGTTCTGCGCGATCAGGACAAAGGTGGAGGGAAAGATCGCTTCCACCGAGGCAATCATCGCCAGGATCACGAAGCTCGGATCGGATCCCAAGGGGCAATGCCCGGAACCCAGCGCAGGTTGATAACGATCCAGCTGCCGAAGATCGCCAGGTGCAGGTAGACAAACAACATGCTGCCGGTGAAATCGGTAATGGTGCGCGCAATCCGTTGTTCGGTGTTGGCGTGCGCCTCTTCGTGCTGATGCCGCTGCTGCAGCGCCCGGATGTTTCGTTCCAGAACCTGCGCCAAGCCGCTGCCATTTTCACCCCGAAATGCAGGGGCTCCGCCAATTTTCGAATCCTGCGCTCGATCCGCATCCTCTTGCTATCGCAGCACCGTGGCTGCGGAGCGGGTTCCTGCGAGCCGTTGCAATTGGCGATTATCCCGGACTTGACAGAGAGTGGCGGAAAGCCTACATTCCTGCCTGATAGAGCGGGAACGCGGTCATGGCCAATAAATCGACCCTGAAACGCATCCACCAGATGACGTTTGCGGACTGGGAAAAGGCGTTTCCGGACGAGCGGTCCTGCCAAGCCTACCTGTGCGTTCACCGCTGGCGCGAAGGCGTCCGTTGCCCGCGTTGTGGAAACACGAACGTCTATACGCTGGCGACGGAGTTTCGCTGGCAGTGCCACGCTTGCGCCCCGCAGGGATACCGTTTCAGCGTAATCGCTGGGACCATTTTCGAGAACACGAACAAGCCGCTGCGGGACTGGTTCCGCGTCATTCATTTGATGCTGACCAGTAAGAAGGGGATTAGCGCGTTGCAGGTCCACCGCATGATGGGCTTCGGCTCCTACAAAACCGCTTGGTATATGATGCACCGCATTCGCGCTGGTCTGGCGAACGAGAAATTCCGCCAACTGATCGGCTTTGTTGAGGTTGATGAAACCTACATCGGCGGCAAGGATAAGAACCGCCACTTCGACAAACGCGCTCACGCTTACGGTGGCAACAAAGACCCGCTCAAATTTGCCGTGGTCGGCGCTGTAGAGCGCCACGGCAACGTGGTGGCGCGGGTGCTCGATAAGGTGAGCCACTACACATTGACGGGCTTCGTCAATGAGGTTGTCGCCACGAACGTCTCGCTTTTGGCGACAGACGAACACGCTGGCTATACCGATCTGAAATACAGCTACAACCACGGCCATGTGAGCCACAGCAAAAAGAAATATGTTGTCGGCGCGTTGCACACCAATACGATTGAAGGCTTCTGGAGCCTGATTAAGCGTGGCGTGATGGGTAGCTATCACAAGGTTTCGCGCAAGTACCT
>DATAVW010000224.1:0-29485 GCA_036267515.1 Rhizomicrobium sp.
AATACGTTCCCGACCAGCGGCGCGGTGAATATCAGGCACTGTTCGAAAAGTTCATTCTGGACGAATGCCGCGAGTGGGAGGAGGAGTTTCCACGCAAATATCTAGACATGATTTACCGAATCTATGGGCTGAAGCGTGTTCATCCAGACAGCACTCAAACGCCGCGCTTCTTTGGCAAGTTCACCCGCAAATACATCTATGCGCCCCTAGCCCACAGCAAAGGGGCCATTTTGGAGCAACTAGATAGCAAGAATCCGGTCGTCTACATGAACGGCGGGCGCAAATACAAATTCCACTCGTTCCTCACGAAGGAGGTTGGATTGCCAGCTCTTCGCCAGCATTTGTGGCAGGTGATCGGTATCGGTAGCGTTTGCACCACTAAGGATCAGTTCAAGCGGGGATTCTACCGAGCCTTCCCGGAGACGGCCCCTATCGGGCACCAATGGGAAATGCTTGATCCTGAAGTCTAATGCTTGACGCTAAGCATTTTGTCCACTACATAGGGAGCATGAACAGGCTCCCATTCGAGAAGCGCCGCCAAATTCTCCACTTGCTGGTTGAGGGGAACTCCATTCGCGGGACGGCCCGCCTTGTGGATGTGTCGCCCGTGACCGTGCTTCGCCAGCTTGAATTGGCCGGATTGGCTTGCGCCGCTTTCCACGATGAGAACGTGCGAGGCGTGAAGGCAAAGCGCGTGGAATGCGATGAGATATGGTCGTTCAATTACTGCAAGCGCGTGAACGTGGCGACGGCCAAGTCCGCGCCTTCCGATGCTGGCGATCTCTGGACGTGGACCGCGCTGGACCGCGATAGCAAGCTGATTATCTCCTATCTCGTTGGCGGGCGTGACGCGGGCTATGCGGCGGAGTTCATGCAGGATGTTGCGGACCGCGTTGCCACTCGCATCCAGCTAACGACGGATGGCCACAGGGCCTATCTGGACGCCGTGGAAGGCGCTTTCGGCGCGGACGTGGATTACGCCATGCTGATCAAAACCTATGGCGAGACTGCCGATCAGAACGGGCCGGAGCGCAAGTATTCTCCGGGCGTATGCACGGGCGTCAAAGGCCGCAAGGTTACGGGCAATCCGAACGCTCGCTATGTGTCCACGTCCTTTGTGGAGAAGCATAACCAATCTATGCGCCAACATATGCGCCGCTTCACGCGGTTGACCGCCGCTCACTCCAAGAAGGCGATCAACCATATGCACATGGTCGCGCTCTACACGGTTTGGTACAATTGGGTTCGGATCAATTCAGCCGTGAAAATGGCCCCCGCTATGGCGGCTGGTATCAGTGATCGGCTTTGGGAAATGGACGATCTGGTTAGGCTGGTTGAAGATTACGAAAATTCAGCCAAGGTCAAACTGTAACAGTGCCTGTCCGAGGCGTTTCTGGCGCCAGCTGTGGCTTTGTGGCAGAGTGTGGGGTGATCATCCGTGGGGACTCACATGAACAAGCTGACTCAAGCCCTGCTCACCGGTTCGGCGCTCTGTGCGCTGGGAGCCGCTCCGGTCAGCGCGGGCAACACCTCCGCAATTCACCTTTCCATGCTGCATGGTGGGAAGGTGATCAACAAGACCAAGTCTTACAGCCCTGATCGCCAGCACATAACGTACACGTACGGCGTTTACACCTCGATAGGGTTGGGGCAACTGAATCAGAAGATAAAGTTGAACGGTGAACACCCCATCGTCGGAACCGACGTCTTTGGATGCGACAACCCAACGACCAAAATCAAATTCCATTTGAAGAAGACCGTATACGGGAAGGCCGGGAAATTCGCCGAAACGTATTCCCTTGGCCCGTGCGGACACCCGATCGTTCACTATGGCCTGACCTACAAGCTCACAGACCCAAATGGGGAGGGACATTCTGACAAGCTCGGTATCAGTGCCTCCGGCAAATTCGAGCAAAATGGCACGAAGTATAAGGGCGCGATCAACTACGATTTCACGGTGGACATATTCTGATCGAAGGAGCGCTGGTGAATAATCCTACTAACATTTTGCTCACCGGTGCGGCGCTCTGCGCGCTGGGAGCCGCTCCTGCCATGGCCCAGCCGACGCATCCCGCAACGCACATAACGGCGTTGCATGCTGGCCACGTGGTCAACAAGACGAATCTGCACGATCTACTTGGCTGCGGCAGGCGCTGTTCACAAACCTACAAGTACGGCGTTTACACCTCACAGCCGGCGGATGCGCCGCCCAAGACGCACCTGTACGGCACGTACTACAGGTGGAACAGCGCCCCCAACGGCTACTACACCCTCTGCTCGAATCCGAAGCAGCATATCCAAGTTGGCAAGAAGTCGGTCTACGCGAAGATCAACAAAGGGATTGAAACCTATTCGTACGGTTGCCCCAGCGGCCCAACCGTATTCTACGGCGACCGCTGGACGAACGGGACCGGCGTGACCGGTGACGTTGACGCCTTCAATTCGTTGCTGATCGGGCGCTTCAAGGGCCCCAGCGGCGAAGAGTACAAAGGTTCCCTCAAACTGGACGTCTACGTCTCCATTGAGTAATTTGGCTGATTGCAGGCCACAGATCGCGCCATCCGTCGCGGCGAAGCGGCTCTAGGCGGCGAGGCTCCACGGCGCGCGAGCCTTTGCCGATCCTAAAGACGCTGTGCTGGCTGGTACTGAGGGTAACCCAGGCGCTTCTGGCGCCCGCTGGCGCTTTGGGGCAGAGTATCAAGTGAATCCACGGGGGAGATTCAGATGAACAAGCTGACGCAAACCCTGCTCACCGGTTCGGCGCTCTGCGCGATGAATGACCGCGCCTGCCTTGGCTCATCAGCCTAAGCATCCGGCGATGCACGTTACGGCGCTCTATGCGGGCCATGCGGTCAACAAGACCAAGCTGCACGATCTAAGCGACTGCAGGCATAGTTGTTACACGTACAACATTTACTCCAGCGCGTCAGCGTCGTCGGTGGATCAGGACATCTTCGGCACATACTACAAGTGGAACAGCGCTCCGAACGGATATTGGACCTTCTGCTCCAATCCGAAGCAGAAGGTAAAGACCCCGAAGAAGACGGTTTACGGCTCTACCAAGGCCGACACCGAATCGTATTCGTTCGGTTGCCCGAGCGGCCTGACCGTGTTCCACGGCGACGCTTGGACGAACAAGAAGGGCGTGGCTGGCAATGTTGACAAGTTCGATTCATACCTGATCGGGCACTTAAAGGGCCCCAGCGCCAAATACAAGGGTGTGATGCACTTCTACGTCGAGGTCACTATCACTCAGTAATTCGGCTGATTGCTGGCTCTAGGCAACTATGCTCCAGAGTACCTTGGAGCCGCTGCCATGCTTCGTGACGCTGTGCGTCTCGCCGACTGATGACGCCCGCTTTGTTTCCGTCGTCGGTTTGAATGCCCCAGAGATAAGGCTATGCCGTCCTGAGCGCTTGTGGCGCAGCGCCATAATTCCACCCTCGCGTGGACTCACGACATATATTGCACGCAGAACGTCTCCAATTGACCGCATTACCATATTCCCCAGTGCGCGACCAACGCGCGTGCGGAATCAACGACGAAAATAAATCCATTCGCCACTGCGATTCCGGCCTTAAATTCGTGCGAATGAAGAGCGCTGCCGTTCCAACTCGCCAAGCCAAACCTCTGCAAGCGGTGCGCACGGCCGCGCTATTGGTTTTGCGCGCCATGCGCGGCCCGTTGGTTTCGAATGCTCGGAACCGGCGGCGAACCGCAACATCCGGGGTTGCGGCGAATGTATGGTGGGGGACCCCACCCCCCTCTTTTTTGCAAACGAATGCGCCACACGGGGGGGAGGGGCTGGATTCTCCAAAAACGAGTCGCTGTTGTCTGCATCCATTCACGCACCACATGTTGGGACGGTGGTGGAATTCGAAGGGGACCCCCTCCGGATTTTTGGAGGTTCGAATGGGAACTTTGACGTCTCCTTTTCGTACCTCCCGACGGTCGGAAGTGCGTCAATGAGCGCCGCGGCTGAACCTGTTTCCCTGTTCGCTGGCGTGCGGCGCTTCCCGCCGCCGCGCCGCCGTGGCGGACAGCCGGGAAACCGCAACCGCCTGAAGCACGGCGGATTTTCACGGGCCGCGTGCGAACGCCATGCGCTTGTCCGGCAGTTGGTGCGCGCGATCGAGGCGCATATTGTCGAGGCCAAGGCGCTCCATGCCGCCGAACTGGTTGGCGCGGCGCGCGAGGCTTGCTATCCACAGAGCAGCACAAGGGATTCCCATGGTTCAGCTTACCCTGCCCAAGAACAGCAAGCCCCTGAAAGGCAAGCGCTGGCCGCGCGCCACCATGCCGGACGGAAAGCGCCTCAAGCGCACCAAGGAGTTCAAGGTCTACCGCTACGATCCGGAGAGCGGCGGCAACCCGCGTATCGACACCTACGGCGTCGATCTCACCACCTGCGGTCCTATGGTTCTGGACGCCCTCATCAAGATCAAAAACGAGATCGATCCCACGCTCACCTTCCGGCGCTCGTGCCGCGAAGGCGTGTGCGGTTCCTGCGCCATGAACATCGGCGGCGGGAATACGCTCGCCTGCACCAAGGCGATCTCCGACATTTCCGGGTCGGTGAACATCTATCCGCTGCCGCACATGCCGGTGGTGAAAGACCTCGTGCCGGACATGACGAACTTCTATGCGCAATACGCATCGATCCGGCCGTACCTGCGGACCAAAACCGCCGAGCCGGAAAAGGAATGGCGGCAAACGCCGGAAGATCGCGACAAGCTCAACGGGCTTTACGAGTGCATTCTCTGCGCCTGTTGCTCGACGTCGTGCCCCAGCTATTGGTGGAATTCGGAGCGCTATCTCGGGCCCGCCGCGCTGCTGCAATCCTATCGCTGGATTTCCGACAGCCGCGACGAATGCACGGGCGAGCGGCTGGACGATCTGGAAGATCCGTTTCGGCTCTACCGCTGCCACACGATCATGAATTGCGCAGAGACCTGCCCCAAGGGACTCAATCCCGCGCGCGCCATTGGCAAGATCAAGGAAGCGCTGGTGAAGCGCAGCGTCTGAAGCGGGCGTTCACAGAGAGTTGGTCAACAGTTCGGCCGATTGTGTTATGTTCTCTTCAAAGGAGGGCGGCATGAGACCTCTGATCGCGCTTTGGTTCACGACGCTCCTGCTGTGCAGCGGCCCAGCGTTCGCTGGCGATCCCTGCATCGAATTCACCCCCACCAATCCGTGGAGGCAGGCCGCTTCCTACAAGACGGATGCCCCCGTGCCGTGGGTGATGTCGCGAAAGGGACGTGTGCTGTTCGCGCTGCAGCGAAAAGCACTCGCGCAGCAGGCGAATGATGGCGGAACCTTGTCGCCTGAGCACCGCAACGCGCTGCAGGCGGAGTTAAATGCCATCAATTCCGGACATTACTAAGCCGAGAGATGAGGGAACTGCCCGAAAGGGGAGGCCGTTCCCTAGTGGGCGGGCGCAAAAGCGACAGGGAGAATTCTGATGCGATTTTCGTCCACGATTTCGGCAGTGCTGCTGGCCGGTACTGCCGGTTTGTTCCTTGCGGTCGGGCCGGCTTCCGCCCAGGGCTACGGCTATGGCGAAGCGGCATACGGGCCACCGGCGAACGAGGAAGTCATCGTCACCGCACCTCCGCCAACGGCGTTTCGCGAGCAGGGGTCCGGGATGCGTTCGCTGGATTTTCCACCTGAGCGCGTGTCGCTCTCCAGGGCGGTACCTTACGGCGATCTCGATCTGACCAGTTGGCAAGGCGCGAACGAACTACGGCACCGGGTCGTGGCTACGGCGCGGCAGGTTTGCGGAGAGTTGCGTGACGCTTATTCCTTCCACCAGCTCACCACATCCAATCGTTGCTTCCGGGATGCGAGGGAGAATGCGTTGTTGCGTGCCGATGCGGCGATCGCCGATGCGCAACTTACGTATGGGTACGGATACGAGGCCTATTAGGTAAATCGACGTGCCGGCCGAACTAGGCCGCCGCGGATTTGCCTGACCCGGCGCGGAAGCGCAGGACACGCCACATCAGCGTGGCGGCGGCCTCAGTCGTCCGGCTTTGCGGTTTCGCGCCGACGGCTTTCGCCACCATTTGCACCAGTTTCCGGATGTGATGGTGTCGGTAGATATGGCCGGTCCGCGCGAACGATGCTTTGGCATAAAGCCTGCGGATATAAGGCTTTACCGCTTCTTCTTCAGCCGGCACATTCGCGCAATAATAGGCGAAGGCCAGTTCATCGTCGTCCGACTCGTTGATGCGGCCCAAGGCAACGAGCAGGCGCCTCCAGAACGGCAGCTCCGGTTCAACTTGCGCATGAAGGGTGTCGAAGAAGAGCTTGTAATGACGGAATTCATCTGCCGCGACATGCCCGGCGATTTCCCTCAGCACGGGCTCGTCTGTCGCGTCGCGGATGGCGCTATAATAGGATGAGGTGCCTGACTCGACCACGCAGCGGGCGATCATTTCGCCCCGCCGGCTGCCGCGAACAGAAGTGGATTCCTCGCTGGCGAAGTGCGGCGGCTTGTAGCCAGCGCGGAAGCGGGCAAAGGCTCGCTCGAAGTTCCACTCGGGATCGGCCATCTCGGCCCAGCGTCCCAGCGCCCGTCCGTGCTGTGCCTCTTCTTCGCCCCAGCGTTCGAAATCGGCGATGCTGCTGTCGGCGCCCCGGAATACGCGGGCGAGATAGCTGACATAAGCGGACGCGTTGTACTCGACGAGCGCGGCCGCCTTCACAGCGTCGATCATTCCCCGCTCGGTTTTGGTCCGGTCGAACCGCTCCCAAGGAATGTCGTCCAGGCTCCAGCCTGCCGTGTAAACCGTTCCGTCTGTCATGCCCGATCCGGGTTGGAATGCCGCGATTCTATATGAACGTCTTATAGCAAACCCCGTTGCCGGGCTGTACAGCACGGATTTTCGGGGGAATTTGTCTATTGGTTCCGCTGCTTACCTGATTCCGTGCTAAGGAGGATGAAGTCGGAGGCGCATGGAACAGCTGCTAGAATTGGCGCGGGAGCGCAAGCTCGACCGGGTGGGTGCGACCTATGCGGTGGTGGCCTGGATTGTGGTTCAAGCCGCCTCGATCGCATTACCGGCCTTCGATGCGCCGGCATGGGCGCTGCGCTGGCTGATCGTCGCCGCCATGATCGGATTTCCGTTGATCCTTGCGCTTGCCTGGCTAAAAGCCAGCCGCGCACCCGCTACCACCGCCGCTAGACCCTTTGAAGGAAAGGACTGGTTGCTCACCGGATTGATTGCACTGGTCGCCGTGCTGCTGATCGTGCAACTCGCGCTCGACTACAGCTGGCGCCGTGTGACGCCGCCTTCTGGTGCCCCGTCCACGACCGTAGTCGCGGCATCCTCGATCGCAGTGTTGCCGTTCGCCAATCTCAGCGGCGATCCGAAGAAGGTGTATTTCAGCGACGGTATTGCCGATCAGCTGATCACCGAACTCGCGCAGACGCCTTCCCTGCGCGTGGCCGCGCGGTCCTCCTCCTTCGCCTTTCGCGGCAAGGAGGTGGATGTAAAGACGATTGCCAAAGCGCTGAACGTGCGGGCCGTTCTGGAGGGCAGCGTGCGCGAGGACGGCAAGCGCGTGCGTATAGCGGCGGAGCTGGTGGATGCGGCGAACGGATTCCAGATCTGGTCGCAGTCATATGACCGCGATCTCACCAACATTCTTGGTCTGCAGGACGATATCGCGCATGCCATCACGGAGGCGGTCGCGCAGCGGTTTCTCGGACACGCAGTGGTCGCAAGCCGCACCCAGCCCAAAGCGCTGATGATCGATCCCGAGGCTTATAAAGCGTACCTGCAAGGCCAGTATTATTTCGCGCAGCGAACGAAGGAAGGCGTGTTGCGGGCCATCGATTTGTTCACGCGAACTACAGTGTTGGCGCCGAAATATGCCGACGGCTTCGCGGCCCTCGCCGACGCGCATGCGACGTCCACGCTCGACTTCCAGACGGCGGGTGGCGTGCGCGCGGCGCTGGAGGCCGTAGGCAAGGCGCTGGCGCTTGACCCGGACAATCCAACCGCCATCATGGCGCGCGCGACGGCGGAATTGTTGCAATGGCGCTGGCGATCGGCGGCGGCCGATATAAGGCGCCTCGACCAGCTGCATGTGAGCACTGCGCCGGCGTGGCACATGCGGGCGATCTTCTTCGACTATATGGGTCTTACGCAGTTCTGCGGGGCAGCAGAAGAGCGCGCCATCCAGCTCGATCCCCTCTCGTTCATCGATCACTACAATCTCGCGCTATATCGCGAACGGCAAAAACGCTACGAAGATGCCGAGCGTATTGCGGCGCAGGCTTGGGCGCTGCAGCCGGGCAATGCCGACCTGCAACAGGTGAATGTGCAAATTGCGCTCGGCAACCACGACATGAAACGCGCGGAGCGAATTCTTTCGGCGCTGGTCGCGCAGACCGGCGAAAACTCTCCCTACGCGGCGGCGGGACGCTTCTTCATTTTCGTGGCCAAGAAGGATTTTGCAGCCGCACGCAAATTCGCGGATTCCGTGGCAAAACAATTTCCGGCGAGTGGCATTACGGCCAACGATCTTGGCATCGCGTATGCAATGGCGAACGATATGAATACGGCGATCATGTGGTTTCGCCGGTCCGTCAACCTGCACGAGCCGCAGTTTTTGCCGGTTGAGTACACCAACCCCAGCCCCGCCAAGCTCTATGCCGATCCGCGCTGGAAGGCGTTGCGCGCCGAACCGGAGGTGCGGGATTGGGAAAACGCTCGCCGCGAGATTGAGGCTGAATTCCAGGCCGGGGAGTGATACGTCCGCGGAGGGGAATGGGCGGATGGAAAACGTATTCGAAACGATTCGCCGGCGCGGGCTGGACCGTGTCAGCATCGGCTACGCCGTTGCCGTCTGGGCGGTCGTCCAGGCGATAGCGCTCGCAGCCGGAGTCTTCGCCTGGCCAAACTGGATTTCGCAAGCCGCGATCGCAGTCGCGCTGCTTGGCTTTCCGGCTGCACTAGCATCTGCTTGGGTCCTTGCTGTGCATAAGGAGCACGGGCACGCACGTCCGGCAACTAGCGGCGATGCCGCTATACTCGCCGGTATTGCAGCCATCTTTGTCGTGCTTGCGGCTGCGTTGTCGCTGGCGCTCTGGTCGAAGCGTGTGGACGTTCAACTGAAGCCAGGCGCTCCCCCAGCGGCCTCCGTTGCCGTGCTGCCGTTAGCCAATTTGAGCGGGGATCCAAAGAAGGTCTATTTCAGCGAGGGCATAGCCGATCAGCTTATCAACACGCTTTCTCAAATTCCGTCGCTGCATGTCGCCGCGCGTACATCCTCCTTTGCATTTGAAAGAAAGAACCAGGACGTGAAGTCCATTGCGCGCTCGCTCAACGTGCGTTCCGTGCTGGAGGGCTCGGTGCTTGGCGCCGGTGATCGTGTCCGCATCGCCGTGCAGCTCGTGGATGGGCAAACTGGCTTTCAGGTCTGGTCCAGGAGCTATGATAGGGACCTGAGCGATATTCTTGCCGTACAAGATAGCATCGCACGCCAGATCGCCGACGCCCTCGGCAGCCATCTGCTGGGTAAGGCGACGCCGACCCAAGGCGCCCGCAGCATCAACCCGGAGAGTTATCGGCTTTTCCTGCAGGGCCGCTTCTTCGTAGAGCGCGATGCCGAGGTCGACTACCGCCGCGCCGCAGATCTTTTCAAACAGGTGACCGTGCGCGCGCCAGATTACGCCAATGGTTTCGCCGAATACGGCAGCGCGTTGATCGCCCTCGCGTTGGACTATGGAGACAGTGCTGTGTTCGCTCCAGCGGAGACGGCTGCGCGCCGGGCGCTGGCGCTCGACAGCCGCAACCTGCTGGCGCTCCGCACCTTGATCCTTGTTTCGATCGCCAAATGGGATTGGCTTGCGGCGGCAGACCGATTTCGCAGCGCCCGTGAGATCAACCCCAACAGTTACGGTGTGCTGCACAGCCAGTCGGTCCTCGCTGCGACAATGAATTTTCCGCAGCAGGATTTCCAGGCCGAAAAAATGGCCGCCGACCTCGACCCGCTGTCGTTCGTCGCGCACTATAATCTGGCGGTCTGGTACTTCCAGCAGGGCCGTTACGACGAGGCGGTGATGGCTCAGCAGAAAGCGTTGCTGCTGCAACCTGCAAATCCAGCAGGCCGCGATGCGCTTTGCTCCAACGAGGTGGCGCGGAACAACCTTGCCGAGGCACATCGAATCCTGGCCGGCCTTGCCGCCCTCTATGCTTCCGATCCGGATTGGCGCATGGGCTGCCCGCTGGACATGGCGTTGGCGGAGAGCCGGAAGGTCGATGCACGCAAATTCGCGGATGGAGCGGCGGCGGCCTACAGCGTCAGCGGAGGCGGAGCAACGGAAATTGGCAACGCGTATCGGCGTCTGGGGGACATCGACCAGGCTATGCGGTGGTACGAACGGGCCTATGCCGCCCGTGAACGCAGCCTGCTGCTGGTTCCCAGTGACCGGATGCAAACGCCAGCGCTCCTGGCGGATTCTCGGTGGAAGGCATTGTGGGGGCGTCCGCCTATCCGCGACTGGGAGATGGCGCGGCGTGAGGTGGCAAAGTTGCTCGGTGCCGGAGGTTAGACGAGGCTCGTAGCCGCGTAGTCCTGATCTATTCTCCTTTATATTCTCGACTTCCTCAAAGCGAAGCGCGCAAGGTCTTCAGCGCATCAACCGTGTCCACGACGCGGGAGCGGTCGGCATCGGTTTTGGCGAGGAGGATGTCTTCCTCGGCATCCTTGATGCGCTCATCCAGCGCGACCGTGTCCACATCCGCCATCGGCATAGCTTCTTCGGCGAGCACCGTCACCTTGTGCGTGGTGACTTCCGCGAAGCCGCCCAGTACGAAAAAGCGCTGGTCGCCCAGAGTGCCGCCGGTCACGTCGATAACGCCGGGCTTCAGCGTGGTGATCAGGGGCATGTGACCCGCCAACACACCGAAATAGCCATCGGTACCGGGCAGGGTCACCATGTCGGCTTCTTCCGACAGCACCAAGCGCTCGGGCGACACCAGATCGAAGGGAATTTTCTCAGCCATGCTTATGCCGCGTCCGCTGCCATCTTCTGCGCCTTGGCGACGGCCTCCTCGATCGTGCCGACCATATAGAATGCCTGCTCCGGCAAGTGATCGTATTCGCCGTTCACCACTGCCTTGAAGCTGCGGATCGTGTCTTCCAACTTCACGAACACGCCGGGTAGCCCGGTGAACACTTCCGCCACACTCATCGGCTGCGACAGGAAGCGTTCGATCTTGCGGGCGCGCGCGACGACGACCTTGTCCTCTTCGGAAAGCTCATCCATGCCCAAGATGGCGATGATGTCCTGCAGGCTGCGGTAGCGCTGCAGAATTTGCTGCACCTGCCGCGCCACATCGTAGTGCTCTTGGCCAACCACGCGCGGGTCGAGCATGCGGGAGGTGGAATCGAGTGGGTCAACGGCCGGGAAGATTGCCTTCTCGAACACCGAGCGCGACAGCACGGTGGTGGCGTCCAGATGTGCGAAGGAGGTGGCAGGTGCGGGGTCGGTCAGGTCGTCCGCCGGCACGTAAATCGCCTGCACCGAAGTGATCGAGCCCTTGGTCGTGGTGGTGATGCGCTCCTGCAGTTGGCCCATGTCGGTGGCGAGCGTCGGCTGGTATCCCACGGCCGAGGGAATGCGGCCCAACAGCGCCGACACTTCCGAACCGGCCTGCGTGAAGCGGAAGATGTTGTCCACAAAGAACAGCACATCGCGGCCCTGATCGCGGAAGTATTCCGCAACCGTGAGGCCGGAGAGGCCGACGCGGGCGCGGGCGCCCGGCGGCTCATTCATCTGGCCGTACACCAGCGCGCACTTCGAACCTTCCACCGAGCCCTTCTTCGGGTCCTTGTTCACGCCGGACTCGATCATCTCGTGATAAAGATCGTTGCCCTCGCGGGTGCGCTCGCCCACGCCGGCAAACACCGAGTAGCCGCCGTGCTGCTTGGCGACGTTGTTGATCAATTCCATGATGGTGACGGTCTTGCCGACGCCGGCGCCGCCGAAGAGGCCGATCTTGCCGCCGCGCGCGTACGGCGCGAGCAAATCCACCACCTTCATGCCGGTGACCAGCACCTGCGCTTCGGTGGATTGGTCGGTGAAGGCGGGCGCTTCCTGATGAATGGCGCGGCGCTCGGTGGTTTGCACCGGACCGGCTTCGTCCACCGGCTCGCCGATGACATTGATTATGCGCCCCAAGGTTGCTTCCCCCACGGGCACGGAAATCGGCGCGCCGGTGTCCGTAACGTCCTGCCCACGCACCAGGCCTTCGGTCGCATCCATCGCCACGGTGCGCACGGTGGATTCGCCCAGATGCTGCGCCACTTCGAGGATCAGCCGGTTGCCGCGGTTTTCTGTGGCGAGTGCGTTCATGATCTCCGGCAGATGCCCGCCGTCGAACTGCACATCCACCACCGCGCCCAACACCTGGGTGATGTGGCCGATTTTGTTGCTGGGGCTCATCATGTTCATCGTATTGCTCCTACAGCGCTTCCGCGCCCGAGATGATTTCAATCAATTCCTTCGTGATCATTGCCTGCCGCGTGCGATTGTACTGCAAGGTCAACTTGGCGATCACGTCGCCTGCGTTGCGCGTGGCGGAGTCCATCGCGCTCATCTTGGCGCCGAACTCCCCGGCGACGTTCTCCAGCAGCGCGCGGAAGATCTGAATGCTGACATTGCGCGGAAGCAGCGCGGTAAGGATTTCGCCTTCGTCCGGCTCGTATTCGTATTGCTGCTGCATTCCGCCGGCAGCAACCGCTTCGATCGGCGCGGGGATCAGCTGCTGTGCCGTTGGAACCTGACTGATCACCGACTTGAAGCGCGAATAAACGATCGTGGCTACATCGAATTCGCCGCGGTCGAACATCTCCAGCACGCGGCGGGCGATGCTCGCGGCGTCGATGAAGCCAATGTGCTTCTTGCCCATGAAATCGACAGTCTCGAGGATCATCGAACCGTATTGTCGGCGAAGCTGGTCGCGTCCCTTGCGGCCGACGCAGAGAATTCTGACGGTCTTACCCTCCTGCAGCAAAGCCTGAATGCGCTGGCGGGCAAGGCGGACGATGTTGGTGTTGAACGCGCCGCATAGTCCGCGGTCCGCTGTCGCCACAATGAGCAGGTACACGTCGTCTTTGCCGGTGCCGGAGAGCAGGCGAGGGGCGCCCGCCTGACCGCGTACACCTTCCGCCACATTGGCGATCACCGCGTTCATTTTTTCCGCATACGGACGCGCGGCTTCCGCCGCTTCTTGCGCGCGGCGGAGCTTCGACGCAGCCACCATCTGCTGCGCCTTGGTGATCTTGCGGATCGACGTGACCGTTGCGATCCGCCGCCGGAAGGAAATCAGACTCGGCATTTAGGCAAAGCCCTTGGCGAAATCGTCCAGTAGTGCCTTCAGGTTGTCCTCGGTATCTTTGGACAGCGCCTTTTCGGTGCGGATGGTTTGGAGGATTTCCGGACTTTTGGCGCGCACCGCGCGCAGCATATCGGCCTGGAAGCGCTGCACATCGGCAACCGGAATGCGGTCCAGATACCCGCGCACGCCGGAGTAAATTATCACCACCTGCTCCTCCACCGGCATCGGCGAGTATTGCGGCTGCTTCAGCATTTCCGTCAGCCGGGCGCCTCGATTTAGAAGGCGCTGCGTCGCGGCATCGAGATCAGAACCGAACTGCGCGAATGCCGCCATCTCGCGGTACTGCGCCAGCTCCAGCTTCATGGAGCCGGCCACTTGCTTCATGGCCTTGATCTGCGCCGCCGAGCCCACGCGTGACACGGAAACACCGACGTTCACCGCCGGGCGGATGCCTTGGAAGAAAAGGTCCGTCTCAAGGAAGATCTGCCCGTCTGTGATCGAGATCACGTTGGTCGGAATGTAGGCGGAAACGTCATTGGCCTGCGTTTCGATCACGGGCAGCGCGGTCAGCGATCCGCCGCCGTTATCGGCGTTCAGCTTCGCGGCGCGTTCGAGCAGGCGGGAGTGCAGGTAGAACACGTCGCCGGGATAGGCTTCGCGGCCCGGCGGGCGGCGGAGCAGCAGCGACATCTGCCTGTAGGCGACGGCCTGCTTGGAGAGATCGTCGTAGACGATCAGCGCGTGCATGCCATTGTCGCGGAAATATTCGCCCATGGCGCAGCCGGAGAATGGCGCGAGATATTGCAGCGGGGCCGGCTCGGAAGCCGTAGCGGCAACGACGGTTGTGTATTCCATGGCGCCCGCATCCTCGAGCGTCTTGACGATCTGCGCCACGGTCGAGCGCTTCTGTCCGATGGCGACATAAATGCAGTACAGCTTCTGCTTATCGTCAGCGCCGGCGTTGGTGAATTTCTGATTGATGATGGCATCGATAGCGATGGCGGTCTTGCCGGTCTGCCGGTCGCCGATGATTAACTCGCGTTGCCCGCGCCCAACGGGAATCAGTGAATCGATGGCCTTGAGGCCGGTCTGCATCGGCTCGCTCACGCTTTTGCGCGGAATGATGCCCGGCGCCTTCACGTCCACGCGGCGGCGTTCCGCCACGTCGGTGAGCGCGCCTTTGCCGTCGATCGGGTTGCCGAGCGCATCCACCACGCGGCCCAGCAGCCCGCGGCCCACCGGAACCTCCACGATGGCGCCGGTGCGCTTGACGGTGTCGCCTTCCTTGATGTGCTCGTCGGTGCCGAAAATCACCACGCCGACATTGTCGTTCTCGAGGTTCAGCGCCATGCCCTTGATAGCGCCGGGGAACTCGACCATCTCGCCGGCCTGCACATTGTCGAGGCCGTACACGCGGGCAATACCGTCGCCGACCGAAAGGACCTGGCCGACTTCGGACACTTCCGCTTCGGCGCCGAAGTTTTGGATCTCGCGCTTTAGAATGGCGGAAATTTCGGCGGGCTGGATATTCATGTTGCTTCGTCCTTCATTGCCACATCGCTCCAGTAGGAGCGGGAATTCGTTTGTTGGCCTATGCGCCGCGCATGGCTATGCGTAAACCATTGAGCTTTGTGCGCAGGCTGGAATCGATCATCCGCGAGCCGATTTTGACGATCAGCCCGCCCAGCAGCGACGGATCGACCCGCGTTTCCAGGTTCACGTCCTTGGACAGTTTTGACCGCAGAATCGATTTCAGCTCGGCAGTTTCGTCATCGGAAAGCGGGCGGGCGCTGGTCACCTGCGCCGACATCTCACCCTTCTGTTTCGACACCATGTTGCCGAAGGCGCGAATGATGTCGGGGAGCGCGAACAGCCGGCGCTTTGAAGCCAGCAGCAGGATGAAGCGGCGGGTCAGCGGCGCGGCCTCCATCCGGTGTAGCACACCGTTCATGCCGGATGCTTGTTCCTCGCGCGAAAACACCGGCGCACGAATGAGGCGCGTAAGGTCTACGTTTTCTGACATAAGCTGCTTCAGGGTGGCAAAATCATTCGCCACCGCTTCGACTGCGCGCTCTTCCTGCGCGAGCTCGAAAACCGCCAGCGCATAGCGCCCTGCCAGACCAGATTCGTGCGCGTGTTCTGCCGCCACGGCTGCCTCGTGTTTCGCACGGGCGAGGCGGCCATCGAAAAGAGGCGCGGGCGCTCGACCGGACGACTGCTAAACTGTTGATTGAGCGAAGATATTCACTCGCGCAGGCGACTCAAAACGTCCGCGCGCGAGGCGTTTAGCACGAGGCACTTTGCAGCGCAACAATCTGTCGAGGCAACGGTGTCGCGTCAGCGGCGCCGCTTTGAAACAAACACGGACGTTGCGGGGCCTATCCACTTCGCGGACGGTTAGGCTAAGGTGCCGCCGACGGTCAGCCCATCGATGCGCAACGTTGGCTGGCCGACTCCGACCGGCACCGACTGCCCGTTCTTGCCGCAGGTGCCAATGCCGGTGTCCAATTTCATGTCGTTGCCGATCATCTTAACATGCTTGAGCGCGACCGGTCCGTCGCCGATCAGCGTTGCGCCTTTAATCGCCGGCCCCAATTTGCCGTCCTCAATGAGATAGGCCTCGGTGCAGGAGAACACGAATTTGCCGTTGGTGATGTCCACCTGACCGCCTCCGAAGTTCACGGCATACACGCCGCGCTCGACGCTGCCGATAATTTCCTGCGGATCGCTGTTGCCGCCCAGCATATACGTGTTCGTCATCCGCGGCATGATTGAGGCGGAATAGGATTCCCGCCGCCCGTTGCCTGTGGGCTTCATGCCCATCAACCGCGCGTTCTGCCGGTCCTGTATGTAGGCTTTCAGAATTCCGTCTTCGATCAGCACGGTACGTGACGTCGGCGTGCCCTCGTCGTCGATTGTGAGCGAGCCGCGCCGATTGGCAATGGTGCCGTCGTCCACCACTGTGACGCCCGGTGCGGCGACGCGGTCGCCAAGCAGGCCTGCGAATGCGCTCGTCTTCTTGCGGTTAAAATCACCTTCAAGACCGTGACCGATGGCTTCGTGCAGCAAAATGCCCGGCCAGCCTGGTCCAAGCACCACCGCCATTTCGCCCGTTGGTGCCGGTATAGAAGTAAGATTCACCAGCGCTTGCCGCAGCGCTTCGTTTACCGCCCCGCGCCAGTACTGCGGATCGAGATAGGTTTCGTAGCCCTCGCGTCCACCGCCACCGAAGCTGCCGGCTTCTTGCCGGCCGTTCTCTTCTACCACGACGGAAATACTCAGGCGAACCAGCGGGCGGATGTCGCGATAGACCTCATCGCCCACGCGAATGATTTCCACATTCTGCCATTCGCCCGACAGCGAACACGACACCTGCTTCACCCGCGGGTCTTTGGCGCGGGCGTATTCGTTCATTTCGCCAAGCAACTTCACCTTGGCTTCGAAATTCGCCGAATGCAGCGGATCGATGTCCGCGTAAAGCTTGCGATTGGTGCGGGCAGGCAAGAGCGCGACGGTGCCCGAATGTCCTTTGGTCACAGCGCGCACGGTGTCCGCGGCGCGCCGGATTGCTTGTTCCGATAATTCCGACGCGTGCGCATAGCCGGTCGCTTCACCGGCCACCGCGCGCAGGCCGAAACCTTGTGTGGTGTCGAACGTGGCGGCCTTCAGCCGGCCGTCATCGAAGGCGAAGGTTTCGCTCTGGCGATATTCGAGAAACAATTCCCCGTCATCTGCATTGCTCAGCGACTCGTCCACGACCCGCTGCACACGGTTGCGGTCCATGCCAATTTCGCCAAAGAAATGGTCGCCTGTCATCGCTCGAACTCCTGCCATGCTGCGGAACATCATGCCCCTTTCCAGACATATGGTCACGCAGCCGCGGAATCTCTGGATTCCGCGCGTCATAGGGTCGCAATGACTTGGGCCATCCATACGCCCTAAATCGCGGCAGATTCTCTAGGTCCGCGGGCGCATCCTTGGCGCCTGCCGACGGAATTACGAGGCGGCCGATGCCGACGAAATTGGGTATGAAGATATGGGCCGCGATCGTCGGCGCGACAGTACCTCTCACTGCGACAGGCGCATGGGCGGCAGGCGGTGAGCCAAAGCCGTGGCAGATCGACTTTCAGCCGGCCGCCAGCCCGGTGATGGAAAACATCGAGGATTTTCACCGCCTCCTGGTCTGGATCATCACGGCGATTTCGTTGTTTGTCCTGGCGCTGCTTGTCTGGATCATGATCCGCTACAATCATCGCGCGAATCCGAGGCCGTCAAAGACCGAGCACAACACGCTTCTTGAAGTGGCATGGACAGTGGTGCCGGTCATCATCCTGGTGATCATCGCGATACCGTCCTTCAAGCTGCTCTACTATGAAGCGGAGATTCCGAAGCCCGATCTCACCATTGAGGCGATCGGTAAGCAGTGGTTCTGGAGCTATCAGTATCCAAACCAGAAATTTCAGTTCGATTCCCTGGGACTGTCCGATGTCGATGCATTGAAACGGCATGAACCGCGGCTGCTGGGGGTTGATAACATCATCGTGGTACCCGTTAATAAGGTGGTGAAGGTCGTCACCACGGGCGCGGACGTGATTCACTCGTGGACGGTTCCGGCCTTTGGCGTAAAGATGGACGCCGTGCCCGGCCGGCTGAACGAAACCTGGTTCAAGGCTACGCAAACGGGGACCTTCTACGGGCAATGCTCGGAACTTTGCGGCGCACGCCACGCTTTCATGCCAATTGAGGTGAAAGTGGTCAGCCAGCCCGAATTCGATGCCTGGGTTTCGGGCGCCAAGAAGAAATTTGCCGCCATAGACAAGAACACGCGGTTCGCCGCGCTGACGCAATAGGTAATCGCCATGGCAGACATCGCTCACGCGGCCCACGACGACCATCCGCACGGCTGGCGCCGGTACGTCTATTCCACGAACCATAAGGACATCGGCACGATGTACCTGATCTTCGCCATTTGCGCGGGGATCGTGGGCGCCACGCTGTCCATCCTGATGCGACTCGAACTGATGCATCCGGGCCTGCAGTATTTCAAAGACCCGCATACGTTCAATGTGCTGGTGACCGGCCATGGCCTTATCATGATCTTCTTCATGGTCATGCCGGCGATGATCGGTGGCTTCGGCAATTGGCTGGTGCCGCTGATGATCGGCGCGCCCGACATGGCCTTCCCGCGGATGAACAACATCTCCTTTTGGCTGTTGCCGTTCTCGTTCACGTTGCTCGTGCTTTCCATGTTTGTGGAAGGCGATTCCGGAGGCACCGGGGTGGGCGGCGGCTGGACGCTATATGCGCCTCTATCGACTTACGGGTCGCCAGGTCCGGCTATGGACCTCGCGATCTTTTCGATCCACATCGCCGGAGCGTCATCCATTCTTGGCGCCATCAACTTCATCACCACCATCTTCAACATGCGCGCGCCGGGCATGACGTTGCATAAGATGCCGCTGTTCGTGTGGTCGATTCTTGTAACCGCGTTCCTGCTGCTCCTGTCGCTCCCGGTGCTGGCTGGTGCGATCACCATGCTGCTGTCTGATCGCCATTTTGGCACCAGCTTTTTTAACGCGGCCGGCGGTGGCGACCCGATCCTATACCAGCATCTGTTCTGGTTCTTCGGACATCCGGAAGTTTACATCCTGATCCTGCCGGGGTTCGGTATGATCAGCCATGTGATTTCCACCTTCTCGAAAAAGCCGGTGTTCGGTTATCTCGGCATGGCCTACGCGATGGTTGCCATCGGTTTCATCGGGTTCATGGTATGGGCGCACCACATGTACACGGTGGGGCTTAGCGTCGATACGAAGGCGTACTTCGTGTTCGCCACAATGGTGATCGCTGTACCTACGGGTGTGAAGATCTTTTCGTGGATCGCGACCATGTGGGGCGGAAGCGTGGAGTTTAAAACGCCTATGTTATGGGCGGTCGGTTTTGTGTTCCTCTTCACGGTGGGCGGCGTGACCGGCGTGGTCCTCGCCAATGCGGGTGTCGATGTAGTGTTGCAGGACACTTATTACGTCGTGGCGCACTTCCACTACGTGCTGTCTCTCGGTGCGGTGTTTGCGATTTTCGCGGGCTTCTATTTCTGGTTCCCGAAAATCACCGGCTACACCTACAACGAAACGCTCGGAAAGCTGCATTTCTGGACGATGTTCATCGGCGTCAATCTCACGTTTTTTCCGATGCATTTCCTCGGTCTTGCTGGCATGCCGCGCCGGTATGCCGATTATCCCGACGCGTTCGCAGGCTGGAATCTGGTTGCCTCGATCGGCTCATATATTTCGATTGTGGGCATGCTGATCTTTTTCGTGTGCATGGCGGATGCCTTCCTGCGCAAGCGGCGGGCCGGCGATAATCCCTGGGGTGCGGGCGCCACAACCTTGGAGTGGACGCTGCCCTCGCCGCCGCCCTTTCACACGTATAACGAGCTGCCGCGCATTGCTCCGGGCGGAGTGCATTAGCGCATGACCACGGCCGTTTTCGGGGCACAGGCGCGCGCTGCAACGATCAGCGATTTCTTCGCGCTACTAAAACCGCGGGTGATGTCACTGGTGGTGTTCACCGGCCTTGCGGGCATTGTAGTCGCGCCAGGCCATGTGCACCCCATGGTAGCATTTACGGCGTTGCTTTGCATCGCGCTCGGTGCTGGCGCATCGGGCGCGCTCAACATGGCGTACGATTCGGACATCGACGGATTGATGGCACGCACGGCGGCGCGCCCGATTCCGCTGGGCCGCATTTCGCGCGAGGAAGCGCTAACGTTTGGCTGGTGGATAGCGGCGGCGTCCGTCGCGATGATGGGCCTGTTCGTCAATGAGCTTGCGGCAGCGCTGCTCGGCTTCACTATCCTGTTCTATGTCGGCATCTATACGCTTTGGCTGAAGCGGCGGACGCCGCAGAACATTGTCATTGGTGGATTGGCCGGTGCATTACCGCCCGCCATCGGCTGGGCTGCCGTGACCGGTAGCCTTTCCATTGCGCCGTTGATCCTCGTCGCCATTACCTTTTTCTGGACGCCTCCGCACTTCTGGGCGCTGGCGCTGTACCGCAGCGACGACTATGCGCGTGCCGGCGTGCCAATGATGCCGGTCGTAAGCGGCAAGGCGGCCACGCGGCAGCAAATTTTCGTTTATTCGCTGCTGCTGCTTCCGCTGGGCCTTGCGCCGGCGATGATTGGCCTAGGGGGCCCGCTTTATGCCGTTGCAGCGCTTGTCTTCGGCGGATGGATGCTGCTCGATGCGGTCGCTGTCCTACGCGAGCGCGATGACGTGCGCGAACCTGCGGCGCGGAAACTGTTCGGTGCCTCCATCCTCTACCTGTTCGTTCTGTTCGCCGCGCTAATTGCGGAGCGGTTGATCGGCATCGTGCCGCTCCATATCGGCGGTTGGATGTGAGGCGATGGATGAGGAAGACGATCGAAATGCCAGTGCACGGCGCCTGCGTAATCTCGCGCTCGCGCTGGTGCTTGGCGGTATCGTGGTGTTGTTTTTCGTAATGACGATCGTCCGGTTGGGAATCCGGTTCGGTTAGAGGGGCAGAAGAGGGTGACATGGCGCACGCTGAGGTGAAGCATCCGTACCATTTGGTGAACCCGAGCGGCTGGCCGATCGTGGGGTCGATCGGCGCCTTCGTCATGCTGATTGGCGCCGTCTTCTGGATGAACAAGGATTATGGCGCTTTCCACGGCCTGAATGGTCAGCCCTGGGTATTTGTCGTTGGTTTTGTACTGGTGCTCTACACCATGGCGGGGTGGTGGCGAGACGTCATCCACGAATCCGTAGTGGAGCACGATCACACACCCGTGGTGAAGCTGGGCCTGCGCTTCGGCATGGTACTCTTCATCGCCTCCGAAGTGATGTTCTTCCTTGCCTGGTTTTGGGCCTACTTCAACTTCAAGCTCTTCCCGCTCGATGTCTCCATCGGGCAGTGGCCGCCAAACGGGATCATCACGCTGGATCCCTGGCATTTCCCCTTGCTCAACACCCTCATCCTGCTGACGTCCGGCACGACCGTCACCTGGGCGCATCACGCGCTCCTGCATGGCGACCGCAAAGGTGCAATCCAGGGGCTACTGCTCACTGTTGCATTGGGCATCTCCTTCACATGCGTACAGGCTTATGAGTACACGCACGCGCCGTTCACCTTCGGCTTCAACCATCTGGCCCTGGTGCCGTTCACCGATCCGGCGCACCAAAATCTCGCCGCCGGTGCCGGCAATTTCGATGCGATCTACGGCTCAACATTTTTTATGGCCACCGGCTTCCATGGCTGCCATGTGATCATCGGCACGATCTTCCTCACTGTCTGCCTTTTCCGTGCCATCGCCGGTCAGTTCACACCGGAGCGTCATTTCGGCTTCGAAGCGGCTGCCTGGTACTGGCACTTCGTTGACGTGGTGTGGTTGTTCCTCTTCTCCTGCATCTATGTCTGGGGTGCCGGCGCTATTACCCAGGCGTGATGGACGCGGTCGCCACAACGCAGGGAACAATCAGAGCTGCGTTGCTGGGCCGCTGTCCGCGTTGCGGGCAAGGATCTCTGTTCACGGGATATCTGCGTGTCGCGCCTTGTTGTGCGCGTTGCGATCTTAATTACTCCATCTTCGATCCGGGCGATGGGCCTGCAGTTTTCGTTATCCTGATTGTCGGTTTTCTGGTTGCCGGTGGTGCGCTGATCGTCGAAGTCACGTTCCAACCGCCCTACTGGGTGCACGCGATCATTTGGCTCCCCGCGATTTTCATCCTTTCATTTGCCTTTCTGCGGCTGGTGAAATCGACGCTGCTGGTATTGCAGTACAAACATCGCGCTGGCGAAGCCCGGCTGCTGGAGTAGTGCTCCGCTTCCGTCCCTTATGGAAATTTACGGCCCTCATGCTGCCGCTGTTCTTCGGCTGTATTGCACTCGGTGTGTGGCAGGTGGAGAGGCTGCAGTGGAAGCTCGCGCTGATTGAGCAGGTGAACCGAAATTTGCATGCCCCTCCCGTTCCGGTCGAGCAGCTGCTTGGTTTGGGGACCGATGCGCCGCAATACCGGCGTGTTCGATTGAGCGGGCATTTCGACAATACCAAAGAGAGCTACATCTTCACGACAGCAGGCGAGGGTGTTGCCGCCTATCACGTGCTAGCTCCGTTTGTTTTGGACGATGGGCGGACGCTGCTCGTCGATCGTGGCGTGGTGCCGGAACGGCTTCGGGATCCGAATACGCGCTCTGCGGGCCAACTGAATGGTATCCAGCACCTCGTTGGTGTGTGGCGCATCCCGGAGTCGCCGGGCTGGTTCACGCCTGGGCCCAACCTGGCCAAGCGCGTCTGGTACGCGCGCGATGTGCAGGGTATCTCTCGGGCAGATCACATCCGATTGGCTGCGCCGGTGGTTATTGAAGCTGATGCGGCACCCAATCCGGGCGGTTGGCCGAAAGGCGGGCAGACCATCGTCGCCTTTCGCAACGATCATCTGCAATATGCGATCACATGGTTCGCGCTTGCTGCCGTTGTGCTGGGGGGCTGGATTGCCTTTCACATTTCGCGCGGCCGCTTCATCCGACGGTGAAACCGTTCGCGCTTCAGGCTGCTTGTCGCAAAACCTGCTCACCGAATTTCGAAATCAGGCGGCGCAATCCAGGCTCCGTGACCCGCGTCAGCGCTTCGTCGAACGAGCACCAATGCGTTTCCCGTTCGCCCTTTTCAGCCCAATTGCGCCGTTGGCGCATCACTTCCAGGGGAAATACGACCACCCTGCAGGGCAATACCTCACCGAACCTCAGGTGCTTTTCATAACTGAACCAGCCCAGCGGCTCTGCCGCCACTTCCCCAACCACGCCTGCTTCCTCAAGCGCTTCGCGAGCAGCGCATTCGACGGGCTTCCGCCCCGGGATCGGCCAGCCTTTCGGCACAATCCAGCGCCCGGTAGTTCTGGTGGTGACCAGCAGAATTTTAACTTCCCCATGAATCCTCCGCCACGGCAAAGCCGCGTACTGGAGATTCACACTCTGCAACGCAACGCTACTCATGGCACGCTCCGAAGCGAACCCGTTCACCTGCAGGCTCGCCGGGTGAAATAATGCCCCGTACACAACGCACTATGCCGTCAATACGTAACGATTTGTTGTACTTGCGCCAGACTCGTGCCCCTCAGAAGGAGAGTGGCCATGGCGATTCGTTACCATTTTACCATGCGGGTGGTGATTTGCCGTCTCGGTTGACGCCAGAAGCGCCGAAATCATAGGTTTCCGGCCGAGCGGGGGGACGCATCGGCAGGAGACTTAACGCGTCCATGTCCCGCAACCGGCTGACAATGCTCCAACACTTGCTCCGCTTCCTCGCATCGCGCCGAGCGGCGTTTTTCGCGCCGATGATGGTGGCGCTCGTGGCGACGGCTCAACCGGCCATGGCCCAGGGCATAGATGTCGTTCGGGATGCCGAGATCGAACGGGTGATGCGCAGCTACGAGGAGCCGATCCTGAAGGTCGCCGGTATCGATCCACACACGGTCAAGCTGTATCTGGTCAACGACCCGGAGATAAATGCGTTCGCGACGCAGAGTCCAGTGCCGGGCGAGGCCGAGAGCATCTTCGTCAACACCGGCAGTTTCCTGCAGATGCAGACGCCCAACCAGCTGATCGGCATCCTGGCGCACGAAACCGGCCATATCGCCGGTGGACATATTATCCGGGGTTCGTCTGCCATTCGGAAGGCGGCCGTCCCCATGCTGCTCGGCATTGCGCTAGGTGCAGCCATCATGGCCATGGGCGGCGGCGAGGCGGGGATGGGAATCATGGCGCTGGGGCAGCAGGCTGCGCAAGCGCAATTCTTTCAGTTCAGCCGCGCCCAGGAAGGCACGGCCGATCAGATGGGACAGAAATATCTGCGTGAAACCCATCAGTCCGGCCGCGGTATGCTGGAGGTCTTCAGCAAGTTCGCCAATATGGAGGCGGAGATCACCTATGGCCACAACACGCCGCTTATTACCGATCACCCGCTGTCGCGGGAGCGGATCGACCTCCTTCAGCAACTGGTAGACAGTTCGCCATACAGGGACGTGAAGGACAGTCCCGCGGCCATCCACGAATTTCACCTCATTCAAGCCAAGCTTGCTGGCTTCCTCTACAAGGTGGACACGGTGTTGCAGCGCTACCCGGATTCGGATCAAAGCGCAGAGGCGCACTATGCCCGCGCGATCGCATATTTCCGCCAGCCGGACATGAAGAAGGCGATCGCGGAAGCGAATACGCTGGTGAAGATTGACCCGAAGAATCCATTCTACTGGGAAACTCTCGGGCAGATCTATGTGGAAATGAGCCAGCCTCAGAACGGCATACTGCCGTATCAGAAGTCTGTGGAGCTGGCGCCCGACGAACCGCTGCTTCGTCTAAGCCTAGCGGCAGCCCAGATCGCCACCGGCAAGCCGCAATTCGCCAAACCTGCGCTGGACAATCTCAAGATTGTGCTGCGGCAGGAGAATAATAACGGCTTTGCATGGTATGAGGCGGCGCAGGCTTACAGCGACATGGGCAACGAACCGATGGCGAATCTCTCGACCGCGGAACTCAATTACAATAACGGCAACTTTGGCGCGGCTGCGCACTTCGCTACCTTGGCGCAGCACAGGCTCGCGGCCGGCTCGCCGGATTGGGAACGGGCAATGGACATCCTTGCGGTGTCAGGCGCGAATTCGGACAAGCGTCGGTGAGGGATTTCTCGTGACCAAATCATTCTTGGGTGCAGCCGGCTTAGGTGCGATGGGCGGCGTCATCATTTCAGTCGCGGTGATGTTCGGAGCGGCGGCACTGGGGATCTTTCCGCCGGGTTCAGACGCCCGCATTCATGATTACTTGCTGACGCATCCGCAGGTTCTGGTGGAAGTCAGCGATAAGCTGCAGGCGCAGCAGGATTCGAACGGCGATCAAGCCCGCCAGGTGGCTGTGCGCAAACTAGGACTGAAGCCCTTCTTCAATCCGCGGCTTGCTTTTGTCACCGGGCCGGAAGGCGCGCGCACAACATTCGTGGAGTTCTTCGATTATAACTGCCCCTATTGCCGTGCGTCGTTGCCAGCAGTGAAAAAGTTCATTGCGGCGCACAAGAACGACGCGCGTTTTGCGTTCATCGAATTCCCTATCAAGGGTCCACAATCGACCATCGCCTCACGCGCTGCGCTGGCCGCGCGTAATCAGCCGGAGAAATATCTCGCTTTCCATTTTCTGTTGATGGGTGAAAGGGATTTGGTGACGGAAGATTTGGTTTATGCCGACGCGCAGAAGGCGGGGCTGAATTTAAACAGGCTTCGGGCAGACATGCAGGATCATTCCGTCGATGCAGCATTGGCGGCTGCGCATAGCCTTGCGGCGGCAGCGAATGTGGATGGCACACCCGCCTTCATCATAAATGGCAATGTGCGCGAAGGTGCGCTGGATGACGCAGCCGTGCGCCAGATGATGAAAGCGTCCTGATCATACACAGCCGAAAAATTCTACTGCCGGGGTCGAGCTTTTGACGGAGCTTCCTTCCGCTCGACACATTTAAGGAACGCGTGCGCGCGGAAACCACGCGTCTGCTCCACCAGCACGTCGCCGCTTTGGGCTACGTGCAACGTTTCCGCAGGTTCCGAATGACCGGCCATGTAGAACAAAACAGTCGAACCAGCGGGATCAAATTTTGTCGTCGCCGACGAGTAGGTCGTGCGCATTTCAATTCCGGCATAGAACGACTGCACCCATGTCCCACCGCTTTGTTGGAATGCCATTGTGGGCTCCTGACATTTCCTGAGTTCCACAACCTGTTTTGGCGTCAGGGCATTCAGCTTGCGCCCCAACCCGATATCGATCCACACGCTTCGGTCGAGGAAGCGCGCCCAGCTGGCCGGGCTCGCGGAATTGGTCTGATTTTGGACGGCGACTGCCGTGACCAACGCCAGCAGCAAGGTTCGCATCCGTTAGATCAGTCCTGCCAGCGGGCTGGATGGATCGGCGTAGCGCTTCTTTGTCATGCGCCCGGCGAGATAAGCGAGACGGCCACCTTCCACTGCGTGCCGCATGGCAGCCGCCATCAGCACCGGATCCTTCGCCTCAGCAATACCTGTGTTCGAGATGACCGCATCGCAGCCGAGCTCCATGGCGATTGCGGCATCGGAGGCGGTTCCAATTCCCGCATCGACAATGACGGGTACTTTCGCTTCTTCGATGATGAGACGAATGTTGACTGGGCTCTGAATCCCAAGTCCCGAGCCGATGGGTGCGGCGAGCGGCATGATGGCGACGACACCCAAATTTTCGAGTCGCTTCGCCATCATGGGATCGTCATTGCAATAGACCATCACCTGGAAGCTGTCGGCGATCAGCATCTCCGCGGCGCGAAGCGTCTCCAGCATGTCGGGATAGAGCGTTTTTTTATCCCCCAGCACTTCCAGCTTTACGAGGTTCCAGCCGCCGGCTTCGCGCGCGAGCCGCAATGTTCGAACGGCGTCTTTGCCCGTGAAGCATCCCGCCGTGTTCGGCAGGTACGTTATTTTTTTCGGATCGATGAAATCCACCAGCTTCGGCTGACCGGGATCGGTGAGATTGACCCGCCGCACGGCCACGGTGACGATTTCGGCGCCGCTAGCTTCCACCGCACGGGCATTCTGTTCGTAGGATTTGTATTTCCCCGTGCCGATAATCAGGCGGGAGCGGTAGGTCTTCCCCGCTATGACCAGCGGCTTCGGATCGGGCTGGAGGCCGCTCACATCCCACCGCCAATGAAGTGCACAATTTCCAGCCTGTCGCCATCGACCACTGTCACATCGCGGTATTTCGAGCGCGGCACGATTTCGTGGTTCCGCTCAATGGCAATCTTCGCCGGCTCAAGGCCCAACTGCGTGAGCAGGACATCTACACTGACCGACATATCGAGAGAGCGTTCTTCGCCATTGATCGTAACTCGCAAAGCCATAATACCTCTTTTGACGCTCTGATTTTCCGTGCGCCGCGAAACCGACTATAACCTGTGCGACTCTTTAACCGGAGATTCCTTGGCCCGTTCCGCCGCGAGACCGAATGGTAACAAACCGATATATGTCCTCAACGGACCAAACCTCAATCTTTTGGGGGAGCGGGAGCCGGAGGTTTATGGCCGCACGACCCTGGCCGAGATTGGCCGGCAGGTTTCGGGGCGCGCGGAAACCGCTGGTTTTTTGGTCGAGATGCGTCAGACCAACAGCGAAGCGGAATTGATCGAATGGCTGCAGGAGGCTCGTAAGCAGGCATCTGCGGTGATTCTGAATGCGGCAGGCCTGAGTCACACCTCGGTGGCCCTGCTGGACGCAGCGCGCGCGCTGGAGCTGCCGCTGATCGAGGTGCATCTATCCAATCCCTATGCCCGCGAAGAATACCGCCACCATTCGTTTATCAGTGAGGCGGCGACCGGCATTATTTGCGGATTGGGGGCAGAGGGCTATTTCTATGCTATCGAATACCTGGCGCAGCGACTGAAAAGCCGAAGCAGATGAGCATAAGGGATGAAGTCAAACAGCTGGGGACGCTCTTGACGAACGGCTCAAAACCAAAGGCCGGCATCGATGCGGCGGCAATCCGGGAATTGGCGGACCTGCTGACCGAAACCGGGCTTACAGAGATCGAAGTGGAACAGTCGGGTATGCGCCTTCGCGTCACCCGGCAGGCGGGGCCTATGGTCACGCACGTGCCAACGGCTGTGGCACCGACCCCGGCTGCTGCAAGCGCACCTGCGGCAGAGGCTGCGCCACTGAAGCGGGAAGGTCCGGCGCCAGGCGCTGTCACGTCACCCATGGTGGGTACCGTGTATATGTCGCCGCAACCCGGCGCGGCGGCCTTTATCAAGGTCGGTGACACGGTGAAAGAAGGCGACACACTGCTGATCGTCGAGGCCATGAAAACGATGAACCCTATTGCGGCGCCGCGCTCGGGCACTGTCAGCGAAATCTGCATCGCGGATTCGCAGCCGGTTGAATTCGGCCAGACGCTGCTGATCCTCTCCTAAGTGATGTTCGAGAAAGTCCTCATCGCGAATCGCGGCGAAATCGCGCTGCGCATCAATCGCGCCTGTAAGGAAATGGGCATCGCTACGGTGGCCATCCATTCGACCGCAGACGCGGATTCCATGCATGTGCGGCTTGCAGACGAGAGCGTGTGCGTAGGTCCGCCACCGGCAGGGCAAAGTTATTTAAACATCCCGCACATCATTGCCGCCTGCGAAATTACCGGCGCGGAAGCGGTTCATCCCGGCTACGGCTTTCTGTCGGAGAATGCCCGCTTTGCCGAGATTGTGTGCGAGCATGGCATCACGTTCATCGGCCCCACGCCAGCGCATATTCGCCTGATGGGTGACAAGATTGCCGCCAAGCGGGCGGTGAAGAGCGTCGGCATTCCCACGGTGCCGGGGTCGGATGGCGCGGTGGGTTCGGATGAAGAAGCAGCGCGGCTGGCACAGGACATCGGCTACCCGGTGCTGATCAAGGCGACGGCTGGCGGCGGTGGCCGCGGCATGAAAGTGGCCCGGAGCGCTGCCGACATCTCGCTCGCGCTCTCCACGGCTAGAGCCGAAGCCAAAGCCGCTTTCGGCAACGATGAAGTCTACATGGAGAAGTACCTTCAGCGGCCCCGGCACATCGAAGTGCAGGTGCTGGCGGATTCACACGGCAAGGTGCTGCACCTCGGCGAACGCGATTGTTCGTTGCAGCGACGTCATCAGAAGCTGTGGGAAGAGGCACCGAGCCCTGCTCTTAATTCGGCACAGCGGGCGCAAATTGGTTCGACAGTAACAGGCGCCCTGCAAAAGCTTGGTTATCTCGGTGTCGGAACTGTGGAATTCCTGTTTGAGGACGGCGGCTTCTATTTCATCGAAATGAACACGCGGTTGCAGGTGGAGCATCCGGTCACGGAAGCCATCACCGGCCTGGACATCGTGCGCGAGCAGATTCGGATAGCGGCCGGCGGCGCCATCGAGATGGAACAGTCGGATGTTGTGCTCTCCGGCCACGCCATCGAATGCCGGATCAATGCGGAGAATGCCTTCACCTTTCAACCGTCGCCGGGGACCATCACGCACTTCCACGCGCCGGGCGGTTTGGGCGTGCGTTTCGATTCGGCGATTTATGACGGGTACAAAATCCCGCCGT
>DATAVW010000225.1:0-1750 GCA_036267515.1 Rhizomicrobium sp.
TATCCCATTGCCGTCGAAAATGGCTGGATGACCCGTGAAGCCGCGGCCGCGCGGACGCTCAAGACGCTACAGTTCTTCTACAACAGCCCGCAGAACGACCAGCCGGAAGCCACCGGCTTCAAGGGCTTCTACTATCACTTCCTGGACATGAAGACCGGGGCGCGCGTTTGGCAATGCGAGTTGTCGCTGATCGACACGACATTGCTGCTCGCTGGCATGCTGACCGCCGCCTGCTATTTCGACGGCACAGGCGTGGAAGCGGATATTCGCGAATTGGCGGATGCGCTCTATCGCCGTGTCGATTGGACATGGGCACAGGACGGGTTCGAGACAGTGGCGCAAGGCTGGAAGCCGGAATGCGGCTTTCTGCACTACGGGTGGGAAGGCTATAACGAAGCCACCATTCTCTACATTCTCGGTCTCGGTTCGCCCACGCATCCGCTTGCGGCAAAAAGTTTTGGCGGCTGGACCATGACCTACCAATGGGAAAACCTGCTGGGCAGCGATGTTCTGTATTCCGGTCCCTTGTTCACGCACCTGTTTTCGCACGCATGGCTCGATTTTCGGGGCATCCGGGACGCGTTCATGCGCCAATCGGGCCGCGACTATTTCGAAAACACAAAGGCCACGATTGCGCTTCATCGCGAATACGGTGCGCGCAATCCGAACAATTACGAAGGCTATGGCCGCGATTTTTGGGGCATCACGGCAGGGGACGGGCCGGGCTATCGAGACCTGCGCGTCGATGGGCGCGACCGCCGTTTCTTCGGTTACATGTCGCGCGGCGCGCCGTATGGACCGGACGACGGCACGATTGCCCCTTGGGCGATGCTGGCGACGTTGCCGTTCACGCGCGACGCGGCGCTGACCGGCACAAGACATCTGCTCGCCTCCTATCCGCAGGTTTGCAAGGAAGATCGCTTCTCCAGTGGCTTCAACCTTACGCTTCCCGGCGACGACGGCGAGGGCTGGCTATCGGACGGCTGGTATGGCCTGGACCAGGGTCTGCTGATTATGATGATCGAAAACGCCAAGAGCGGGCTGATCTGGAAGCTCCTGCGCGGCTGCCCCTACGTTGTTGCGGGCCTCAAACGCGCGGGCTTTGGCGAGGGATGGCTCTCGCCATGAAAAGCACCAACATCGCACCGCAACTGGACAAGGACGATCGCGCGGCCCTGATCCGCCGCGTGCGGCCTCAGGACTGGAGCAATCCGCGTCCGCGCGACATTTATGATCTTGTTGTAGTGGGCGGAGGGCCGGCGGGGATCGAGGCGGCGCAATATGCGAGGCGTCTTGGTCTCAGCGTTGCGCTCGTCGAACGCAAGCAGCTCGGCGGCGATTCGCTCAACGCCGGCTCCATCCCATCCAAGACATTGATCCATTCGGCGCGGCTCTGTTCACAGATTCGCGACGCTGCCGAGTTCGCGGTTTCGTCACCGGAGGAACTGAAGCTGGATTTTGCGGCGCTGAAAGCCCGCATGATGCGGGTCCGCGCGCGTGTCGCCGAATACCATGCGGTCGATCGTCTGCAGCATGACGGCGTCGAAATATTCTTCGGCGATGCGAAATTCAGCGGCCCCGCTGCACTGGCTCTAGGCGCCACGTCGCTCCAATTCAAGAAAGCGATCGTCGCGACCGGTGCGCGGCCTCATCCGCCGAATTTTCCGGGGCTCGACAAAACCGGCTATCGAACCAGCGAGAACATTTTCGACATGCCGGACTTGCCGGAGCGGCTCGTGGTGGTTGGCGG
>DATAVW010000226.1:0-13296 GCA_036267515.1 Rhizomicrobium sp.
GCCCGCTGGCGCCACGCAAGACCAAGTCCTAGCTTATGCCAAGCAGCAGCATCAACAGATGAGCGGAACAGACCTGTCGAAGGTCCCGACCGATCAACTGGTCGGAATGCTTCGCCAGCACGTGCAACCCGATGCACCGATCATCGCTCAATCCGCAGACGGCGTGCAGCACCAGTTTCCTGCCGGCACAGACATGGCCGTGATCGACAGAGTGATGAAGCAGTACGCACAATCGAAGGCGCCGCAGCAGTCGGACACGCTCGGCTTGTACAAGGGCGCTGCGCATATTCTGGACAATGCAGCCAGCGGCGCGAAATATCTGGCGAACAAGATTCCAGTCCCTGGTCTGAATGAAGGGCTGGGAACAGCCGTCGATAAATTCGGAGAGGCGTTGGGGCTCTCGTCTACCGAAGGCGCCGTTCAGGGCCATGCCAGCTACATCGCGCAAAAAGCGAAACAGGGTATTGTGCCAAGCAATCGCGGAGAACTGGCCGGAGAATTTGCAGCCAGCCTGCCAATTGCTCTCGCCACACCGGGCGGTGCACTGGCCCAAGGTGCTATGACAGGTGCTCTCAGCACCAATGCACGCACGCCCGGAGGCGTTGCCAAAGACGCGGCCATTGGCGCGGTTGCCGGTAAGGTGGGCGACAAAGTTATAGGCGCTGCGACGCGCGTGATTGCTCCGAAAGTTTCACCGTACGCTCAGAGGCTGTTGGACGCCGGCGTGCGATTGACGCCGGGCCAAATCGTTGGCGGCACGGCGCGGACCATCGAGGATAAGGCGACAAGTATCCCCGGTGTGGGTGACATGATCCGCAACGCCCGTGTTCGCGGCCTTCAGGATTTCAATACGGCTGCCATCAATCGGGCCCTTGCTCCCATCGGCAAGGGGGTACCTGCCGGGCTGACTGGCCGGGATGCGATCGATCACGCGGCCGATACATTGAACCAAGCCTACACGGGCCTATTGCCCAGCCTACGCGTGAACGCAGATCCACAGCTTCAAACTGGCGTCCGAAACCTCACGGCGCTCGCCAAGAACATTCCGCAGTACGGTGCCGAGCCAATCACCAATTTTATCAAGCAGGAAATTACCCCGCGCTTTTCAAAAGCCGGCGTGATGACCGGGCAATCGTTCAAGGAAGTGGACTCTTTGCTTCGGCAGGAAGCGCAGAATTACAGCGCCTCGGGCTCCCCAAACGACAGAAAACTGGGGCAGGCCTTCTGGCAACTGCGTAATGAATTCAAGGATGCGTTGGAACGATCAAACCCCGGAGCGAAGACGAAGCTACGGGCCATCGACACCGGATATGCAAATCTGGTCAGGGTGCAGAATGCCGCTGCTCGGCCTGGCGCAGACCCGGGTGTGTTCACGCCGTCGCAGCTGTCGCAGGCCGTCAAAGCATCAGACCGAAGCGTCAGGAAATCCGCAGTCGCCCGGGGCAATGCTCTGATGCAAGACCTCTCGGATGCTGGAAGGGCGGTATTGCCATCGACGGTTCCCGACAGCGGCACCGCTGGTCGAATGCTGGCGGCGGCGCTGGCCGGAGGTGGTGCAGCACACTTCGTAGCACCAGTTGCTGCGGCTCCTATCGCCGCCGGAATGGGCCTCTACACAAGAGCAGGCGTGAAGGCAGCTGAGATGGCGTTAGCGCGGCGTCCGGCGGGCGCGGATTATGCGGCCAAGCTTTTGTCCAAGGCGAAAGCCCCAACCCGGATCGCCGCTCCCGTGGTCACCGTGATTGCGGCGGATCAGAGTCCGTAACTGCCGGCCCGATGCGATGACCATCCCATTGGCAAAGGCAACCGTTGCAACTTCGAGCGAGTGGGTCATGTTCGTTCGATAGTACAATCGGCAGAGGACGTTCGTAAACGGCCTCGGCCCACAATCACCTTTCCTTCCCTGCTGACGTTGCCAAGCCGGCTGCTGCGCCCTGGCGTCTCTTTCCGTAAATCGCTGCTATCCTCCGTCCCATGTCGGAACTACCTCCAATCGACATATGGCGCGCTGCAAATCTCATGATCGAGATGTTCGGCGAAGACGCCGCGCGCAAAGCAGCCATGCGAGCTGATGCCCTATTGGAGCAAGGCGACACGGAAGGCTTCTTTTCGTGGAAACGGATCACGCGCGCTATTGACGATCTATCGCGTGAGACGCGTGGGCCGGATGAGCGCGTGAACTAAGGCTTAAGCCTTTCGACGACCACTTTGGTAGCCGCCTTGTCCTCGCGAATGCCTCTGAACGAAGCCTACCTTAAAACCGCCAACCATCAATCGCGCACCAGCCAACCCATAAAACCATCGTCGTCACAGATATCAAAACGAGCATCATCTTGAACTCGCCCAAATTCATTTTTTCAAAGCTCACGTGGCGGCTCTCAGTCTTTCATCCAGAGACTGGATATCCGGCCCGTGCTCGGAATCCAATCGGGATGATTACGAGGAAGACATAAATGTCTCAGCCGTGCTGGTGTTACCCGTTGGATTGGTCCGCAATAGGTTGGGCTGATCACGGTGATCTTCCCAAACCCATCCCGTGCTGTCGCATGTTTCGTGATGTGGAGCCTTTTGGCTATCTAGCGCGTTCAGCATCCCGCGTAGCCAATCAAGGGCATTACGTTGCGGGCAGATGAAAACAAGAAAACGGCAGCCGGCGAACGTCAAAAGCCGTACCGGGACTTTGTGAGTGTACTGGAACAAATTGAAGATCATCTCGGAATAGTGACGGCCAATCCGAAACGGAGCGCCGTGCGGGAAACTGCCGCAAGGCGTCGGAAACCAAAAGCCGGCGTCCACTAGGCTGCTTTGATGTGCCGCTGATGCTAGCCGCTGAAATCCACTGACGCGCGGCTGGTGAGCGCCAGCGGCGTGAGGCCGGACTTGTTCACCATTAGCAATGCGCTCTGCATCGTCACGTGCGCCGCCATTGTAATCTGGTGAGACTAAGCGCCTTGTGACGCTAGCCCCATGACGCTCGGGCGCTGGGCCTAGAGCGACTGATGGTTAGGGCTGGACAAAAGCGAGGAGTTTTCCTCCTTGGGGAAGCACTGTCCGGCCCGTCCTAACCCTATGGTCGCCCACGCAAATGGTTGGAAAACTCTGCCCATCGACGGACTGCAAAGCGCCCACTCCTACGCAAGGCGCGTCCACTTGCGCTGAGCGCGTAGCGTTAGCTATTCCGGATTGGGCGGATGCTCGGACATGCTCGTCTTGCGGCTGCATCTACGTCAGCGACACTCTAGGCGAGGTCCGCATATGGAGGCAGTGACAAGGATGCCAAGCGCAGCGCGGGCGCGGGCTATAGTTCGTTGCCCGCCTATTCATCGCTTGCGCCGCTTGCTCTTGAGCTTCGTAGCCGATGCGTTTGACCGTGTTGTGGCGGCTGGCGCGAAAGAGGAAGCCCGCAAGCTACTCGGCAGCGACGATATTCGCGGCCACCACTTTCCAGCCAACGGTCGGTCTAACGCCGCCACGAAAACAACCGTCGCCACATACGAATTTCCGAGGGCGTCTGATTTTGGCGGAAATACTTGGTCACGCGCTGTCGAAGGGTTTTTGGTTTGATCAGCCACTGTGGGTCTGGCGCCTTGGGGCGCGTGCCGAATGTCATGGGGGCCTGTTTGAGACGAAGGGTCAGGATTTCAACAACCTGTGCGCCACAAAAGCTGCGCGAGGGTTAACAGCCAAAAATTAGCGGCAGTAGGGGGTGCGCCGGCGTCCTCGCGAGGTTCAGTGCGCCAGCGCGCTCGTGAAGCCTATGCTCCAGCGGGTCCGTTCGGGATCTGATTTATACGGATTGAGCGATTCGATATGGGTCGTCCCATCGAGCCTGTCGAAAGTGCTCGCGGCAATGCGGTGTGCCGCATTCCAGCCCTCCGCTTGGATGCGGCTGAGCCGATAGGCGTCAGCATCGTTTGCGCCCATACGCATCGGGGAGGCAGTCACGGCCGATCCATTGCTCGACGTAAGCGCGCGCCGGTCAGATTTTTGGCTGGTGCTGATTGGGGGCTCATAAGTTTTCTCAACGTGCTTTGGTGAGTGGTAGCAGGCCAAGCATGCGGCGGGCACGATCATGCCGCCCCTTGGCCGATGCAGAAGAAACAGGTCCCGCGGGATCGTGCTGCGCACCATCGCGTCTTAAAGCGTCGCTCAGCTGATCGGGATTGATCGGGACGTATTCGATTCCTCCATGCCGGTTCAACTGAATGACCGTGGAGATTCGTTTCCATGCGGCTACCGACACGGCGTCGATCAGTTCCTCTTCGGTATCGACGATATAAGAGCCGGCGCGCTGAAGTTCATCGAAGCCATCCAGAATGAATGGCCGTACGAAGGTGACCGTTTTGCTGATCACTCTGGTAGTCGTCATCTGCCGTACCTCCAATCAGGCCCCCCGACAGCAATGAAGCTCGCAAAGCCGGAGCCCCGCTGCTTCATCACTGCCCCTCCCCAAGGCGCTGCGCCCAAACCGCACGACGCAGTCCGAGTCTCCTCAGACAAGGCGCGGAGCCGCGTGCGCCGCTGGAAACCTTAGTGACTGTCGCCACCGTTGTGGCGGTCGCCGTTCCCATCTTCGTGACGAGCATCGTTTCTATCTTCGCGGTCCTGCCGCATGTCATTGCGATCATGCTGCATGTCCGCCTTGTCGTTGTTCAGGTCACGGCGGTCTTCGCGCATGTCACGACCGTTGACGTGAAACCGGGCATTGATGCGCTCGGCACCGTCGAACCCGTCATAGCGCCCACCCCTGAAAGAGCCGCCGTTGCGAAACACGATGGATGCTGGCACGCGGCCTTCGCGCCATTCATTCCGATGCCAGCGGCCGTTCACAAAGAACACTCGCTCGCCGCCGCGCATGCGCCAGCGATACGGGCCGTGATACCAGGCGCCGCTGATGTAGATGGGGTCGTAGTAATATTGATCATCGTACGCGACATAACCGGGGCTCGCACCGATCACGACTGCGGGGACGCCGATACCGATGGATACGCCCGCAGTGGCTACGCCAGACGCCAAGGCGGACGTTCCGACTATTGCGCCCATGACGAGGGCCGATCTGAGAAATGATTTCATAACATGTACCTGATTTGAAGAGTCACTCGGATGGCATGATGCCACCGGGTACTCTCTTTGCGTTCTTCGGGTCGGCAGCGCGGCGGCGGGCTTTCGCCCAACCGCCTGCCGCCGGCGTGCGTTGGCCCAAATCGCGGGACACAGCCGCTTTCGCGACCACGCCTCACACGAAGGCCTACATCACCGGAGTTAGAGGGATGGAGCGATCAGCTTTTCGGCGCTGGCTTCGGCTCAGCGTGGGGCTGGCTCGCCGGAGCAGTCTTCTGCGCATCGTGCTTCGGTGTGTCGGTGGCGGGCTTCGCCGATTCCGAAGAGACAGAATCCGGCTTCATGTTGGGTGCAGATGTCATTTTTTGGGAGTGCCTTTCAAAGGCAGTGGGCAAGAATTCGCCGCTAACGGATAGATGGGGATGCAGACCGCCCATTACAACCAAGAAGAGAGTTTCGGCGCACGCATTGTAGGCAATCTTGCCCAGGGCGGTGGTGATCAGGCATACAAGTTGAACGCAATAAGTGCCCCCATCCCGCTTGCCAGCGCCACGAGTCCATAAGTGGCCTTGCGGCGCACTGTCTGAAGGGGCTCTTGTGCGCCGAACCATGCAAGCGTTGCCCAGGCGCCAATGGTAAGCAAGGCGGGAGTGATCCACATTGCGGGCCTACCGCGCCAGCAGCAAATAAGGAATCCAGACCAGTGCGATGAAAATGCCTGCTACGGCAAAGGCGAACCAGTTGACCTCTTTCATTGCATGCCAACAGAGGCAGACGATGAGCGGCGTCGGCTTTCGATGTCTATCCAGGATGCGGATAAGAGCAGCCCGTCAGCTTCCGCGCACACCCTCAATTCGTGCTTCAACTCTACGGTTGAAGTAATCTGAATACGCTGGTCGTACCCAATGTAAGATGGCAATTTCGATACTCCTTCCAACCAGGTTGTTTGCAGCGGATTTCCGCTCACCGCTTTCAGCGGTACCAATGGCTACGGTACGATGCGGGACGGCGGAGCACCTGAGTATTCCTTAATCGTTGCGACCCAGCGACTTCCCTCCCACACCTCGACGTTGTGACCATCGCAGAAGGTCCGCGCCTTGGTCGCTGCTGCTGCATCATTCGAACACTCATGTTCGTGCGAGGACACGAACTCATTAGGTGGGTTCACAATACGAAATCGATAGAGGCGCATGTGCGCTCCGCTGGTCAGAGCCGGGAGCGCGGACACCGTATTTGCTGGCGCCTCAGAGGTCTCTCAACCGTCAGCACGCGACTGACGGCGCGGTTAGCATAGCAGCCGTTCTTTACCCCCGCCACATCTATCCTTGGGCGCACGCAGGAATGCCCAGCTCGCACGTGCTACCGGGAAGCAGGACTATTGGGTTGGCGTGGCTGTGGCAGGGCTGATGGCTGCGCGGACGGTGTTCTGAGGGGTCTGGCTGCTATGGCCGTGAGGTCCGTGACGACAGCGAGCAACTCGCCACCGCTATCGGACGCAGTACACGCTGAAAGAAATCTCCGACTCCGCCGGCGCGCCAGATGGCCAATCTATCATCCACTCCCACTTTGTTGCGTCTTTCCCAGGGCGGAAGTTGGAAACGAGAGATAGCCCCGCCCTTGCCGGGACGTTTGCGTAGAAAGCTCCATTTACAGCATTTGGAGCATCTTCAGGACACTGATTGGTGTAGACAAGGTTCTTGCCCGGCGGCACCGTGTAGACAAAGTATGGTTGCCAGCCCACTCCTCCCGACGGCGACGTAACGCCTGCCGTGATGGTTCCGTCTCTGGCTGCAACCGGGCCAGAAAAGCATAGCAATGTTAGGGCCAAGCAGCCGAACTTTCTCATGGTTGTCTCCCGTTGTGATGAGCTGCCAATCGGCAGAACACCGGAAGGTCAACGCCGCATTGCTTGAGGTGTTCCGCGGGAGCCGCGCATAGCACTGCACGCGGGGAATTCATCGGCGTGAAGGACTGCACCGGCCGCTAACCACAAAAGCGCACTCTCCCGGAGGCTCGCTTCGCCAGCGGGCCTTTCTCGTTGCGGCAAGCCTTGCTCAGTCGATCCAGCACAGCCGCCGCGGCGTGAGCCCGATATTCTGGAACAGCGGCCGCAGTCGCATGTGGACGCGTGCCAGCGGCAGTCAATGTCGCGACCTGCTTATTGAGACACCGCTGGCTCCGTAATGCGAAGCCGCAACGACATGGATGAGAATGAGGAGCACGACTGCAGCCATCCTACCGACCTAAGACCGGCTCCGGCAGGGGGGCAGCGCGGCTAACTTCAAACAGAGACACCTGTTGTCGCCGGGCGGACATTCCAAGGAACACAACTTTCCAATTTCGACCCGATGAAGCCTTTCAGCATATCGCAAAGTACCCCAGCGGTACCCCTTCAGGCCCTACCGGCGGGCGCAACAAGAGGCTTGCACTTATAAGACATTGAAGCAAAAGGAGAAAATTGGAGCGGGCGAGGCGAATCGAACGCCCGACCCTAACCTTGGCAAGGTTATGCTCTACCCCTGAGCTACGCCCGCACTCCAAGTGGAGGCGGGTTATGGCGCAAGCCGGAAGGCTGGGTCAAGTCACTGCGGCTCAGGTAGGTTCCGTGCATCTGCTGCGCGATAATCTGCCATAAGGCAGCTTAGGAAGCCTGCTGGATTGCCGCGTGCCTGCGACCGACCGAGACCTGCACCGCTGCCTGGATGCGCTCGACATCACGCACCGCACCTACGCGCACGCGCCGGTGTTCACGGTCGAGGAATCGAGAACCGAATGCGCACACATTCCGGGCGCACATACCAAAAACCTGTTCCTCAAGGACCGTGGTGGCGGACTATGGCTGGTGGTGGCCCGCGAAAGGTTACAGATCGACTTGAACGCACTTGCAAAGCAGCTTGACGCAGCCCGTTTTTCCTTCGGCTCCGCGGAACTATTGATTGAGATATTGGGCGTACCACCCGGCTCGGTTACGCCCTTTGCGTTGATCAATGATGCCGATGCCCGCGTGCACGTGGTGCTGGACGCCGGGATGCTGGCCCTCAATCCACTCAACTTTCATCCCCTGCGCAACGACCGGACCACGGCTGTCGCGCCGGACCATCTGCTGAAATTCATCCGCGCCACTGGCCACGAACCAATGATCGTTGAATTGCCGCAACGCCGCTAGACGCGGCGGCAGATTGAGATTTGCTAAAATTCCGGGGCTTTTCTTTTGCACCCCAAACGACCATCTTTGGGGCCAGAACCCACAGGAATTCTTATGGCGCTCATTGGTCCCAGCGGCCGGCCTCTTTCACGGCCCGGCGGAAACGGAGGAAGCACGGAAGCCCCGGCGCGTCCGGCCGGCGCGTATGTGAAGGACGGCTCGATCGAAACCTTCGCGACGGATGTGCTGGAGGCGTCGCGCGACGTGCCCGTCATTGTCGATTTCTGGGCGCCGTGGTGCGGGCCGTGCAAGCAGCTGGGACCGGCGCTGGAAAAGGTGGTGAACGAGGCCAAGGGTGCGGTGCGCCTGGTCAAAATTAATATCGACGAGAATCAGGAGATCGCACAGCAACTGCGCATCCAGTCGATTCCAACAGTTTATGCCTTTCGCAATGGCCAGCCGGTCGATGGTTTCATGGGCGCGATTCCAGAATCGCAGTTGCGGGCTTTCGTGCAACAGCTCACGGGTGGCGCCGCCGGTGCAGGCCCCGCCGAAGATACGTTGGCGGTGGCGGAAGAGGCGTTCGCATCCGGCGACCTCGGCACTGCAGCTCAAGCCTATGCACAGGCGCTACAGGATGAGCCAGGCCATCCCAAAGCTGTCGCGGGCCTCGCCCGTTGTTACCTGAAGAGCGGCGATGTCGAGCGCGCCCGTAAAACCCTCCAACTGGTGCGTCCCGACGGCGCCGAAGACGAGGCGATTCGCTCGGTGGAAGCGGAAGTGAAACTTCGCGAACAGGCCGCGCAGGCCGGCGACACGGCAGAATTGCGCGCGAAGTTGGAGGCGAATTCCGACGATCATCAGGCGCGCTACGATCTTGCTTTGGCGCTGGATGCCAAAGGCGATCGCACGGGTGCGCTGGACGCATTGCTGGAAATCGTGCGGCGCGATCGCAACTGGAACGATCAGGCCGCACGCAAGCACCTTGTCACATTGTTCGAGGCGATGGGGCCGGCCGATCCGCGAACCGTGGATGCGCGGCGCAAGCTCTCTTCCATTCTGTTCGCCTGACGCATGCACAAGCCCTACCGCACGCTGGACGATCTGCCCCAAACGGTTCCGATTTTTCCGTTGACCGGCGCGCTTCTCCTGCCGCGTGGCGCACTGCCGCTGAATGTGTTCGAGCCGCGTTATCTTGCGATGGTGGACAGCGCCATTTCCGGAACGCGGCTGATCGGCATGATACAACCTTCCGAACCGGAGGAGCGTAGCCTCCGTCCGCGGCTGTCGCAGGTGGGTTGTCTCGGGCGCCTCACCAGCTTCAAGGAATCGGAAGATAACCGGTACCAGGTCACGCTCACCGGCGTGTGCCGCTTTCGCGTGGTGCAGGAATTGGCGGCGGATACTCCATACCGCCAGGTTACTCCGGATTACTCCAGTTTTGCCGGCGATCTGGTGTCGGGCGACGATTCCGAATTGCCGCGCGAGCGCCTGATGTCCGCGCTTAAGAATTATCTTGCCCGCCGCGACCTGAAGGCCGACTGGCAATCGGTCATGAATTCACCGCCGCAGCATCTGGTGAATGCGCTTGCAATGCTTTGCCCCTTCGAACCGGCGGAGAAGCAGGCGCTGCTGGAAGCGCCGGGCTGGAGCGAGCGCGTGGCCACACTGGTCGCGTTGCTGGAAATGGCCGATGCACGGGCAATCAGCGGATCATTGAACTGATGACCGAGATCGATCCCAAGCTGCTGGAAATTCTGGTGTGTCCCGTTACCAAAGGGCCGCTGATCTACGATCGCGAGCGGCAGGAATTGATGAGCAAACTTGCCGGCGTCGCCTATCCCATCCGCAACGGCGTGCCCATCATGATTGCCGGCGAAGCGCGCGAGCTTTCCGAAGAAGAGCGACTACGCAAGTGAGCGCATGGCCCGTCGAATTGCGCCTCGACAGACCCAGGACCACCCTCATCGTCAGCTTCGAATCCGGCGAGCGTTTTGCACTACCGGCGGAGTATCTGCGGGTGGAATCGCCCAGCGCGGAGGTGCAGGGTCACGCGCCCGACCAGAAGCAGATCGTCGGCGGGAAACGGAACGTGAAAATTGCCGGGCTCGAGCCGGTCGGCAATTACGCTGTGCGAATTCTCTTCGATGACGGCCACGATACAGGCCTCTACAGCTGGAGCTATCTCCACGAACTCGGGCACAATCATGACAAGAAGTGGTCGACTTACCTGCAGGCCTTAAAAGCAAAGCGGCTGGAGCGCTAAGTGCTAATCCTGTAGCCCCGCCATTCGGATTGGCTAGAATGAGATTGTTGAACTGACAGCGCGGGATCTGGCGCGTGAACGACCGAAATTCAAGAGAATCGATGGCGCCCGTCCCACGGGGGATCAGCACAGCGCAATATCTGCGCAGCCGGAAGCTGCAGCGCGTGATTATCAAGGGGCAGGACCGGAGCCGCTGGACCGATTTTTATCACGCCGTCCTCACCGCGCCGTGGTGGCTGTTCCTCGCCGGGCTTGCGGCCGTGTTCCTGATCGTCAATGTTGGTTTCGCGCTGCTCTATCTCTCCGATCCGAACGGCATCGAACATGCGCGGCCCGGCAGCTTCTGGGACCGCTTTCTGTTCAGCGTGGAGACTATCGGCTCCATCAATTACAGCGTGATGGTGCCGAAATCCGCCTTCGTAAACAGCGTGGTGGTGGTCGAAGCCTTCGTCGGCTTTCTTTATCTCGCCATGATGGCGTCACTGATGTTCGCGCGGCTGTCGCGGCCGTCAGCGCGGGTGATCTTCAGCAAGGCGGCGGTTGTGGCGCCGTTCGACGGCGTTCCCACGCTGATGTTCCGGGCCGCCAACCAGCGCGGCAACCAAATTCTCGATGCCGCGATCAACGTAACATTGGCGCATCAATCGATTAGTACCGAAGGCATTGTCATGCGGCGTTTCCAGGAGCTGGAACTGGTTCGCTCGCGCACCTCGCTTTTCACCCTGTCATGGACGGTGATGCACGCAATTGACGAGCGCAGTCCCCTGCACGGCCTTTCGCGAGACGCGTTGTACGAGCGACAGATGGAGATCATCGTGTTGCTACGAGGCACCGACGATACCCTCGCCGACCTGGTGTATGTTCGGCACGCCTACACGCCGGACGATATTGTATGGAACCACAGGTTTGTGGATGTACTATCGGTGACGCCGAATGGGCGGCGGGTGGTGGATCTTACCCGTTTTCACGACACTTGCCCTATCGCTTGACTGGCGCGCCGCGGTCTGTCGTCTCGTTCTGCTTGATTGGAGAATCGTGCTCCATTGCCTCGTGTTCGACTTCCACAATCGGCTTTTCGGTGAACAGGTATTCGCGGAGCTGCTTATCGAAGAGCGGTTCATGCCGCCGTATCCATTCAATAAGCATGGAGGCGTGCTCCATCTCTTCCTTGGCATTATGGAGGAGGACCTCGCGCAAATCGACGTTTTCCGTGTCGTCCGCGCGCTGACGGTACCAGTCGACTGCCTCCAGCTCCTCCATCAGCGACACGATGGCGTAATGGAGATGAAGCGTGTGCGTCTTCAGTCTCTCACGGGGAACGTGAAGAACTTCACTGGACATGGACTATCGACTCCGGTTGCGCTCGGAGGTTTCTGCTAATCCCTTGCGTGGCGCACTTCAAGCCTTCCGGTGTTTGCGGACGGAAGGTTCGGCAACGCGCGAATGCCGCCCATGAAAAGGGCAGTGGCAAACTCCGCGGCTGCGTCGGTCTCCACGAATTCGCGGCGCAGCATTCGCTCGGCAAGTTCGAAAGCCACGCCCACCAAGGCCGCCATCAGGAAATCGGCATCCACCGGCGGCAGCAAGCCTTTTGCAATTGCTGCTTCAAGATCTTCGCGCAGCTCCTGGAAGCCCGCGATAATCTCCGCCGTATCCATGCGCACGCGCAAGGTATCGGTGTTGCGGCGGATGGCATGAAAGTTCGCTTCGTCGCTGGTGACGAATTCGAAAAAAGTGCGAAATGTACTCGAGATGAATTCCTCTATGCTCTGCGCCTTGGCGCGTTCTTCATGCAGGCGGGGGCGGATGCGCAAGGCGCTCTCGTCCTGGATCGCATGGAACACTTCCTCCTTCGATTTAAAGTAATTGTAGAACGTGCCGGAGGCGAGCGGTGTGGCTCGGATGATGTCGCGCACCGTGGTGGCGCCGTATCCCAGCTCGGCGAAGACGTGACGCGCCGCTTGCAAAATCGCCTCGCGGTTCTGTGCTTTAGTCTGCTCGCGCTTGCCTTTGAGGTGCAGATCGGCGCGCGGGATTGGCTGGATGTAATCGGGAGTCATGGGCAATGCTGTGGTTGCAGAGTACCCTAACATTCCGTGACACTGCGTCAAATTTAGCGGAAGTCCGCCCCGATGGCCTGCATGATGCTGGAGAAACCGTCTCGCTCGACGCAGGCGAGCAATTCTTGTTTGATCCGGGTAATGAGCCTTGGCCCCTCATAGGCAAGCGCCGTGTACAGTTGAACAAGCGAAGCGCCGGCACGAATTTTGGCGTACGCTTCAGCACCGGAGGCGATGCCGCCAACGCCGACGAGGGTGAGACGGCCGCCGACGCGTTGGCGCAAAAGTTTCAGCACCTCGGTTGAACGCTGAAACAGCGGTCGACCCGACAGCCCTCCCGTTTCTTGCGCATTCGAATCCCGCAAGGTTGGCAGGCGCGTTATCGTTGTATTCGTGGCGATAATCCCATCCAATCGAAACGCGAGCGCAACATCGGCAACATCATCGAGTTCCAGGTTATCGAGATCGGGAGCAATCTTGAGCAGCAACGGCGTGTTGGCATGTGTGCGCTCCGTTGCCACCGCAATGAGCAACTGTTCGAGCTCATCCCGGTTTTGCAGTGCACGAAGACCCGGTGTGTTCGGCGACGATACATTGATCGTGATGTAATCTGCATACGGAGCAAGTCGCCGGAAACCTATGCAGTAGTCACCAATGCGATCGGGGCTGTCTTTGTTCGCGCCGATATTGACGCCGATCATTCCACAGCGCTGCCGCCGGGTGAGCCGTGCCGCCGCTACCTCCATGCCGTGATTGTTAAAGCC
>DATAVW010000227.1:0-15902 GCA_036267515.1 Rhizomicrobium sp.
TGCAGCTGCGTGAAGCGGTACACCGCGAGGCCGGCAAACACGATCGTGAGGATCGCGTTGAGGGCGCGCGTATCCGGCTTGTGCGCTGCATAGAACATCGCCAGGGCGGCACCGAGTGTCAGCGCCGCGATCTGAAGCCACAGATTCAAGGTCTGCGTGTCCATGGCAGTGATTTTGCACCCGCGCCTGCAAGCGAATAGTTAACGGGATGGCTCAATTTCGAAGATTTAATTCAGCCAAGCGCGGCATAGCGCTTCAAATGGTGCTGAACATCGCCGTACAGCACATCCAGCATGGTGAGACGCTTGACATAGTGGCCGACATTTAATTCGTCGGTCATGCCCATGCCGCCGTGAATCTGCACCGCCTGCTGGCCGACGAAGCGGCCTGCTTTGCCGATATGCACCTTGGCGGCGGAGACGGCTCTCTTCCGCTCCCGCTCGCTGTCGTCCAGCTTCAGCGTGGCCATCAGGGTGATCGAGACGGACTGCTCGTATGCCATGAACATGTCCACCATCCGATGCTGCAGCACCTGGAATTTTCCGATGGGCACGCCAAACTGCTTGCGCGTTCTGGAATATTCCACCGTGGCGTCCAGCAGCACCTTCATACAGCCGATCGCTTCGGCGCAATGCGCGGCAATGGCTTCGTCGGCGACCAGTTCGATCAGCGGCAGCGCCGCGCCTTCGGCGCCGACGAGGTTGGAGGCGGGGATTTCGACATTTTCGAAAACGATTTCGGAGGCGTGCAAACCGTCCATCGTGGGATAATCGCGCGTGGAGATGCCGTTCGCTTTCTTATCCACCAGGAACAGGCTCACGCCGCTCGCGTCGCGCTGACTGCCGGAGGTGCGCGCCGTGACCACCAGCACGTCTGCCCACGGGCCGCCCAGCACCACCGCCTTCTGCCCATTGAGAACGTAATTGCCGTTCCGCTTTTTCGCCTTCGTGGTGAGGTCGGCGAGGTTGTAACGCCCGTGCGGCTCCGCAAACGCAAACGCGATGAGCGTTTCGCCGGCGGCGATCTTCGGCAGCCATTCCTGTTTCTGCTGCTCCGTTCCTGCGCGGCGCAACAACCCGCCGCCGATCACCACCGTCGGCACATAAGGTTCGACCACCAGTGTTTTGCCGAACTCCTCCATCACGATCATCGTTTCGACCGCGCCGCCGCCCAGCCCGCCGAACGCCTCCGGCAGAGAGGCGCCGAGCAATCCCAATTCCGCAAATTGGTTCCAGATGTCAGGCCGCCAGCCCGGCTCACTGCGCGACACCCGTTTGAATGTCTCGAAATCATAATCCTCGCCCAGAAACCGGGCGACCGTGTCCCGCAGCAGCTTCTGTTCTTCGCTGAAGTCGAAATCCATCAGAGTCCCAGCACGGCTTTGGCGATGATGTTGCGCTGGATTTCGTTCGAGCCGCCGTAGATCGAGGCCTTGCGCATGTTGAAATAATGTCCCGCCTGCCCCGCCGCATAGTCCGGTCCCACAGGATATTCATTGTCGCCGAAGGCGCGCACGTCTGGATAGGCGTAGTAGCCGATCGCTTCCAGCGTGAGTTCGGTGATGCGCTGCTGGATCTCGGTGCCCTTGATTTTCAGGATGGAGCTTTCCGGCCCGGCCATTTCGCCGCGCGCTTCTTTCGCAAGCGTGCGCAACTCTGTGAACTCCAGTGCGGATAATTCGATTTCTGTTTCCGCCACCTTCCGCGAGAATTCGCCGCTAGCAATCAGCGGCCGCCCGTCCTCCAGCTCCGCTTGGGCGATCTGTTTCAGCCGCTCGATGGCCTTCTTCGAGCGCGCCGCACCGGCAATACCAGAGCGCTCGTTCACCAGCAGGAATTTCGCGTAGGTCCAGCCCTTGTTCTCTTCGCCCACCCGGTTTTCCACCGGCACCTTCACGTTGTCGAAGAACACTTCGTTCACCTCGGGCGCGCCGTCGAGAACGATAATGGGCTTCACCGTGATCCCCGGCGTCTTCATGTCGATGAGCAGGAAGGAGATGCCTTCCTGCGGCTTCACAGTCGGATCGGTGCGGACAAGGCAAAAGATCCAGTCGGCGAATTGCGCCAATGTCGTCCAGGTCTTCTGGCCATTGACGATGTAATTGTCGCCTTCGCGCACCGCACGGCATTTCAGGCTCGCAAGATCGGAGCCTGCGCCCGGCTCGGAATAGCCCTGGCACCACCAATCGTCGCCCGAAAGGATGCGCGGCAGGAATTTCGCTTTCTGCGCTTCGCTGCCGAAGGTGTAGATCACAGGTGCGCACATCAGGAGGCCGAAGGGAATGATCTGCGGCGTTTCGGCGGCAGCGGATTCCTCGCCGAAAATATAGCGCTGCGTCGCTGTCCAACCCGGTCCGCCATACTGCTTCGGCCAATGCGGCGCGATCCAGCCGCGCCGGTAGAGAATGCGGTGCCAAGCGAGGTAATCCTCTTTGGTCCTGAAATCGCCCCGGCGCACCTTGCCCTTCAGCTGCGCCGGCAAATTGTCACGAATGAAGTCGCCCACCTCTTGGCGGAAGGCTTCTTCTTCGGGCGAGAAAGACAGGTCCATGGCCGCGTCCCGGCAATTTGTCAGATCATGATAGCGCGGGGACTTGTGACTTCAAACGAAGGGCAGACCATGGTCAGGAACCGAGCGTTTAATACCATTGCGAAAGTTCGACGGTGACGCCTTCGGGGCCATACAGGAAAATCAGCTTGCGCGAGTGGAAATCCAAAATGTCGTTTCGTGTACGGTAGCCATTTGCCCGCATTGTCCGCACCGCGGCCTCGATATCGTCCACCGCGAAGCAAATATGATTGAATCCCAATTTGTGCAGATCGCGGATCTCAGGGTCCGGGATCGCTTGTGGGGTGCGGTAATGCAGCAACTGAATTTCAGTTCGCGGCGTGACCCCCTCCGCAACCAGCGTCACGTGATCCGCTGAAATACCGGGCACGCCCATATAGGCGGCGAACGTCTCCCCCGAGACGACAACCGAAATGTCCTCCTTGAATCCGAGGAGGCCAAAGAACCGCTTCGCGTCCTCGAGGTCGCGGACCACGATGGTGAAATGGTCGAACCGCTTTATCATTGCCCCTCCCCCAGTTCCTGACCAAGCGGCACAGGTTGGGGACCCAATCGCATGTGTGACGCTACTCTACGAAAAGGGATTCGATCTTAAAAAAAGATGCGGACGCTGTTACGCCCGCACCTTGCTGCTCCTAGCCTAAGAGCATCGACTTTCTAGTTCAACGCTGCCTTGAACGCCGCATCGTCGAAACCGCTCCAGGGCTGCGTCGTCCACTGCCCCTCGTCGCCGCCGTTGTTCTGATAGACGAACGATCCACCGGAATAGACATCATTGGGGATGTAACCCCAGCCAAGCTGGTAGCTATTCGTGCACTTCTCATAGTCCTTGGCGGTGCTTGCGAAGATGACGTACTGCGCCCCCGGCGTCACTGGAAGGACACTCGGCTTGAAGGTCACCTTGTGGAACACGCCGTCGCTGAAGGAGATCTTCTTCGGTTTCGACTCATACAGCGAGTTACCGGTGGCTTTGGTGCCGTCCCATGCGTAGACCTCGCCACGCACCACCATCGTGCCGGTGTTCAGGTTGATCCATTCAAAGCTGAACTTCGACAGGTTGGTCAGGTTGTTGGGAATCGTGATGACCTGCCCATAGGTGGTGGTATCCGGACAGCCAAAAGGCTGAACATAAGCAGCGCCGTCCCAACTCTTGAGCGTGCTTATGGATTTGGCCGACGCTGGCAGGCTGGCCATTGCTGTCAACGCGAAGACTGCCGCGGCAGCCGTGAGGCCGACTGGGCGGACGAGTTTAAGTAACGAACTTTCCTGTACCATGTTTTCCCCCTGTTCACAGATGCTGCGAATGGACGCCACAGCGTCGCATATCTGGCGCCCGTCGATGGCGGAGAGTCAAGCGCGAACGACATCGACAATTTTCATCGATGTAAGTCGATCGCCAGAGCTCAGCGCGCGTCGTGAAAGATGATGCCGAGGGTAAAGCGCGAGCCTGCGCGCAACCTGCTCACGCCATGGCGCATTTTCACGCGATAGTATCCCTTGGCGCCTCGCATGGGGCGCTCGTTGACCGCGAAGATCACCGCATCGCCCTGCTCCAGCGGCACCACTTCGGCACGCGATTGCATGCGCGGCCGCTGCTCGGTGAGCACGAATTCACCGCCAGTGAAGTCCTCGCCCGGCCCTGACAATAGAAACGCCGCCTGCAGCGGAAACACATGCTCGCCGTACAGATCCTGATGCAGGCAGTTGTAATCGCCTTCGCCGTAGCGCAGCAGCAGCGGTGTTGGCTTTATCTGCCCGGCCGCATGGCAGCGTTCGAGATATTCCGCATGCGTGAGCGGGAAGCGGATGTCGCTCTTCAACGCCGCATTCCAGCGATTGGCAATTTCGGCGAGCGGCGGATACAGGCGCGCGCGCAAGTCCGCCACAAGCGCGGGCAACGGATAGGAAAAATATTTGTACTCGCCGCGCCCGAACCCGTGCTGCGCCATCACCACGCGCTTGCGGAAGTTCGCCTCATCCCCATAGAGGGCGACAACAGTTCGGCAATCCTCGCACGAAAGCACCGCCTTCAGTGTCGCACATCCATAGCCATCGAGTTCGCCGATAGCCGCGCGCCAATCGATCTCATTCATTCAAGCAAGCTTAGCGGAAGGACTTTTTGCGCGCGTGCCGATTTGCGCGTTCGAATTCCTCGCAAACAAAAACGGAGCGCCGTTTCCGGCGCTCCGTGCTCGAGAGGACGGCTAGACGCCGCCCGTCTAATCAATCTTCATCGCGCAGGGAGTCTTTCATGCCACCAACGGCATTTTCGACCTTCCCTTTGGCCTTATCCATCTTGCCTTCGGCCTGCAGCTTGGAATCGCCGGTGATTTTGCCGGCGGCCTCCTTCAGACTTCCCTTTGCCTGATCGCCCATTCCTTTAATGCGGTCATTATCCATCATTCACTCCTTGTTGGATGTGCGAGATGAAAACGGCCCGGCTGCGCAATCGTTCCGAGATCACGCGATTCATGCTTTAGATTCATTCGCTTATGAACGCGCTGCGCCGGCACGGGGGCTCGGCAGCGAACCGAAACGGCTTGCGGGCGATAGCCGGAACCATGTACGGACGGCATTCGTTCCCGCTCGTGAGGCCGGAGGTGTCATGGCTACCCGAAACGCGAAAGAGCCTGCAGCAAAGCGGAAAGCAAAAGCCGCCGCGCGTGCGGAGAACCGCAAGATCGACGAACAGGTGGAGGAAAGTTTCCCCGCCAGCGACCCGCCCGCCTTTGCAGGCGGCAAGTCATTCGTGGGCGCGCCGTCGAAGCGGGAAACGCCAGCACCGAGAAGCGTTAAACCCGGCAAATAGGTTCTGCCGCGCAACCGGTTCCACAAACAGCAACTACGGAGGGGTTACCTATGGCAACGATTGATCTTGTCGTCATTCAGCCGCTGGTCGCGCTGATTTTCGGAATCCTGATTCTGCTGATGCCACGGCTGTTGAACTACCTCGTGGCCATCTATCTCATCGTGATCGGTTTGATCGGACTCTGGCCGCACATTTTCGGCAGCCACATCCTGCACTGATCTTTATTCCGCGGCCCTCGCCGACGCGTGGGGGCCGGCGGCCATGCGCTCTTCCGCCATGCGGTCCGCCACCACGTTCGTCGGCACGCCTTCGCCATCGGCGCGGCGAAAAATCTGCGTCAGCGTATCGCCAATGCCGAGAACGCGATGCTCGATCTCCGCATCCGCCCAGCCGAAGATCTGGCCCGCAACGCGGATGATGCCGCCGCCATTGATGACGTAGTCAGGCGCGTACAGGATGCCGCGCTGCTTCAGCGCTACGCCGTGTTCATCGCGGGCCAGCTGATTGTTGGCAGCGCCGGCAACGATCTTCGCCTGCATCTGCGCAATGCTGCGGTCGTTCAGGATCGCGCCGAGCGCATTTGGTGAAAACACATCGCACTCGACCGCAGCGATTTCTTCCGGCGACACCGCCTTCGCGCCGAATGCTTCTTCCGCGCTCCTCACCGCATCCGCATTGACATCCGAAACGATCAGCTTCGCGCCTTCGCCATGCAGTTGCCTGGCCAAGCCCATGCCCACTTTGCCCAATCCCTGAATGGCTACGCTGAGGCCCTTGGTGCCGTCAGCGCCGAGGCGATGCTTCACCGCCGCTTTCAAACCAACGAACACGCCAAGCGCGGTGAGCGGCCCAGAATCGCCACCGGTTTTTCCCGGCTGATCGAAACCGGCAACATACTTCGTATTCCGCGCGATAACCGGCAGATCGTTCGGCCCGATGCCAACATCCATCGCGGTGATGTAGCGGCCGCCCAGCGCATTCACGGCTTCCGCATAGGCGAGCAGCCGCGCTTCGGTTTTGTCCTTGCCAGGATCGCCGATGATAACGGCCTTGCCACCGCCAAGCGGCAGGCCGGCAATGGCGCTCTTGTAACTCATGCCGCGCGACAGCCGCAGCACGTCGTTCAGCGCTTCGTCGCCATTCGTGTAGGCGTACATGCGGGTGCCACCACAGGCCGGGCCAAGGGCGGTGGAGTGTATGGCGATGATGGCATGCAGGCCGGTCGTCTTGTCATCGAAGAACGCAACGGTTTCGTGATGGTCGAAGTCTGCGGCTTCGAAGACGCTCATTGCCTATGGCTCCCGGAAAGGCGCGGGACCATACGCGCGAGCGGCGGAAATTGGCTTGCCTTTTGAGGCCTCCGCCCGCAACAACAGGAGCGGCCGACCGGCCCCATCCGCAACAAAGCTAGCCCCCGATGCTTTTCAGAACCTCAGCCGGCGTCAGCACCTGCGGCAGAACCGCTGCTTCGGAAGCACCCGGCGCGAAGTACAGATAGAGCGGCACGCCGGAGCGGCCATGTTCCTGCAAGAGGGCCGTGATCGCCGGATCGCGATTGGTCCAGTCTGCCACCAGATAGGCGATGTGCTTCTGCGCGAAGGCGTTCTGCACCTGCGCGTCGGAGAAGGCAACCTTCTCATTGACCAGACAGGTGATGCACCAGGCTGCCGTCGCGTTGATGAAGACCGGTTGGCGTTTCGCGCGCAGCGACTCGACTTCCGCAGCACTGTAGCTGCGCGAGGGAATGCCGCCAATATCGGCAACCGCGTGCGATTTCGGCGGTGCTTCGCCGATCCGCGGCAGCAGATAAACGAGAGCCGCCGCTCCAAGTACAATCGCCAGCCAACCCGTGGCGCGCCACCGGCCGGCGCGCCCTTGCGAAATTCCGACGACCCACAGCGCGAAGGCGACCAGCAGCGCCAACGCAAGCAGCATCAGCAGATGGGTCGGATCGGTCTCAAAACTCAGCACCCACACAAGCCACAACGCGGTCGCGTACATGGGGAACGCGAGCAGCTGCCGGAAGCGCAGCATCCATGCGCCGGGCTTCGGCAGCCAACGCGTCAGGCGCGGCGAGAGCCCGATGATGACGAACGGGGCGGCAAAGCCGACGCCCAGCGCGAGGAATATGCTGAGCGAGACGACGACGCCCTGAGTCAGCGCGTATCCGAGCGCGGCGGCCATGAAGGGCGCGGTGCAGGGTGCCGCAACCGCAACCGCCAGCACGCCGGTGAAGAAGGCGCCCACGGCGCCGCTGCGCCGGGTCAGTCCTTCGCCCGCGCCGATCCCCGGCACTTCGAATACGCCGGAAAGATTTAGACCCACGACAAAAATCAGCAGCGAAAAGCCTGCGACCGCGAAGGGGTCCTGCAGCTGAAAGCCCCAGCCGACGGCCTCGCCGCCCGCGCGCAAGATGATGATGGCGGCCGCGAGCGCAAGAAAGCTGAGCACAGCGCCGGCGCCATAGGCAAAGCTTTCGCGCGCGGCTTCGCGACGGTCCGCATGGGCGCTGTTCGCAATCGCCAGTGCCTTCATCGCCAGCACCGGCAAGACGCACGGCATCAGATTGAGAATGAGTCCGCCCAGCAGTGCGAACAGCAATGCCAATGGCAGCGTGGTGCCAGCGGCGTTCGCTTCGATGGACTGCGTTTGCGGAACGGCGCCCGGCGTGCCCTTCACGTCCAGCGCCTGCACCGAACCATCCTTCGACGTGATCGCCAGCACGCCGGCAAGCGCATTACCGATCTTCGGTTTTTTCGCCGGTTTGAGGCGCACGACGAGGCCGGTGGGTGCCTGCGCGAAGCTCTGCGGCGCGAAATCGACGATGGCGCCACTCGCAAGTGGGAAGAATGCGATATCCTTCACGTCCGCTTTGCCGAGCGCGGGCGCGGCCACGAACAGATCCAGCGTGTCACCCAGGTGATAATGGACTGGCCAGGGCGATGCGGTCGGTGCTTTCGCGCGTGCAGCCGCGAACTGTTCCGCGACCGTGGAATAGGGAGGCGCAGGCGATGCGCTGACGGTCAGGGGCAAACTGAGCGGCTGGTCTTCCGGAATGCAGACTTCCTTGCACACCAGCCAGCTGCCGGTCGCTTTCAATGTGACCGTGTCGCCCGGCTTCGCGTCGCGCGGCGCCGTGATCCGGGTGAGCAGCCAGACCTTGCCCTCGTAGCCGTAGTTCATCAGGGGCCCGACGGGCAGGCGTTTCGGGTACGGCCATTCGATCGCGCCCGGGCGCCAACCCGGCGGCAGCGTCCATTTAATTTCGGTGGGCAGGCCCGCCTCGCCGGGATTGACCCAATAGGTATGCCAGCCGGGACGGATGTTCTCTTCCAGCGCCACCACCACGCTGCCGCCCGGCGCGATCTCGCCGTTTTCCGCGATCAGCCGCCCGTGAACCTTCGGAGCTGAATCGATTTGGGCGGCTGCGCCGGTCGCGAAGAACAGCAGGGCGAAAATGGCGAGCACAAATCGCATGGCCGCGGCTATACAGGCGGCACACCAAAGCCGCCAGCGTTGCCGCCATCCTCGCGGCGAAGTGAGCCGCGAAAAAAGAGCCGCCAATGCCCCTGAGTTTTTCCGTCGATGAAAACCGCGAAACCTCTGATGCCCTGCTGGAGGGCATAAAGGCCTTTAATCTGGCGGCTATCGGGGTTGGCGGAGGGCAGAAATTCAACGTGGCGCTTCGCGACGACAGCGGGCGCATCGTCGGTGGCGTGGCCGCAACCTTGAGTGCCGATTCCCTGTACCTCGACATCGTCTGGGCCGATGACTCCATCCGCGGCCAGGGACACGGGCGGGCGATGATGGAGATGATCGAAACAGAAGCACGCAGGCGCGGGGCACACGACGCCTGGCTCTACACCATGAGCTGGCAGGCGCGGCCCTTTTATGAACAACTCGGTTATGTTTGCGTCGGCGAAACGCCATTCATGGGCGAGCGCTACCGCCGCTACTTCATGTGGAAACAGTTGTGAGGATCACCGGTGGTAGGTTCGGGGGCCGCAACCTGTTCGCGCCGGCGGACGCGCGCGTGCGGCCGACCGCCGACAAGGCGCGTCAGGCGATCTTCAATGTTCTGGCGCACAACCATTTCGGCGTCGGCTTCACGCTGGAAAATGCGCGCGTGGCGGACCTCTTCGCCGGCACCGGCGCGATGGGATTTGAGGCGCTCTCGCACGGCGCACGCTACTGCCTGTTCGTGGACGATTCAGCGGAGAGCCGCGCGCTGATCCGTAAAAATGTGGAAGCACTACAACTCACCGGCGTGACGAAAATCTGGCGGCGCGATGCGACACAACTCGGCCCCATGCCTGTGGGAAGCGGCGGGCCGTTCGACCTCGTGTTTCTCGATCCGCCCTACCGCAAGGAATTCGTGCCCGCCGCATTTGCAAGTCTCGCAGATGGCCGATGGCTGGCGCAGAACGCACTGCTTGTTGTGGAAACAGCGGAAGACGAGCCCCTGCCCTCGCCTGCGAATTATCGACCGTTGGACACTCGCACCTATGGCGGCACGCGCGTAAGCATCTGGACGACATCGCCACAGGAACAGGCCTCGTGATCAGCATCAGACCCGCGCGCCCGGAGGACGCCGCTTTTCTCGGCTGGGCGAGCTACGAAGCCGCGCGCGGTCATCTGAAGCGGGGCTGGTTCGACATCGTGCTGCAGCGCGACGAGGCCTTCTGTCTGGAATTCAGCCGCCGCCTCAGCATCGCCAAAGCGATGTCGTGGTGGCACTGGTCGCTGTTTTCCGTTGCGGAGGTGGATGGCGTTTGCGCCTCGGCCTTGTGCGGCTTCGGCGATGACTCCGTCTACTACGCATCGCGCGAGGCGATGCACGAGGCGTCAGATGGCATGGAGATCGAGCAGGCCGAGGAGGCGCAGTTCTGGACACGCGGCGCTTTCATTGTGAGCTGCGTCAGCAGCGAGCCCGGCGCATGGACGATCGAGAATGTTGGAACGCGGCCCGAATACCGCGGCACGGGCGTGACGCAGGCGCTGCTTCAGCACGAATTGGAGCGGGCGCACGCAGCAGGATTCAAACGGGCGCAGATCAGCTTCCTCATCGGCAACGATCGCGCTGAGCATGCCTACCGCAAAGTCGGGTTCACCTTTGCCGAAGAAAAGCGGGCGCCGGACTTCGAAGCCGCCATTCACGCGCCCGGCCTTCGCCGCCTTGCGTGCGATATTTGAAGTCGTACCTTTGGGCCCGTCATTCTTGGGGGAATAGATGAAACTTTGGTCTTTGCTTTTGGCGGTATCAGCAGTTTTGGCCGCAGCCTCCACTGCGTTTGCAGCAGGCAGACCACATGTGTGTCGGTGAGACCCGCCGGCCGCCCGCGACCATCATCAGACCGGCACAGTGACAGTCTCGTTTTGCATTAAGACCAACGGTTATGTGGAAAAGCTGGAAGTAGTGAACTCAAGCGGATTTCTTGAGCTGGACAATGCTGCGCTATGGTGTGCCTCGTACTGGCACTACCTTCCGGCAACGGAACACGGACAAGCCATCGAGGTGCCGTGGAGTGCAGCGGTTGCATGGAGCGCGTCACCTGCGGGAAGCCGGAGTGTCTCCGTGACGGAGATTCCCCAGCACCTAAACGACACCTCTGCCGCGAGCTGCGGCACTCCCCTAGCGTAAGTCTGAAAAGACGAAATGGGCGGAAAGCCGTGAAGCTTCCCGCCCATGTCCATGCGCCAAGCGCCTCTCGACGCTGCTGACCCGAAGAGTACAGTAGGCAATACGCGCCTGACGCGGGGTTCGACGGGGAAGGGGTCGCCTGACGGCGATCCCCTCCGGGTCGCGCTGGCAGTCGATCCTGTGACAGACCTTCTGCAGCGCCTCACCGAGCGATATGGGCGTCGCTTTGGTGAGCACATCGCCCTGTGGTCCTGACGTTCGTACCTCCGTCAGGCACAGTCCCGCTGGCTTCCACTTTCGTTTGCGCGACAGCCTTGCGGCCGGTTGCGCATTCGATTGCGGCACGGGCTGAAGTGTTTTCCTTCGCTACTTGCGGGAGTGCCACTCCCGTTTTCATGTCGGCACCTCAGATGTTGAGACGGTACGCCCGCGCCATTGCGCGCGCAATATTTTTGTCTTGCATTTCCAAATTCATCCACAGGTGATTCGATTCGGGCACGGAACCCGCAAGAAAATATCTTTCGAGTCCAAAGTGTGCCGGCATCGCCACTGCGCTCACGTGCTGCATCCGACGACAGCCGGCGAGATGATGCTGAAGCACCGGAAAGCATTGCGCCCGGTTATCGGGCCTCCGGTGCTGGCGACTGGGCAGCGCGGGCGCAATGCTCTCTCTCGACGCCGGCGAACGCAATGTCACGTCCCGACAATGACGCGGTGCAGTTTCCCGGGCAGCAGCCCAACCCAATTATCTTTTGAGCATGCGTGGTCGGTCTCGCTGCGCTATACTGCCTGCACCTTCGAGGCTGGGGGAGACTACCATGAACATGCGTGTGGCCCTTGCCGCGGTTGCGGCGGGCGCGGTGACATTGTGCGCGAGCGCCGCGGTTGCGGCGCCGCTTGTACTCGACAAGAAGCTTATCCTGGCTGAGCACAACAAATATCGTGCAGCGGTGGGCAGTCCACCCATCACCTGGTCCGACAAGCTGGCCGAAGGCGCGCAGCATTGGGCCGACACAATCGCGCTGCTGGGCGAAATGAAACACAGCGGTACCTCCGAAATCGGTGAGAACCTGGCGTTCTGGCGCACATCGACCGCATCGCTTTCTACGATGATCCGAATGTGGGAGCAGGAAAAACAACTGTTCCAGCCCGGAACGTTTCCAAACGTCTCCCGCGACGGCAATTGGCTGTCGGTCTCGCACTACTCGCAGATGGTGTGGCGCAGAACCACGCAAGTGGGTTGCGGGATCGGCAACAACGGCAAAAACGATTTTCTCGTCTGCTGGTACAGCCCTCAGGGGAATTACATCGGACAGGCGCCTTACTGAGGCCGCACCACCGGTAATTGAATCAAATCTGGCCTTCTGTTTCGACCATTTCTTAGTCACTTCCGCGAATGCTGATATTCGGTGCAATCGCAGGAGAACTGACTGAACAGAATTACCGCGGCGGCGGCAGCACTCGCGTTATGGGCCCCGTGGCCCGCAGTGGCAGCCGCTCTTATGGTCGACCGAACGGCAATTCTTGCAGAGCACAACAGATGCCGCGCCGAGACCGGCGAGCCTCCACTCGTCTGGTCGGAGCGGCTCGCGCAGGGCGCGCAGCACTGGGCGGATACAATGGCCGCACTTAATCGGCTGCAGCACAGCGGCACGCCGGGGATCGGCGAGAACATCGCGATGTGGCGTGGCGCGAATTCGTCACTGACACTTATGATCAACAACTGGGCGCGCGAAAAATATCTCTTCGAGCGTGGCATTTTTCCGAACGTCTCCCGCGTCAAAAACCGGGCAACGGTCGGGCACTACACGCAGATTGTTTGGCGCAACTCAGCGGAGATGGGATGCGGGACCAGCAACAACGGCCGAACGGATTTCCTGGTCTGCTGGTACAATCCTCCGGGAAATATCGTTGGGCAAAATCCGTATTGATCAAAGTTTCTTTGTTCAACTCAGCCTTCACCGAGCGCGGCGCGCAGTTGCGGCAGCGTGAAAGGCTTCTGCAGATAGACGGCGTTTCCGAGATTCCCCAGTTCCGAACTCACCGGCTCGGAGTATCCGCTCGCCACGACAATTTTCAGGCCCGGGCGCTGTTTTAGCGCCTGCTGCACAAGTTCGGCTCCGCTCATGCCGGGCAAACCGAGATCGGTCAGCAGCACATTGATGTCCGGATCCGCGACCAGAATACCAAGTGCCTCCTGTGCGGCGCCCGCCTCGGAGTAATGCAAACCAATCTCCTCGACCATATCCACAATGGTCATGCGGATCAGCGCCGAGTCTTCGACAATCAGCACCTTCGATTTTTTGATTCCGGTCACTGGGTGCTCCTTCGGCACAACAGAAGCTGTGGCAGCGTGCTGCAGCATGGCTCGAAGCTTTCGTGCCAGATCGTCCTTGCGATAGGGTTTGCTCAGCAGCTCGACGCCTTCGTCCAGCCGGCCGTTGTGAACGATCGCATTCTGCGTATAGCCGGATGTGAAGAGCACTTTGATGTTCGGCAGGATTTCTCGCGCGTGGTGGGAAAGCTCGCGTGTGTTGATCGCGCCAGGCATGACGACATCGGTAAACAAAAGATCCGCCTTGGCGCCTTCGTTGAGAATTGCCAGCGCCTGCTCGGCATTTTCTGCCCGCAACACCGCGTAGCCCAGTTCCGCCAGCATATCGGTTACGGCAGCGCGTACGGCTTCATCATCCTCCACCACCAGCACTGTCTCGCCGCCGCCATCTTCGGGCGTAACAAGTGTGGGGGCGGTCCACGCCACGGCCGCTGTGGAGCGCGGCAGGTAAAGCTTGATCGTCGTGCCCTCGCCCGGTTCGGAATAGATTTTGATATGGCCGCCCGACTGTTTCACAAAGCCATACACCTGGCTTAGCCCGAGGCCTGTGCCCTGACCTTCCGGTTTCGTCGTGTAGAACGGCTCGAAGGCTCGCGCGGCAACTTCGGGCAACATGCCCGTGCCGGTATCGCTCACGGCCACCATCACATATTGGCCCGGAGACACTTCGGGATGCTGCTTTGCGTAGGCCTCATCCAGCGCGGCGTTCGCAACCTCGATCGTCAGCTTGCCACCATCGGGCATGGCGTCGCGCGCATTGATAGCAAGATTGAGAATGGCGTTCTCGATCTGGCTGGGATCGACCAGGGTATTCCAGAGGCCGCCGGCGACAATCGATTCGAGTTCGATGCGCTCGCCCAATGTGCGCCGCACCATGTCTGACATTTCGTTCAGCAGCCGGCCAAGATTGGTCGCGCGCGGCGCCAGCGCCTGCCGTCGGGCAAAGGCCAGCAATTGTCCGGTCAATCGCGAACCACGTTCGACAGCGGAAATCGCACTTTGCAGGCGCGCAACCGCCTTCGCATTTCCCTGCACATCCGCGACCAGGAGATCGAGATTGGCACCAATGATTTGCAGGAGATTGTTGAAATCGTGCGCCACGCCGCCGGTGAGCTGACCAACGGTTTCCATTTTCTGGGCCTGACGCAGCGCCATCTCCCCTTGCACACGCTCGGTAACGTCAAGGCAGGCGATCAGAAATCCGCCTGCCGGCGCGTGATTGCGATAGAGTTCGATATGACGATTGTCGAAGGTGATATCGCGATAACCGGCGCCATAACCGCCCGTCACGAACGGAAGATCGATAAAGCGCACGTATTTGCGCTGGTCGGCGAGCTCGTCGAAGCGGGAAATGTGTGTGCCCGGAACCGCTAGCTCCGTCGGGAACCCCATGCAGCCGAAGAAATTGCTGTTGAAGGCAACGAGCTTGCCTTCCCCATCGAATACCGCCACCCCATCGCGAATGTTATCGAGCGTCGCCTGCAGCAGCTGCGCGTGCCGCTTGCGATCCTCTTCGCTTGCGATCAGCCGGATATTGGTGCGGATGAGCAGAAACGTTGCCGCGATCAGAACCAGCAGGGCCACCGCTGCGGCCAGCAGCGTCGCCGCCAATTCCTGCTTCTCGGCTGCGTGGCGTGCGTAAATCCGCTGCTTCAGCAGCCAGTTTTCCTCCGCAAGTGCTGATGCGATATTCGTTCGCAAGGCCTCCATCTTGGACTGCCCGGACCGCATGGCGAGAAGCAGTTGGGGAGACGACGGGGCAGCGGAAGCGCCGCTCGCAAGCGTGCGCTTCAAGGTTGCCAGCCGGTCACCAGCCAGATTCTGTAAAACCTGCGCGCGCGTTTGCTGCCGTGGATTGTCAGTGGTCAGCCGTTTGAACGCGCTGAGATCGGCGCCCACGCGGGACAGCGCCCGGCGATACGGCCGAAGAAAACTTTGCTCGCGCGTCAGCAAATACCCTCTCGCGCCTGTCTCGGCATCCTGCACGTCCGCCAGAACCTTCTGGATCTGGTCCATCACCCGATAGGTGTGCAGAACGGACGCCTGCTCCGCCCTTTCATTCTGGCCGAACACGTACACGAAGGTGCCGATGATCAGCAGAATGAGGAAAACCGGCGCTGCGGCGAGGAGAACCAGCCGGTTGGTCTGCAAGCGAATCCCCTTTGGCCCTGTGTTCCCCGCCGGAGCGCTTTATTTTCCGAAATGGCCTGAAAGGCCAGCATTACATGAAGAAAAATGGTCGGAGAGAGAGGATTCGAACCTCCGGCCCCTAGCTCCCGAAGCTAGTGCTCTACCAGGCTGAGCTACTCTCCGATTCCGCGGGAACGCGGCTTATAGCGGCGAGGTCAGCGGCCCGCAACGGCATTGACAGCGGGCTTTGACTGGCTGGGGCGGGAGGATTCGAACTGGCTAGGTTTTCTTGATGAGCCAAGCGAATTTAGAAAACCTGCCACCCTCCGCACAGGCGGAGGGCCCATTCTGGGTCCCCGCATTTCGCGGGACACGAGCTTTCGTAATTCGCTAAGCTCATAACGAAAGCTATGTGGCTG
>DATAVW010000228.1:0-21396 GCA_036267515.1 Rhizomicrobium sp.
GATAAATGGGCCGTAGCGGCGCGCATCGTCGCCTTCGGGTGGCTCGATCTTGATCACCCGCGCACCAAGCTCCGCCATCGTCAGGGCTGCATACGGTCCCGCCAACACGCGTGTGAGATCAAGCACCAGCAATCCGGAAAACGGGCCAGCTTTGCTGCTTGTCATAGCCACAGATTGTCATGGTCCGCGAAAGCGGACCACCCAGTAAACGCGCGTCCGCGCGCTAGTGAGTCATTGCGACGCAGGCGCGTCGTCGCTGGGTGGCTCGGTCAAGCCGGGCCATGACACGTGGAGGATGCTTTTATCTCTCGTCCAACTTTCGGGCTGTAAGGTCGCGTCTGGCTTTCGCCTCATGAGCCTTCACAATGTCGCGTTCGCGTTTCGACACGCCGTGCTTGATGCGATTGGCGTCCGCCTGCGTCGCGGCTTCGGCACGCGCTTTCGCCTTGCGCGCGCGTCGCAGGTTGACGATCTCGGCGATGGTCAACGCTCCTTGAACATTAGCCCGAGCTTAGCCTCAACAATCTTTCCACCATACAGACAGAGGTGCCCGTTACAATTGTCCACGCTGAAGACACCAATTACATACCCAGGATGACGATCGTACTTCTCGAAAGACATGCGCTCAGTGCCATCAGGTTCGATCCACAGAGCGTTCTCCGTGAACGTGTGAGAATATGCATTCTCATCCAAGTATAACGCATGATCCTCGAACTGCCACGACAAGAAGCCGCTGACCTGCACCAATTTGCCATTGAACTTCTCTTTGTTCGCCAACAAGTCAATCATCGACACAACATTCGGCGGACGCCGACCAAATGCGGCCGCGTCTGCCGAAACGGACAGCACCGACAACACTAGAGCGCCCGCCATCGGAGCGATGCTCCCGCGGAGTACGGCGATCACGTTCATTTTGGTGCATCGCGCTCCATCATGCGCTTGAAGGCCGGTCGCGACGCGAGCCGCGCCGTGTATTCCTTGAACACGTCGGTTTCCGGCGTCATCTTGAACAGCATCATGAAATAGATGCCGCCGCCAAGCATGATGTCGGCGGCGGAAAACTCATCGCCGAGAAAATATTTATTCTTCGCGAGGTGCTTGTTCAGCACTTCCTCCACCTCTTCGGTTTTCGCCCAGCCCATCGCGCCGTTCACATGGGCGATATTGAACCGGCGCTCCATGAAGGCCGGCTCCATCACGCCCGGGCGGTAAAACAGCCACGAGAGATAATCGCTGCGCTTCGCATCGCCCGGCGCCGGGCCCATTTTCACCTTGCGATATTTATCGGTGAGGAAGAGCGCAATGGCCCCGGATTCGAACACCGTCTCGGCCTCGTCCTGCAACGCCGGCACCTTGCCGTGCGGATGGGGATTGGCGGGATCTTTTTCTCCCGTGCCATCCGCCTTGCGGAAGGTCACCTGCTTCGTCTCATACGGCACTTCAAGCTCTTCCAGCAGCCAGACAATGCTGCCGGAGCGCGTCTGCGGAGAATGGTAAAGTGTGATCATTTGGGAAGCTCCATGAACGAATTGCTGCCAACCTACTGCCGCTCTGCTGACAGCATTGTGTCAGCGGCGGTCGCCGGATGGAAACCTATGATTTGGCTTGTACGGCAGCAAGCGCATGCAGGCGCAGGGCGCTTGCCAGCGAACGGTTCCCGCGCTCCTTATCGATCTCCTCAACGAACGCAGCGAAGCTCATGTTCGCGGCTTCCGCTTCCTGCCTCAAAATCGCCCAGAACTCCGGCTCCAGCGCCACGCTGGTGCGATGCCCCGCGATCGAGACGGAACGTTTTTCCAGCAGGCGCATTCGTTTGTCTGATGGCATGAGCCAGCAAACAATTGGGCAGAAGTGTGATGCGTGCAATCCCCCTACTCGCTGCGGCGATCATGACCTTGGGCCTAACCGAAGCCGGCGCACAGCCAACGATGCAAAATATGGATCCCGCGGTGGCCGGGAGCGCTGCGGCTTATGACGATTTGAACTGTGCGGCGCGCTATACGCTGGCAGCCTTCGTCATCCAAAATCTGGATGTCACTGCCGCCGCGTACTATGCCGGGCGCGCGACCGACGCGGGCAAGCGGTATCTGGCGCTGCATCCCGGTGAAACCGAGCAATCCTACACGGCGCGCGTAACCACGAACGCGCAAGATATTCAGGCGCGGCTTGCGACCAATGCCATAACGCCGGAAGGTTTGGTGGCGGAAATTAAGCACTGCGACCAGGATTCAGATACGCGCGTGGTGACGTAAGCACGCGGATCAATCGGCCGGATGAATCATGTCTTCCGGCCGAACGGTGTTGTCGAACTCTTCTGCGCTCACTAGGCCAGACTTTACCGCTTCTTCTTTTAACGTCGTGCCATTCTTGTGCGCCGCTTTCGCGATTTTCGCCGCGTTATCGTAGCCGATCTTGGGCGCCAATGCCGTCACCAACATCAATGAGCGTTCCAGTCCGGCTTTTATATTGTCGCCCCGCGGCTCGATGCCCACCACGCAGTTCTCGGTAAATGAACGCGCGGCGTCCGCCATCAACCGCACGCTCTGCAGGAAGCTATAGGCCATCACGGGGTTGTAAACGTTCAGCTCGAAATGACCCTGGCTGCCCGCAAAGGTGATGGTCGCGTGGTTGCCGAACACGCGGGTGCATACCTGGGTCATCGCTTCGGACTGGGTGGGATTTACCTTCCCGGGCATGATCGAGGAGCCCGGTTCGTTTTCGGGCAATGCGAGTTCGCCCAGGCCCGAGCGCGGGCCGGAGCCGAGCAGGCGGATATCGTTCGCAATCTTGAACAGTGAAGCGGCAACCGTGTTGATGGCGCCGTGGCTGAAGATCATGGCATCGTGCGCCGCCAGCGCTTCGAACTTGTTGGGCGCGGAGGTGAACGGCAGCTGCGTGATCGCGGCAATGCGCTCCGCCACCATGCGGTCGAAGCCTTTCGGGGCATTGAGACCCGTCCCCACGGCAGTGCCGCCCTGCGCCAGCTGCATCAACATCGGCAGTGTGGACTCAATACGCGCGATGCCGTTCTCCACCTGTTGCGCATAGCCGGAGAATTCCTGGCCAAGCGAGAGCGGGGTTGCGTCCTGAGTATGCGTGCGGCCGATCTTGATAATGTCCTTCCAGGCCTGTGCCTTGTCGTTCAGCGCATTGCGCAGCAGCTGCAGCGCCGGAAGGAGCCGGTGAATGATTTCTTCCGCGCAGGCGATGTGCATCGCCGACGGATAGGTGTCGTTCGACGACTGGCTCATGTTGACGTGATCGTTCGGATGAACGGGCTTCTTCGAACCCTTTTCCCCGCCAAAGATTTCGATGGCGCGGTTCGAAATCACCTCGTTCGCATTCATATTGGACTGGGTGCCGGAGCCGGTCTGCCACACCGACAGCGGAAAATGATCGTCCAGCTTGCCTTCGATCACCTCCTGCGCCGCCTGCACGATTGTATTGCCGATCTTCGGATCGAGTTTGCCCAGCGCCATATTCACTTCGGCGGCTGCGCGTTTGATGATTCCCAAGGCGCGCACGATCGGCAGCGGCTGCTTCTCCCAGCCGATGCGGAAATTGTGCAGGCTGCGCTCCGCCTGCGCCCCCCAATAGTTTTCCTCTGCCACCTCGATAGGTCCAAAGGAATCGGTTTCGGTGCGCGTTTGAGTCATCGTCGTTCACCCGTCCAAGGATTTATCAAAGGTATTGCGCAGTGGTCGAAATCTCCGATATTGCGCGTTGCGATAGTTGCACCGCGAAGTCGCGCGATTGCCGCGATTTGCCCGTCCGCTTGATCCGTCGGGAGTTGCGCTGAGCGGCGCATGAGCGTGATGGCAGACAATTCTCGCGCCGCACCGCGGTCGAAGGAGAAAATCCGGGATCCAAAAAGATTGAGGAGAGTGGACGTTTCCCGCTCCAGAGAGAGTTTCCGGCGGCCATCGGGAAGCAGCGCAATGCCTACAAGAAGTTCCGCCTCGTTTATCGTCGTGGTTGCCAGATCCTTGGGGTCTTGTGTGGCGAACCAGGCGCTCACTCGGTCGGATACCTGCGCTTTCGTAAATTCCGAAATCACGTTCGTATCGAGGATAATCATTTCCGGCGGTTAGTCTTGCGACGTTTCTGCGCCGTGTCGCGGAATGGTTTGTCTTCTTCCTCGAAGGAAAGAGCGCGCATTGGGCTGCGGGGCGGGATTTCGAGTTCCACCCCACCGTACTTATCCACCACGGCGCGAATTCCGCGGAACAGGTCGAGCCCGGTCTGTGGTAACTCCGGGACGTTGGCACTGCGGCTCAGGATCTCCCGCACCTCGGCTTCCAACGAACGGCCGTTCTCGGCCGCTTGCCTGCGCAAGCGATGTTTCACCTCGTCATCGAGATTTCGGATGGTAATGCTGGCCATGCAATCGATGTAGTCGTTGATTGCATTGATTGCAATCGTCTACTTCTTCCGAAAGGCATCCAGGCTTACGACTTCGGCGGGAGCAGTAGGCTTTTCCGGCTCCTTTGGTGCTTCCTGAACAGGTTTGGGGCCGGCGAGCGTCGCAGGTTTGCTACTGGACAGCGCCGAGGTTGCAGGCGATTTCTTTTCCCCTGCGGCTGACTCGGTGCCCTGGAATTGCAACCCGAACTGCACGCCAGGATCCATGAACTGGGTCAGCGCTGCGAACGGCACTGTGAGTGCCGCCGGTACTTTTTTGAACGAAAGTGTGACCTGGAAGAAATCCTCCCGCACCCGCAGCCCAGAATACTGGTGCTGCAGAATGATCATCATTTCGTCGGGATATTGCTCGCGCAGGAAATCCGGAATCTCCACGCCGGGGAATTGCGTCTTGAAGGTGATGCAGAAGTGATGGGATGCGATCAGCCCCTGCTTCTCGACACGCTTCAGGGCATCGCGGACCACGCTGCGCAACGCAGCGTCTGTCAACGCCTGATATCCGATATAGTCCTTGGCCATATGCCTTCCCGCGAACGACGCGAACATAGCCTCGGCCATTTGCGAGTCAATTGATCCTTTCCCGTCTCTGTTCATCGCTGGTTCAGGCAGTTTGGGCGGCGCGTTCGGCGCAGCTCAATTGATTTGATACGCGAGACAGCGGCCCGAAATCTGTCCCCTTGGTATCGTCTGCGTCATTGATCCCCGTCCGATGGAATTGCGGTGGCGGAAAAGTCCTTGAGCCGGAACGGCGTGAAGAGTACGTCCGTTGAAACACGATGCCAGCTTATCGAACAAATCCTTTTTTCGAGACACGCGTCGGCCCGCAAGTGACACGCTGGCGGATGCCATGAGCGAGGCAGAACTCGAAGAACCTGTCGCAACGCCGGTTCTCGACGAGCCCCCTTCGGAGCAGGAACTGGAAGCGTTGGCGCGGCCTGCTTCGGCGCTCGCGCTTCTTACCGCTTTCCGCCACCGCAATTACCGCCTGTTTTTCGCGGGCCAGCTCGTTTCCCTCATGGGCACGTGGATGCAATCGGTGGCGCAAGCGTGGCTTGTGTATCGTCTTACGCATTCGCCCTTTTTGCTGGGTCTCACCTCCTTCTGTGCCCAGGTGACGGTGTTCTTCATGGCGTCGTTCGGCGGCATGATTGCAGACCGCGTGGATCGCCGCAAAATGCTGTTGGTGACGCAGGGCCTGTCGATGATTCAGGCGGCCATTCTCGCCGGCCTCACATTGGCAGGCGTGGTGCAGGTCTGGGAAATCATTGTGCTCGCCTTTGGCATTGGCCTTATCAATTCCGTCGATGTGCCGACGCGGCAGGCAATGACGATCGACATGGTCGGCCGCGACGATCTGCGGCACGCGATCGCGCTCAATTCCATGATGTTCAATCTGGCGCGCGTCATCGGCCCCTCCATTGCAGGCGGGTTGATTGCGCTCATGGGTGAGGGCCCGTGTTTTGTGCTGAATGCGGTGTCGTTCGGGGCAGTCCTGACGAGCCTGCTGTTGATGAAATTCCCGCAACGGACACGCCGCCGTTCAGGCCACCCCTTGCGCGATATCCTGCTCGGCTACCGCTACTCCCTGCGCACGCCACGCATCCGCATTGCACTGATGCTGGTGGGAGTCTCCTCCATGTTCGGCGCGGCGTATTTGTCGATGCTTCCTGCCTTTGCCCGCGACGTTCTGCATGGCGCCTCCACCAGCTATGGCACCTTGATGACGGCTGTCGGCATCGGCGCCCTGATCGGCGCCTACGGTCTTTCGCGCATCCACGAACGCTGGCTGACGCTCGCGCCAATTGCATCTGCCGCAAGCTTTGGCGTCTGCCTGATCCTGTTCTCGCACTCGCATGTGCTCTGGCTGAGCGTGGCACTGCTGCTGCCGACGGCCTGCAGTCTTATGCTGCTTGGGGGTACCACGAACACCATCATCCAGATTTCCGCGGATGAGAGATACCGGGGCCGGGTGATCTCTCACTACACGCAAGCCTTTCTCGGCATGATGCCATGGGGCTCGCTGCTGCTGGGATATCTCGCCAGCCGAATCGGGATCGGAGAAAGCGTGACCTTGGGTGGCGCTGTGGTTGTCGTTTCGGCGGCTTTCGCCTGGTTCAACAGGCCGGAAGCTGCCCAAAGTGCAATCGTGCGTCCGGTATGACGCCACTCAATCGAAAGCAGAAACGGCCGCAGTGGCTCGCCAGTATTTGCTCCACCAGCGTGGAGCCGGTGCGCGTCATTCCCACCAGGAAAATCGGATCGCACCGCGCGCTGCCGCAACCGCTGCGGGTGGCAAAGAACTCTGGTGTGGACAGTGTTTTGCAACGCGCGGGTACTGTTACAGTTTGACGCGACTACAGCCTTAAGGACGCCTTGAAGGCGAGATCAACATTGTCGTCCGTGCCCCACGGCACTGTTGTCCAGCGGTTATAATCCCCTTCATTCTCTTGATGGACCCACGCGCCCCCCGGATAGACATCGTCTACAGCGCCCCACCCATATCCAGCCTCTTGGCATTCCTTGAAATCCTTATCGACGCTCGCGAACAGAACATACTGCCCCGGCGAGACGACGATCATCGGAGCGAAACTCTCTTGGTGCGGGCGAAAATCCACGTTGATTTTCCGCGGTTTGGATTCGTAGAGCGCTGTGCCGCTGGCCTTCTCGCCATCCCATTTGTACACTTCTCCCCGCACCACCATCGGACCGCCGCCCGTGTAATTCTCGAACCAGAAGCTGAATCTGTTCAGCGTCTTGTGCTTCCGGAGAGTGATGACCTGGCCATAAACGGTGCTGACGCCGGGGCAACCGAAGAACTCGACGATCCCACCCTTCCAACCTTTGTATGTGTTGATTGCCATGGCTGAATGACTGCACAGCGCAGCCAGCGCGAGAGATGGAAGCCACAGATTGCGCATTTCATCGCCCTGCAAAGTTAAGGCATAATAAGGCTATGCCACGTGGACCCCAAGACCAGAATCGCCCCGCCGATCTTATCGGCAACGCCGTCCACGTCATGCGGATTGCGCGGGGGCAGCTTGAGGAAAAGCCGGAGGTGAGAAACCCAAAGTCTGTCGCGCGCGGCGGGGAAGGCGTCGCAGTGCTGTGCGCCAGTCAGGCCCGCGCGGCGGCCGCGATATCGACGAAAGAGTGGCCGGCGACCGGCTCCAGATCTTTCACCAGCGCGTCGATCTCCAATGCGGTGCGTTCCATGAATTCAAAGGCGCCTTCGCGCATTTCTGTTAGTTCGAGAATGCGCGTTTCGATTTCGTCACGTTCCTCCTGCGGCAGGCCGGGAGTCCGCAGCCGGATATGTCCGGCACGCACTTCCTCCGTCGTGTCGAAGATGCCGTTGAGGGGCGAAGAGATGCGCAACACCGAGGTATGAATGCGCGCCCGCAGCCCCGCATGCTGAAGGGCATAGAGGTTTTCACGGTTGCGGTCGTAAATGCCGATCTCCTGTAATGCCTGGCGCAAGATACGCATGGTCACCGGGCCGTAAGGGTCGCCGATGCCTTTCACCCGTTTCGCGATCCGCAGCACCGCAAGCAGCGTCGCCAGCACTTCGCCGAAAAACACGGCCGCGTGCTGCTCGCGCCGGCGGCGCTCTACACGCCACTCGATCTGCGTCGCCGCGAGTGCACCCATGGTGGCCATGATGGAGCCCAGCACGATGGCGCCCACGGTGCTGAAATTCGAGAGAAAATCGTAAGCGCCCGGATCGATTTTCAAAGCCCGCTCCCTTGGTTGCAGCGTACAGACTTGATTGCGAAAAGGAGAAGTGGGGAGGGCTTCTGTTGCCCGGTGCCCTCCCCGAAACCGCGCTTGTCTAACCTAAGTTAGGCAGCGAGGGCCATTTCATTATCGTTGGCACCTGTACGATTAGCCCGATAACGGCGGATACCATACCGGGTGAAAGGTCAGCCTTTACACGTCTGTCGATCCTGTTTCGGCCCCACAGAATCCCGCCGCGAATATCGCATCCTCGGGATTTTGGTGGAGCCGCCGGGTACCGCCCCCGGGTCCAGTCCGCTTATTACGCAGCCGTTTATCGCCATAGTCCGGGCGAACCCGAACGGGTATAATATAGGGTGCGCGGGTTAAGATTTGAAGCGGGGGGGGACCATGCGCCGATTCTGGAAATGGGTGGGCATTGCCCTGGGCGGCATAGCCCTGTTCGCGCTAGCCGCCGTGGCGTATGTTTATGTCGCCTCAGAACAGATTATCGGCAAGCGCTATCCGCTGGCGCCCTCGCACGTGCATGCCTCGACAAATCCAACCGTCATTGCGCTGGGCAAACATCTGGTCCGGCCGTATGGCTGCGCCGACTGCCACCGTCCGAACCTGCAGGGCACGTTCATTCCCGATTTCGGCGTCTCATCGCGCAATCTCACGCGGCTTGCCGCAACCTTCTCCGATGCCGATTTCGACCGCGCCATCCGCAAAGGCTTGCGCCCGAACGGCACCAGTGTGGCAGAGGCCATGCCGGCCGATGCGTTCCAATATATGCCGGATGGGGAGGTCACCGCGATCATCTCGTATATTCGTTCGCTCAAACCGGCTGGGGCAGACATTCCAAGCCCGTCTTTTGGCTTGCTGCCGCGCGTCGGCGTTCTCGCCGGAAAGGCGCACACGGATGCCTATTGGTTCGGCACGCAGAAGCGAGCGCTTGATCTCGGTCTGCACTATGCCCGGGGCCGGGAGATCGCGATGAGCGCTTGCGGCGAATGCCATATGACCGCGTTGACCGGCGGGCCAGAAGGCATTCCCGGACCGCGACCCCCAGATCTTTCGCTGGTCGCGTCCTACGAGCGCGCCGATTTTTTGAAGTTCATGCACACAGGCAAGGCGGCAGGGAATCGCGAGTTGCCAATGATGTCAGCCGTGGCGCGAGTGCGGATCAGCCATCTCAGCGATGTCGAGCTAAACCAGCTGTACGACTATCTTGCGGCGCGCGGGCGCAAGCTCGCCGGCATGGCTCCATAGCGCTTACGATTTAAAGCGAAGGGGCAGGGCACGTCCTTCCAGCCATTGCCAATAGGGCAGCACGATCCCGGCCAGCAGGAGATCGCGGGCGCGGCGGGCAAGCGAGAATGCCAGCGCGGCAGCGGGAGAGAGGCCGAACAGGCCGCAGAGCAGCACATAGCCGCCCTCCTGGATGCCGAGGGCCGCGGGCACGAAGAACGAGACGGCCCGCAATGCGCCCACAAGACTGTCGATCACCAGAGCCGGGGCGAGGCCCACCGGCCGGCGCATCAGCCAGAAGATAAGCCATGTTTCTGCTGCACCCAAAATCCAACAGACGAAATGGACGAACAGGCTGCTTCGAACGGCGGCGCGGCGCGCGGTCATCTCCCGGAAGGCGGTCAGTGCCTCACGGTGCAGTCGCGCGAGAGACGGCCAGCGATTGAAGAGGCGTGTTGTGGCTCGTGTCATCCACCCGGGAGATTTTTGCTGGAGCGCGATAAGGATGGCGATGATGCAAATCGTGAGGCCAATCGCGGCGCTCACTCCCGCGAAATGCGGTTTCAGCAATGCCAAGAGGGCTAAGCCCAGCAAGATGTACGGCACCTTGGCCACGAGCTCGAGAATGAGATCGAGCAGCGTGGAGGTGCCTGCCCATTCCGCCGAAGCGCCTGAGAGAACCAGCACGCGGACGCCAATCACATATCCGCCCACCTGCGAAAATGGCAGCGACTCGGCAGAAGCGTCGCGCACCGCACGCGCCCAGATGAAGCGCGGGAGATCTGGCCGCTTGAGCCCGCGGCCGATGATCCACCACGCGGTTCCAAGCAGCGCCGCGACCGGAAGATGGGCTCCGCCGATCAGCAGGAGACCGGTCAAACCCAGTGCGGCAAGCGCCTCGATCAGCACCGGGAGGCCGGCATAGACCACAAGCAAGATCAGGATCGCCGCGCCGATGAGAAAAGCGGCAAGGGCGATGGGCTTCATGCCGCGATAGGAATCTGGAGGGCTGTGCGATTTCGCCAAACTGGAGATTCGCGCCGAATACCGAAGTGCTCCATATACGATTCAAATCGGTCGCGCAGCCGTTGCGGGTTGAGCCCGAACTCCTCCGCGGTGCATTGATGGCTGGCTGGTGGAGAAGCGGCGAGGAATTCGCACATGCGTTCCCGCGTTTCATCCTCCAGCGTAAGTCCGAAGTGTCGATAGAGCAATTGAATGGCGGCTAGGGGATTGCGTGCGAACTCCGTATAGCAAAGATGGAATACTCGCGGGTCGGCTATCGACCTTTCGACCATGGTATCGATGCCTTCCGTCAGGCGCCCGAGTACCTGCCGGCCGATTTCCTTCTTGTCTACATGCCGGGTGAATGGGCGTCGCACCACTTCCGTGAGTTTCGTTGCGGACGCGATTACCCGCAGCGGATCGCGGTGCACGAAAACGATTCCGCAATCCGGATAAATTTGCTCGATTGCATTGAGCGCGTGAATGTGATCCGGACATTTAAGAACCCATCGCCCGCCCCCATGCTGGTGCTGTAGATGCTGCAAGAAGCGCTTGTGGAAGCGATACGCGGAAACATGCCCAGCCGCGTCGATCCATGATTGGTAAGACGGAATCCGATAGGTCATCTCGTACCGCAGGCTCTGAAACACCTGCGCGGTGATTTCGGTGCATTCCTGCGGTGAATCTGCCGAGAGTGGGTGCAGCGCCGCCATTTCCGGCGCCAGACGCTGAAAGACGCGCAGTTGCCCGTCCACCTGCTGCCGCCGGCGATCGGGGCTCTTTTTCGGATATGGCGAAATGGTTTCCCAGCAGCGTGGAACTCGAAGCAGTGGATCCACCGTGAGTAGCGAGTGCAGCAGGGTCGTACCGCTTCGCGGAAGTCCCGTGATAAAAATGGGCCGGTCGATCTTCTCGCCAACGACACCGGGATCCAAATCCTCCTCGGCTTCGAAGCGCAGCAGGTTCGAGAGGCAGCGCAGGACGTCCCATTTCACCGCCTGCCTGCCGAACACATTGAGATCGGCTTCGCTTTCGCAGCATTCGAGCAGCAACCGAAGCGCGGGCAAGAACGAAGCATCCTGGAATTCGCGCCGGCCGCTGCGGCGTAAAGCGGCACCCACTAACATTTCAGGATCGAGGCGCGCCTTGCCGACGCCCAGCGAGCCGGCGAACTGATCCAGCGTGCGGAGAAGGTCGTCTGGAGCCGGCAGTGGCATTCCTGGTTCCGTGCAAGCGCAGTGAAGCGCCGCGAGCTCGGTGTTCCCCCAAGGAAAATACATCACACGATATTTTGGTTGCCTGTCTCTGTCCGGATTTCGTTTTTGTTAGAGAGGCTGCGGGGGCATCTTCCCGGTCGAGCCTTGATGGGCGCGATTGCGGCCATGCGACCGGCGGTTGTTTATGTTCATTCGCACCCGACCCGGTATTGCACGACGCTCCATCGCCGCTGTCACGCGTATGCGCCTCGAGATTGTCCTCAGTGAGCAGGTTATGAAGTCATGCACACCCGCGGCGGCTGGACATCGTGATTGCGATGATGCGGTAAACGGCGCGTATGCACATCCGCGCGGTTACGAAGAGCGCTAATGCGCCGTCCGGTTACCTCGCCGCCCGCGAGTGAAAGCTCACGAACCTTCAGACGTGTCCTGTTGCCCGGAATTCCCGGAAGCGCCAACCCCGCCCTGTCCAGAACGTCCACCGCGCTTGCCCGACAATTGCCGGACAACGCCGGTTGCGACGACGGCGACGCCCGACGCCACTTCAGCCACGTTGGATGCGACCTTCGCCACGCGGCTGAGCGCACCACGCGCCGTCGAGGTAGCCTTCTTTGCCGACGTGGAGCGGCGGCCCGATGTCTTGCGAGTCGTGCGGGACTTTGCGCTGGCCTTGCGGGCCGTTTTACGTCCACCGCGCTTCTTCGCCGAAACGCTCTTGGCTCGTGATTTCGTGGCGGAGGCCGAGCGCCGCTTCACGGGCGCCTTCCTGCCCTTGCTCTTCTTCTTCGATCCGCTTTTGCGCGCTGCCATGGTGCATTCCCCCTTTTGCGAGTCGCGCACGCATTAAGACACCCTCTCGCGCGCAATCGCAACTATCGACCGAAGATGCCGGGCTCCTATTCGGCAGCTGCTGTCGCCAACACAGGTGCGTTGGACTCAAGCTCTGGAGCGGCGACAGCGGGACCTTGGGTCCAAGAGTGTATGAGCGGAAGGCCCTCCTTCTGGATCACCCTCACGGCGTGCTCGTAGCCTTCCTCAACCGCACGCTCGAAGTCTTGCCAGTCCCGGATTCCAAGACCTTCCAGAGGCGGTTCGAACAGCAGGTCTGCCTGGTCCCGCACAAGTCGTCTTTGCGCTTCAGACCCAACTGTGCCGGAGCGCATGAGTATGGAGACAATCGACGGCGTACCTCGCATCCGCTGCCAGAGCAGCCACCAGAACGGTCGCTCGCCATAGCGGGAATCGCTGACTTCGAGCGGCCATTCGCCGGTGACATCGGAAGCGATAACCGGCCCCTTCGCCTGTTGCGCCATCACATCGACCGGGAGATTGTTCATCACGCCCCCGTCAACCAGCAGATGGCCATGATACGTGACGGGGGGCAGGATACCCGGCAAGGCAACACTGGCCCGCAAGGCACGCCAGAGCTCTCCATCGCGATGGACGTGAATGCGGCCGGTCGTCAGGTCGCATGACACGCAGAAGAACGGCTTGGGCAATTCTTCGATGCGGCCACGGCCAAAATGCTCCTGCAACAGCTCGGAAACCTTTTTGCCGCGCACCAGCGCGATCAGCGGCAATGTGTAATCCGACAGTGGATTGGTTTCGACGAAGGCCGCGCGCATGCGTGCCGTGAGCTCGTCCATATCCCATTCCAATGCGAGGCCGGCAGCGATAATCGCACCCATACTGGTGCCGCCCAGATGATCGAAGGGGACGCCGGCCTCCTTGAGCGCCTTGATGACACCGATATGGGCGAAGCCGCGGGCGCCGCCACCGGCAAGCACAAGCCCAACCGCCCGCCCCGCAATGAACCGGGCCAGCCGCTGAATATCTTCGCTTCGCTTGGCGCGGATGTGATGGTGCGAGTCAAACAATCCACTGCGCAGGGCGAAATGCTGCGGCAGTTTTTGCGCGCTGCTGCTGGCGTGAACGAGCAGGAGTTCGGGCAAGCCGGTCGCCCGCTCCTTAAATGCCGGCAGATCGAGCGGCTTGAGCGGCAACGGCCGATCGGATCGGGCCAACAGGAACACGCGATCGGCCTGGCGGAGGCAGTGCTGTGTCCACGCGCTTTCCGGCGCATCGCCACGGTAGAATACGATATCGTGCGCGGCCTCGAAGCGGTTGAACCAATCCGCACTTTCATCGGCGCTGCGGCAATCGACGACGGCAGCGCGCGAACCTATCTCCGCAAGTGCCGCCGCCAATCGCTGCCCGATATCTTCACCCGAAAGGCCCTCCTGGAGCGGAACAATGGCAAAGGTCTTCGGCTGCGCCCGATCCAGCGGCTGCCGCGTGGTTTCATTGAGCCGTTGGATCAGGATGCGCATCAGGTTGAGCATTACGCGCGGATGGCGCGCGATGAGAGATTCGAACGCTTCGCGGCCGACGCGCAGCAGTTCGGTATCCCGCAAGGCGACGAGTTGCACCGTGTGCGGTTGGCCGGAGATGAGCGACATCTCCCCCACGGCTTCTCCGGCTGGAACGTGCGCAACCAGCCGTTTGGCACCGCGCTCGTCATCCAGAAAAACGCCGAGACAGCCGGCAACGACAAGGAACAGGGCGCGGTCGTTTTCACCGTCGCGCGGCAGAAGCGTGCCGCCGGGGAGGCCGAACCACGTCGCTTGCGCCAGAAGCTGCTTCAGGACTGCTTCGCCAATGTCGGCGAGCAGGGGAAAGGTGTGCAATCGCTCCCGCAGCGATTCCGGGTAGATGGTCTCTCGGCTGCCGCGAAACGAGGTAAGGAACGCCATGCTCACCCGCCTGCGGTCCTTCTAGCACCAATGATTCGCAAGGTCAGTTCCAGACAGAAGTTCTCCGAACCGGGTAAAGTTGCGCCTTGCTGGACCCTTGAAGGCCGCGGCATTGAGCATGGCCTCCGGGACCGGACTTCTGGCGATCGCGCCATGCGCCCTTGAAGGAGGTCCTGGAATCCGCAGAATGTCCCAAGATGTTTAACACCGGGCGGCGGCGTGAGATGCTCGGATCGCAAAATAGGGGAATACTCATGGTTCAGAAACTGGTTCGCGCTGCCTTTATCGCTTCTCTCGTTTGCACCACCGCCGGCGTTGTCGGCGTCGCGCTGTTTCCTGCGGCGCAAGCCGCCGACAAGGTGAGCAAAGAGGTCGGCGAACCGCTGAATGCGGCTCTGGAGGCGATCCAGAAATCGGACTGGGCCACGGCGATGGCCAGCATCAAACAGGCGCAGGCCGTTGCGAATCGGACTCCTTATGAAGATTACGTCATCAACAAAATTCTCAGCCTCGTGGCCTTCAATCTGAAGGACTACAAGACAGCCCTCACGGCGGTGGAAGCAGCGCTCGCGTCGTCTTCCATGCCCCCGGAAGACAAAAAAGACCTTCTGACAAACGGCTTCCGTCTCGAGTCGCAGGCGAACAACTATGCCGGAATCATTCAGTACGGAAAGCAGCTCGAGGCGATCAGGCCGCTCGACCCAGACGAACTCAGCAATCTGGCAATTGCGTATTACAACACGAAAGACGTCGCCACAGCGCAACAATATGCGCAGAAAGCGGTGGCCGCGGCGAAAGCGGCGGGAAAGCAGCCTCCCCAGGCTGCACTCGAAATTACCATGAACGCGCAGGCCAAGGCCAATCCCGAAGCCGCCGCCCAAACGCTCGAACAGATTGTCTTACAGACCAATTCTCCGGCGGATTGGGACAAGCTGATCAGTGTCACGTTCGGTACCAAGGGCATGACCGACGTGATCGCGATGGACCTCTATCGGCTGAGCTACGTCACCCATGCCCTCAAGGCAAACGAGGCAGGACTTGCCGGCAAGCTTGCGAACCAGCTGCGTTACTACGGCGATGCGGTGACCATCCTACAATCGGGCGGTGTCACGGGGCCGGACCTGAACAGCGCCAAATCAAATTCCGCGAAGGAGCAGGGCTCCCTGTCGGCGGAAATCGCCGCGGCCAGGAAGGGGAGTGGACAAACGGCTCTTTCGGTCGCTGAGGCGCTTTATGGCTATGGCCGGTTTGCCGAGGCGGAGGCCCTGGCGCGAGATGCTGTTTCCAAAGGTGGAAGCAAGAATCCGGGAGAGGCACAGATGCTGCTGGGTATGTCTTTGGTGCGCCAGGACAAATTTGCTGAGGCCAGGCAGGCATTCATCTCCGTTTCCGGGAACGCAGCGATGACCAAGGTCGCTCATCTCTGGGGCATTTACGCCCAGATCAAGGGCGGTTCCGCGTCGGGCCCTGCCGCCTCGCCACCAGCTGGCCACTAACCTCGTTCCGCAGGATTGCGACAAAAATCGATAGTGATTTATCTATCTTCGCAGCCCATTGTTGCGGCGGAAACGGGAGATTCGGCATGGCCAGTTTGCAGACGCTATTTGTGGAACATCCGCAATCCGTGGGCGAAACTTACATGCAGCACATGGCCTCCGCCTTCTCCTTCGGCAGCCGCATGATGCTTGCTGGCATTGCCTGTATGCTGCACGGGCTGTTCCCGTTTCTGTTCGTGAAGACCGGCAGCGCGACAGTGCGCCATTTGCACGACCGGATGATCACACATCGCTCGCGCAGCCGCGCCGCACCGGAATGGCTTGATCACGGCGCCTATATCTGACGCCGCAGACGTTTTGTAAGAGCCGTTGCTTTCGTCGGGCGGATGGCCACGTTAGGTTCGCGTCAACAAAATATCGGAGGCAACCATGCGCGAAGCCGTTATCGTATCGACGGCGCGGAGCGGACTTGCGAAATCCGTCCGTGGTGGATTCAACATCACGCACGGCGCGGTCATGGCGGGTCACGCCATCAAGCATGCCATCGCCAAAGCGGGGATTGAGCCCGCGGAGGTGGAGGATGTGCTTATGGGCTGCGCCAATCCCGAAGGCGCCACAGGATTCAACATCGCGCGTCTTTCGGCCATCGAAGCCGGCTGCCCGGTAACCACGGCCGGCGCAACCGTGAATCGGTTCTGCTCCTCCGGCCTGCAAACCATCGCCATGGCGTGCCAGCAGGTGATGACGGAAGGCACGCCGGTGGCAGTCGCTGGCGGGGTGGAATCCATTTCGCTCGTGCAGATGGGCGGGATGAACACCAAGAACATCACCGAACCGCATTTGATGGAGATTAAGCCGGCGCTGTGGATGTCGATGATCGAGACGGCAGAGGTCGTTTCCGAACGCTATTCCGTCAGCCGCGAACGGCAGGACGCCTATGCGCTCGAAAGTCAGCGCCGAACCGCAGCAGCGCAGCAGGCACAGAAATTCAGTGATGAGATCGTGCCACTCAAAACAAAAATGAAAAAAATGGACAAAGCGACGGAAGCGGAATCGATTATCGACTACACAGTGGATCGCGACGAGTGCAACCGTCCGGATACCACGCTGGAAGGATTGCAGGCGCTGAAGCCGGTGTTCGCTGGTGGTCTCGAAATCAAGCAGGGCAAGTATGTGACCGCCGGCAATGCGTCGCAGTTTTCCGACGGTGCTTCCGCCTGTGTGGTTATGGATTCGAAGGTGGCCGAACAAAAAGGGTTGAAGCCGCTGGGAATTTTCCGGGGGTTTGCGGTGGCCGCCTGCGAGCCGGACGAAATGGGCATCGGGCCAGTGTTCGCGGTGCCGCGTCTGTTGCAGCGGCACGGTCTCAAGCCCGATGACATCGACCTGTGGGAATTGAATGAGGCCTTTGCGGCGCAGGTTCTCTACTGCATGGACCACATCGGCATCCCGCACGAGAACCTGAACGTGGACGGCGGCGCGATTTCGATCGGGCATCCTTACGGGATGTCCGGCGCCCGCATGACAGGACATCTGTTGATCGAAGGACGCAGGCGCGGCGCCAGATTGGGTGTTGTCACCATGTGCGTCGGCGGTGGGATGGGAGCCGCCGGCCTGTTCGAGATCGTGCACTAACCCATGCGGCGGGCGCTTGTTGGATCGCTGGCGATGTTTTGCACCAGCTGCACCGCTCTGCCACCGTCACAAATCGCGGCTGTCCCGCCACCGGATCCCAAAACGCTGATGCCGGCGCTCGAAACCCGCATCTATGAATTGGTCGAGCAGCAGCGCCGCACCATCGATCCGCACGCCGCGGAGCTGGCGCTGGATTCAGAACTCGTCGGTGTGGCGCGCGAGAAAAGTGCAGACATGGCCGCGCGAAGCTACATGGCCCACGCCTCTCCCGACGGGCGCACTTCGGCCAACATCATCATGGACGAAGATGCGAGCTTCGAAGGCCTGCTGGGCGAGAATATCGCCGCGCAACCTTACTACCCGAAATATGGCGTGGACGTTGAAATCTTTGCCCGCCAGGTCGTGGACATCTGGCTCGCCAGCAAAAACCATCGGGAGAATCTTGTCGATCCGGCATACCTGCGGACCGGTGTCGGTGCTGCGGTAAACGGTAATACGGTTTACGTCACGGAACTGTTTGCAGCGGACTTGGCCAGGCTTCCGCAACCGGAACGGCGGGAGCCTTAGTGCCGTGGCGGAACGGATTTCCACCTATCGCGAATTCTGGCCCTACTATCTGCGGGAGCATGCCCAGCCCGCCACCCGCGCGATCCATCTGCTTGGCACAGTTGTCGCCACAACCTGCCTGATCGCCCTGATCTGGACCGGAAATCCATGGTTGGTGGCTGGCGCTTTGATTGGAGGATATGGGCCCGCCTGGTTCGCCCATTTCTTTGTCGAGCACAACAAACCGGCCACCTTCACTCATCCTTTGTGGTCGCTGATTTCGGATTATCGGATGGCCTTCGCATGGCTCACCGGCCGGCTGGGCCGGGAACTGGTGAAAGCGGGCGTATCTCCGCGCTAACCCGAATTTAACCCTCTTCGTCAACTATACCGTTGGCCGAAAAGCTCGCTGCTGCAAACTACATTTTGGAGCGGCGATGTTTCTTTACACATTACTTGGGGGCCGATACTTCTCATTGAGGTTCGGCAGATTGTGAGTCGAAATGCAGCCTGAACTTCCCTGGAATGTCGCCGGAATTCCGGCCGAGGCCCGGGAGGCGGCTCGCGCCGCCGCCCGACGCGAGGGGTTATCGGTCGGCGAATGGATGACCCGCCGGATCCTCCGCGGTTTCCCGGACGCCGCCAATGACGAGAGCGCGCGCAACTGGCGCCTGGGCGTTCCGGAAGGTTCGGCACTGCCGGTTGAGCCGGTGCCGCTTCATTCGCCACGCGAGACGGAGGAGATGCTTGCCCGGGTGTCCCGGAGCGAAACCGAATCACAGGGCGCCTACAGGGCCCTCGATCAGCAGCTGAAGACGGTTGCTCGTCGCCTCGAAACGACTGAGCGCAACCAGACGGAAAACAATCGCGCCATGACCCAGGCTGCCACCCAGATCAACATCGCCGCGCGCGAGCAGGCGCAGGCCTATGAACAGATGAGCGCGCATGTGAACGCACTGGCCGAGCGGCTGGGGCGTATCGAGCGGCACATTCAAACCGACGGCATGCGCGACGCTGTAAAGGCGCTGCATCAGGGCCTTTCGCGGGTCGCGGATCAGATGGCAGATAGCGCGAGTCAATCGGCGTCCCAGATTGCCGCGCTTGCCGGAAATGTCGAGTCGCTCACAAACCAGCTGGTGTCCACGAGCGAAAAGGTCGATGCCACGGCCGTAGCGGTGGACGCCCATGTCGCATCTCTCGATGAGCGGATTCGCGTTGTCGAGCGCACGGCTTTTTCCAGTGCTTCTGCGCTCGACCTCACGATGGAAAATGTTGAGCGCCTGCGGGCTGCGAAGGATTCGGTGGAGGAAGGACTCCACCAGCACGGCGCTGCCGTCTCGGAAATCAGAAACGAGTTCGAGCAAATTGGCCAGCGCGTCGCTGCCGGCGAAAGCACGCAAGGCTCATTGGCGGTGCGCATAGAAGATATCGTCGCCCAGCTAGAGGCGCGCGATGCCGACGATTCGATCGATCGCCGACTGCAGGGGATGGAGCACGTTCTGTCCGACATCATGGGCCGCCTTGAACATACGGAGCACACCAGTACGGCAACCAGCGCCAGCGTTGAGCAGACGTTGCGGGAGCTTGCGGCAAGCGTGGAGGCGGCGGACGAGCGTAACCGGGATACCGTCCGCGAACTCCAGACGGCTGTGCAGGACGCCGCGGCGAAAGTCGCGGCAGTCGAGGAGAAATTGCCGGCGCCGCCGCAATTGAGCGCCGCGGTACCGGAAGCCACAGCGGCCTCAGAACCAGTCACTCCGGCTGCTGCCAATTCCGCGCAACCGGGAAAGATGATTCTGGATGCGCCGCCCTTCATGGATCACGCGGCGCCCGCGCACGACTTCGTTTCCGATTTTCACACCATGACCGGCGCGGCGCATGACTTTGCCGCCGCTGCCTCTGCTGCCGATACGGGCGATCTTCCCCCGTTCCCAACTGAGGACGTTCCGGCGTCGGCTGCGTTCAGCGAGCCCTTTGCTGCGTCCGAAGGGTTTCTGGGAGAGCCGGAGTCGTTCCTCGCCACGGCGCGCCGCTCCGCCAATGCGGCAGCCGTTGAAAAAGAAGCAGTTCCCCCGCAGAGCGGGATGTTTCCCTGGACCGTGCCAGGCGAGAAGACCGCAACAACACAACCTGGGCGAAAGCGCTTCGCGGTTGCTGCCTCGGTATTCGCGGCGGCTGTGGCGGCCGCGCTGGGCGGGGTCGTGCTGACACGCGGCATGGGCTCCACGGATCCCCACGCGGCTACCGTCGCCGCAATCAGCCAGCCCCTGTCGGCACATTCCGCGTCGGTGGCACCGCCAACAACGGCGGAACCCGGCTTATCATCTGGCCCGCGCCGCACGGCGACGAATGACGACGAGGCACCGGCCGCGCAGCTTTCGGCACCGGGCAAATCCGATGTCGCTGCCATTGCGCCCTCTGCGGTTCACGAAACGCAAACGTCAAAGACTCGTCCGGCCGACATTTCTGAGCGCATGACGCCTCCTGCCGCGAAAGCGTTGGCCGCTGGCCGGAAGAGCGCCGCCAACCCGGTTGCCGCTCCCGCGCCGAACTCACCGGCGCAGCGCATCGTGGCGCTTGCGAACACGGGGGATTCCCGCGCCCAGTTGGTGCTCGGCATGAAGTATCTCGAGGGAAGCGGCACGCAGATCAACGAAGCGGAGGCTGCGCGCTGGCTGGCGCGCGCTGCGCAGCAGGGCGAACCGCTCGCGCAGTACCGCCTCGGCACCTTGTATGAGCGCGGCCGCGGCGTTCCCACCAACGGCAAACTTGCGACGCATTGGTATGATCTGGCTGCCAAACAGGGCAATCGCAAGGCGATGCACAATCTCGCGGTCGCGTTTGCCGAAGGCTCCGGCGAGCCGAAGGACGATGCACAGGCGGCGATCTGGTTTGCGCATGCCGCCAATCTCGGCCTTGCGGATTCGCAGTTCAATCTCGCAGTGCTCTATGAGCGCGGCATGGGCGTGAAGCAGAGCCTGGCGGATGCGTACAAATGGTACCTGGTTGCTGCGGCGCAGGGCGATGCGGAATCGAAGTCTCGCGCCGAAGCCCTGGCGACGCAGTTGAACGATTCCGATCGCGCCGCAGCGCAAGCTGCCGCGGCCGCATTCAAGCCGCAGCCGCTGGTTCCAGCTGCAAACAGCCTGCCGGTTCTGGGCTGAGTGGAAGCAGGAACAGCTCGCGTTACTGGCGGGCGACGATGCGCCGGTCGGGTTCGTCGGGGCGACGGTAGATAAGCTCGTTCCCGTCCCACACCTCGATGCCGCGGGCGTTTTCGAGCCGCATGGCATGGGCCAGAATTTTCGCTTGCATCTCCGTGTCGCAGCTGGCGGCGAATTTGCCGGCGAGCGAGCC
>DATAVW010000229.1:0-7167 GCA_036267515.1 Rhizomicrobium sp.
CTGGCGGAGTGCGCGCGGGTGCTGAAGCCGGGCGGTCAGGCTTTCATGGTGATTCCGCCGGATTACCTGCGACCGGAATTCTCCAACCAGGCTCATTTGTGGAAGGCGGACGAAGCCTCGGTGCGCGAAGCACTCACGCGTACGGGGCTGCGTATCGTGCGGGACGAGACACTCCACATGGCTGACCTCGGGATCAGCGGCGCGCACCCGAGTTCGGACGGAAAGACCATCTTGTGGCAGGTGGAGAAGGACCCCGCCGCGTTCTCCGCCGAGCGCGAAACAGCCATTCAGCTTAGATTTCCGGAGTGCTTGCAGGAATTTCCGGAGCAATACGAAGCCGCATTGAACGCGACCAATGCGATCTTGGATATAGTTCCCAAATCCGACTTTTCGCCTCTGGCCCGTCATTCGCCTGGCTTGGCGAATTTTGAGTGGTCGGGTTATCTCCGTCTGAGTGCGATCCGCATGGTCCGCGTTGGCGCGGCGCTGCGGGCAAACGGATTGCATAAGGGAAAAGTTCTCGACTTCGGTTCTTATTTCGGAAACTTCTCGCTGTTCGTCCGAGAACTGGGATTCGAGGTCGATGCGGCCGACCAATACGGCTCATATGGCAAGGCATTCAAACACACGCTTCCCCTTATGCAGTCGGCTGGCATCCGGGTTATCGACCTGAGCGCCGGCGGAAAATCCGATCTCAGCCGTTTTCCGGAAAATTCGTATGATGCGGTGCTCTGTCTGGGCGTGATCGAGCATATTGCGCATACGCCAAAGCCGTTACTGCTGGCTCTCAACCGCGTGCTGCGGCCGGGCGGCACGCTCGTCCTCGACACGCCCAACCTATCCTATGTCTACACACGGGAAAAACTCGCATCAGGCCGCCCGATCGCCGCCCCGATCCAGGTCCAATTTGACGTCGAACCTCCTTTCGAGGGCCATCACCGCGAATACACGTCCGAGGAGATGGTATGGATGCTGGAACAGATCGGGCACGAGGACATCCACGTCGAGATGTTCAACTTCTCGGCCTATACCGTTTCGGAGCTGAGCGGAAAGGATGCCGAGCGGTTTCGGCGCATGGAGCGCGATCCGCAATTGCGCGAGCTCATTTTGACTCGATCGAAGAAATCCGAGGCGGCCAAGCCGAGAGAAGAGGCTAAATCGCCTCGCGCCCAGTCACTCTCGGCAACGGCCACCGTTACCCGCAAACGTTCTTGAAGGCTTTATCTACAACTGTATCGTACGTCCGGTTACTGCGCATGTGCGGAAGCCGCCGCAAGCAACCATCGTCGCTTTTCGATAAAAACGGCGCCCACGACCGCCGCATTACCTAAGAACAAATTCGACGTGACTGCCAAGGAAATATGAGACAGCGAGGCCAAGATGCCAGCCGGCGTCGCCAACGAGAGTCGAATTGAGGATTCCTTTGGTTTGGAGCAATCCCGAGCCTATTGGCGCTTCGCGCCCTCCGGTGCCGGCAAGCACGATACGTCTTTGTTGCTGAACCTGAGCGACGCGGAGTTGGTTTCCGACTGGGATGAAGCGTTCACTAAGCGCTTCCAGCGATACGCTGAGGAAGAAACATTTCTGCAAAAGATGTCGGAGGAATTCGCCGGCAGGCGCGTCCTGTCGATCGGAACTGGACTTGGCTTGCATGAGATTTATTACCACCTGCACGGAGCCGAGCTGACGTGTTACGACATCGTCCCGAGCAATCTGGAAGTCATCAAGCGAGTGGCCGCCGCCAAAGGCGCTGCCGGGATGCAATTTATTCTTGGCAACGACCCCAATCACGATCTGGGCGGTCTTTATGACGTAATATTCATCTACGGCTCGTTGATGACAATGCCGCGACCATTGCAGCGGCAATTAGCTGAACGATGCCTCGCAGCGCTCGCCTTGGGGGGCTCTATCATTCTGATGCTCTATACCTGGGAATTTGCCAGCGCGACTTGTGGCTGGTCATCGCCGGATGAGTTCGATCCCGCGAGATTTGCGCTCGCGTCCGATCCTAGCGTCGGGGCCGAACACTGTCCTTGGTCGGACTGGCATGACGACGAACGACTCCTAGAGGTATTTGCCAACGCCCTGTCTGTTGCACGGCGACAGCTTTGGAACCAAGCCTGGTTCGTCTGGTATGAATTGCGGCAAGGTCCCATCCCGCGGCACACGCCCTTTTTCCAACCAGCGCTGATAGCGGAACAGGGGATTAGCGAACACATTCCCTTGACCGGTTTTCAACCTGCCGAGGCGGCCATCAAGCAGACAGCCGAAGGCGTCGAGGTACAAACCAAGGAAAATTCGTTTGGCTATGCCCTGGTGGGCCCCCCGTTCGAACCGCCGGCTGGCGCATCGGTAAACGCCATTCTTGTCGACGTCGACCTTCACGAAGGCGGCCTCTCGTTGGGGCTGCTGGACATGGCCAGCAACGCCTTCAGCTTCGCACAAGGCATCTGGCAGCTGGGCCGCCATCAACATGTCTTTACGTTTGGCGGACTACCAGAACGTTGCCAAGTGATCATCTCCAATTTCCGAACCGGCGCACCGGGCATGTCGCGCTTTGTCTTGCATCGCCTCGCCCTGCTGGATCGGCCGGCGCTGGAGGCGCCGAAGAGCTGTCTGTCAGCTCCCACCTTGGCAACACCTACCAATTCGAGCATCTGGGGCAGACCGTGATCGCTTTTATCCGTATGGCGAGGCCTGCATCCTGCGAGGGTGCGCTTAGTGCCGCGCCGTCAGCAAGAGTAGCATTAACTGCTGCTGGTATTTCTCTTTGTCGACAGTGACCCATTCCAACCTCCCGCGGTATCTGTGTGGTGTCGGCGCATGCGTCGCGACCGGCGTGACGGCGGCCATCCTCACTTGGCAAGCGCACTATTTCCCCGAAATCGGCTACGACGAATCCGCTGCCTGGCTCGGCGTCCGCCTGTTCCGCGACCACTCCTTTGGCTTTGATATTGACCCGGTCGCAGTCATGGGCTTTTCCCGCGGACTCGTGATGGACTGCTATCCGCCCGTTTACTACGCGGTGTCGGGTCTCATTTACCGGTTAGCTGGATTTGGAATAGATCAGGCGCGTTGGGCGACTATTCTGTTCATGGCTGGAACTGCCCTGCTTGCATACAGCATTGCGCGGCGTTTGGTCGGACCTGGCGCGGGACTCATATCGCTCGGCGCTTACCTTCTTATTCCGCTGTGGGTCTATCCTTCTCCGGTCGCGCGGCCCGATGTTGCGGTTCCTTTCTTTCTGCTGATTTGCTTGTGGCTTCTCTCGGAAGCCCGACTGGCGGAGCGGCGGTCGATGTTGATGGCGGGCGCGGGTTTCGCTTATGCCCTTTCTGTGTTGTCGCATTTCGTTGCGCTGATGGCGGGTCCTGCGTTGGCTTTCCTGCTCTGGCGGGATAGCGGGCTTCGGTTTTGGGCCAATCGCGGCTTTTGGTGGTTCGTTGCGGCGTGGACGTTGCCGATGGTTGGTTACGCCATCATGCTGCATCCTTATGAGACAGCTACACTCGCCTCACTCGTGAATTACAGCGCCTCAGGTCAGCGCGGTACAGCAGTTCTGGCATCGTGGCCGATCCGGCCGCTTTTCCAACATTGGGAAGCGCTATGGACGCTGGGTCATTTTGCGGCATCATGCATTATCGCGGCTATATTAATCCCGCTGATGCTGTGCGCCGTCCCGAGGCGATACTTCAAATTCAATGACGCCCAGCGCCTTTGGCTGGCCGTTCCGGCCGCACTGGCGGCCCTGGCATCGATCTATCCCAACATCGGCACTATTGGTTACTATGCGCCGCTTTACGCCGTTCCGGCCGCCGTCGCCGTCGGGATCGCAACGGCAGTTTTTTCACCCGCTCTTTCGGCGGTTAAAGTGCTCGCGGGTGCGGCTCTCATCGTTATCGCCATCGATGGAATTTATGATCGCGCTCAGGCGCGCATTGCCGCCGTTCAGCACGTGCCTGTCACGGCCGCTCTCGATTTTTTTGACTCGCTTGGCTTTGATCCGGCCCGGCCCGTGGTGGGCATTGCCCATTGGATTTTTGCCAAGTCGGCCGCCAACCTCGAAAGCTTTATGGCGCTGCGTCCAAACGCGCATGGCGCCGAGTTCCCGGTCGACCTTCAGGTAGCAATTCCGCGCTACGCCCCGATATCGCAGGCGCAAGCTATCGTGATCGATGCCTCTACCGATATTATAGCCGAGCAAGTCATGATGACACGCCAGGAAATCGCTCGGTACCTCGCGACTGGCAGCACAACCATGAGCGCCGCGGAATTCGGCGGCATGCGCCAAACAATCAGCTATCGAATGCCGCAGTACCGCTTCGCAGACGACAAAACAATTGCGCAGGCATACCTTTCGCTCGCGCCGGATTACCTGAAGATGGGCGATGCGATCAACCTTCAGGAGCGTGCCGTATTTGCCCATCCGATGTTCCATACGGCCAGGGAAACCGTATTTGTTCCTTCGGTGGATCATGATGCCGTCTGGCCCACTCTCGGCGCTGCGACCGGCGCCGGGCCGGTCAGGCTGGCCGTCCAATCCGACTGCCACCGGATCATACCGCTCGATGCACGGCTGCATCGCGACCATGAACTGGATCTTTTCATTCGCCGCTTTCCACTTTCCGCCTCGCGTAGCGACGGTCCGCTGTTGGTGCGCATCGTCATGGCCGAGGGTTCGGGCTTCGCGACCGCCTTTCCAACTTCCGGCGAGGCGGAAGCGGGAATTGTCGAAGCTAATCATGCGAGCGCGCCGTACGGGGTCGCGGGTGGCTTGTTGCACTTCTATCTTCCGACCGGTGAACGAGGCCGCGACCTGTTACTCCCTGGTGCTATTCTCCAGGACGGCATGCTTGTAATTTTTGCGCCGGATGAAGACCGCGTCGCGCGCATCGAACTCGCTCTTCCCAAGCGAGCTGGAGAACTTTGCGCCCCCAATGACGGCGCGTTGCTTGACGGCTTAGCGTCGGCAATCGCCGGACCGGAGCCTGCTCCTCTTTTGCGCGATCCGCCGCCGTCTGTTGTCAGGGCCGGTGAGCCATTCACCGTGTATTTTAATGATTCGAAGAGCGGTGAAGTGCACATATGGCAGAACGGAAAGATCGCCACCAACACCCCGTTTCGCGATGCGCTTGATATTAAGCTCTCTATACCGGCCGGAGGAAACGCGGGCGTCGAGATATGGATCGATTCTGGACACGGCCGCAAGCTCGGTGGTGTCTATTTTCTGGAAGCCAGATAAGGCAGCGTCGCTGGATTTGAGCGAGGCGAAAGCGGGGGCGCGCCCGTCGAGCCGACTGATCGTTCTCCGAACCCGCGGTGCTGCGCTCCGCCCGATCCTTGGACCCTTAAGTCGGGCTGTTGAGCTGTCATCACCGCAAATACCAAGACGCCTGACCGACCACGCCAGTTCCCTGCGGCATCAGATGGTCGGAAACGACTTTGATATCTATTACGTCGCGCGCAGCCCAATAAACGTCCGGATTCACCGTATAAAACTTATTCGGCCGCTCTTCGTAGTAGTTTTCCTTCGCTACCAAAACCGTCACCGCATATTCGCCTACTCCAATAGGCATCCGATCAAAATCAACAACGATCTCTCCTTGTGGCGCTGCTGAGCCGTCGAACAGGAGTTCCTTTCCGAACAGGCGGAACATATCATCCACACCGTTCCGCCTGAAGGCGAAAACGATCTGGCAATGCTCCTTCAAATTCTGATCGTTAATTTGATAGCTAAGGACAATGCGGTAGAACTTTCCGTGCTCGAGTTGGAGCCTCTCCAAATTCTTATCATCGAGGAAGCGGATCCTGGTCACGACCACACGGCCGCTGCCATGGTGTTCCAACACCCCTGCGGAGAAGAGATTAGAGTCCTGAACCGGCGTTTCGGGGCCTTTATCCTGCGGGTCGGCTACAGGCCGTTCGGTATTCGCCTGGCCCTCGGGGGCGGATAGTGCCACCGCCGGAACCGCCACCTCTGCAGATGCTTCATCCGCCTCCGGCAACGCTGTCGTAGTAGCGGCATGATCGGCGGCTGCAGGCGTTGCTGACCACAGGTCCGCCTCGCCGCCAACAATCGAACTGGCATCCTCGATCACGATGGCAGCGGCACTGTCGATCGCCTCTTGCGGCGGCAAAGTTTCGACGACCTCCGGCAACGCTGCCGCAGTTGCGGTTTGATCGGCGGCGGCGGGCGTTGTTGACCGCAGGTCGGCCTCGCCGCCAACAATCGAGCCGGCATCCTCGACCGCGATGGCCGCGGCACTGTCGACCGTATCTTGCGGCAAGGCTTCGACGACTTCCGCGGTGTCACCCGAGAGCGCCGCACGCAACACCATCCATTTGCCGGGAGCGGTCGGTATGATGCCGACACGCCGCGCCTGCATGCTGGCGTCGATCCGCCAAGCTTCGAGCTGACATGGATGATCGGAGCCCAGCTCGATTTCGATGCGCATCTGATCGGCACGCGCGGCAACTTCCGTAGGTAGGAAAAAGCAAATTCCGACCTTGTGGATCGCGGAACCGTAATGCTTCATCTGCCGGGCCTGCCGGCCCTGCCAGGTCACCACATCCCCCCAAGACCCGCTCTCCGTCACCAGACGGGCCGTCCCGGTGGCCGCGTCCGCGCCGTCGATGAGAGCCGCGAACCACTCCCGCTCCCCATCGACCAGGGCGACGCGGGCGATGGCGACCGGGGACGGCAGCGGCGTGTTGTCGGGGCTGCGCAGCTCGATCAGCATCGGCACGTCGCGCCGCTTCGCCATTTCGACCATGCGCTGGGCGCCGAGCAGGGCCTTCTTGCGCAGCCGGGCCTCTTCCTGCTGCCGGATCGACGTTTCGTAGGCCTTGAGCACGGTGGGGCTCGGCGCGTCGAGCAGAACCGCGCCGTGATCAATCCAGATCATGCGCTCGCACAAGGAGCTCGCGGTGTAGACGTCGTGCGTGACCAGAAGGAGCGTGGTGCCCTGTCCGCTGCACATTTCGCGAATGCGCTCGAAGCTTTTACCCTGGAAGTAGGCGTCGCCCACGCCGAGCACCTCGTCGATGACCAGGAGGTCGGGCGCGAACATGGTCGAGGCGGCAAACATCAGCCGCACGTTCATGCCACTCGAATAGGTCTTGGTCGGCTGATCGATGTATTCCTCAAGCTCGGCAAAAGCGATGATG
>DATAVW010000230.1:0-5936 GCA_036267515.1 Rhizomicrobium sp.
GGAAAGAGCGTATGGCGCGGCGCGCGGGCGACGTGTCGCCAGAAACACGCTTGCATTCCGGCGAGCGGCGGGTGCATCGCATGTCCCTCAGTGCGAGCGACATTGCCTTCCTGAAATACGCGAGCGCCGGGCGCGGCAAACCGATGGATTTGGAGTTTTACGCCGGCCTGTTTCAGTTCAAGGGCGCGCTGAAATCCGGCGACATCACGCCACCCTATTGCAATCTGGAAGGGCAAGAGATCGCGAGAATCGCGCAACGCTTTCCCGCCATGAAGGTCATGCTCCTCGTGCGCGATCCCGTGGCGCGGGTATGGTCGCGCATCTGCATGTCACATGCGAGCAGGGGGTTCGACACGGCTTTGCTGGAGGATGAGGGCGGTTTTCGCAGCTATATCGCCGATACCCACAAATTGGGCAGCCTTTCCGCAACACAAACCTATCTGCGCTGGCGCGAGCACGCGCCGGATACCGATTTGCGTGTCTTTTTCTTCGACGATCTGGCGCGTGAGCCCGCCCGGGTGCGTCGTGAGGTTCTGCTGTTCCTTGGTGCCGATCCGGAGAAGCAGAGCGCCACGATTCCCCCCGACTACAATCGCAAGGCAAAGGAGAAACTGGAGATGACACCCCTTGCCCGGACCGTGCTGGTGGAGCGGTTCCGCGACGAGTTGAGGGCCTCCGCAGACATCTTCGCCGGCCCCGCGTGCGCGTGGTCTCAGCTGTACGGCATCTAGGAAATCGACATGGCCGCGATTGGCGGCGGCCATGCTGAAGGCAATTTTATCAGTCCGTCGCGCGAACTGCGCTCAACGTTCCGTCGTGCTGAAAGACTATGTTGCCGTCGAGATCGTAGAAGGTGACCTCGAAAGTTCCTGTATAGGCGTCATCCGAAAGGCTGTCGGTTTCCGTCTTGGTGAGCCACCCCGTTAGATTTCCGCTGTCATCATAATTCCAGGCGATCAGCGAGACGGAAACCGTATGGCCATCGACCTTCTTCCAGTCGCCCAGAATCATGTTGCCTTCGATGCTGGGAAAATCGGCGTTCTGGACAGTGGTTCCGTCCTTGTGCCATTGCGCGAAGACGTTGCGGGTGCCGCCGTCATAGGTGGCGAGCCAGGTGCCTACGATACCCTTTTTCGCGCCCGGAGCGGCGTGTGAATGCAGCGCGGCGAGCCCCACCGGTGATATGGAATGGGCCTGATAGTGCTTTGCTGCCGCTTCCGCGGAGATGGTGCCGGCGGCCAGCAACAAGGCCGCTGAGATCGAGACAAGCAATCGTTTCATTGGTCTTCTCCTTCGTTACGCCGCACCGAACTGCCGGCCCCGGCGACTCCCCGTGGAATGCGGAGATGATTGCTGTCCCCAGTCCGGATGCGACACATCGGGGGTCTGATGAATCGCTGATGAAAAGCTGATATCCTGCGCGCAAAGAGGGTTTTGGGCGTGGGGCAGCCTGCATTCGGGGATAAAGGCGCCGCGGCGTGCGCAGCGATCAATCTCGCGCGCGTCGCACCGTTTCGCCTCGGGGCATTGGATGTTTCTCCGGCGACGCGGCAGCTGCAGCGCGGTGAGCGGCGTGAAACGCTGGAGCCGCGCATCATGTAGGCACTGGTGGCGCTTAGGCGGGCAGACGGCGCAGTTGTCAGCCGTGACGATTTGATCGCCGGCTGCTGGGAGGGCCGCATCGTCGGCGACAATGCCATCCAGCGCACCATCTCCCGCCTCAGGGATATTGCCGGCGGAATCGGCAGCGGCTGCTTCCACCTGGAGACGGTAAACAAGGTTGGTTACCGGCTGACCGCACTTGAGCCATCCGAAATTGCGCCGCTGTTATCCGCCCATCAGGCGCTACCACCCCAAAGGCGACTTCCGCATGTGCGCCGGATGGCATTTGCGGCCGCTGCGGTTTTGGTGCTGGTGGCGGCGGCGGTCCTGATGGCGTGGATTCGCCCGTCCGCCACCGCGCCCATAACGATCGGCATTGCGGCATACGGCACCGGTGCGGCGGAGCTGGGAAGCGGACTCGCGATCAATCTCGCACATCTCGACAGCACACACGATGCCATTTCCTTTACCGAACGGTTGGAAGGCGCACGCACGGATTATCTGCTCACCGTGGCGCGGCGACGCTTCGGCGACCGCACGCAGGCAGACCTCGCGCTTGTTCGCCGCGGTTCAAACCATCTGTTGTGGAGCGCCTCGTTTACCGAGCCGGCAAATGCGCCGGAGATCCTGCGCCAGAAGGCCGCGCTGGCGGTTTCAACCATCGCCGAATGCGCGCTCGATACAAACAACGATCCAGCGCGAACAGGCAGTGACGATTTTCGACTGGTTTTCTCCGCCTGCGATCGCCTGGATGGCGAGCCGGACGACACCACCGTTTCGCTATGGCGGCGGATCGCGGTGCAGAGTCCTGGCAACAGCCGCGCACTCGCGACCTTGGCCTTTGTCGAGGCCGTGCAGAGCACCGTAAGTCCCCGCTCCGCCAAGAGCACGGCCTTACGGGCTGCCGCTCGCGAACATGTGCAACGCGCTCGCGCCCTCAATGACCACTTGGGACTGACGTATGCGGCCGATGCGACGCTGGTTCCGGATTGGCGATACGCCGACAAACTGACAATGCTGGCCCGCGGGCTTGCACTCGATCCCGATTGTGCCGTGCTGTATGCGCTAAAAAGGCGACGCGTTGCAGTCGGTCGGTTTCATGGACGATGCGCTCGCTGCGGCAAGAAAAGCGGCAGAACTGGAGCCGGGCTTCGCCTCCTACCGCGCGGGATTGGCGCTGGCGCTTGCCTATAACGGCTTCACCGGCGCCGCAAATGCGGAGCTTGCGGCTGCAGAGCGGTTATGGCCCGACTCTGTACCCCTCGCGGCGGCACGGATTCGTTACGACTTCCGCTTTGGGGACGCCGCCAAGGTCCTGCACGAGATAGACGGCGGCCGCGCTTTGCCGGACAGTCCTTCGGTCGTCGCCCAAGGACCTGTACGCGCCTTTCTGTTGGCGCGGGCTCAGCCCAGCCCGGAGAACGTGGAAGCCGCGGCGGACCTGGCCATCAAATACAGTGATCCGCCGCACATCGCACTTCAGAGCCTGGCTGCGCTTGGCCGCGTGGATCAGGCCTACGCGCTTCTGAACGATCCCCGACGGCTCGCCGGCCTGCGCGAAGTGGGGGCGTACGTCCTGTTTCGCTCGAACGCGCGCGCCCTGGTGCTCGACCGGCGCTTCATGGGCTTGGCGAATCGGCTGGGCCTTGTGCAGTACTGGTCTTCCAGAAAGACGTGGCCCGACTTCTGCTACGACAAAGACGTTCCCTACAATTGCAAAGCAGAAGCCCGCCGCCTGCATGCACCCAACGCGAGCTAGGCAAAAATTTATTCTCTCACCGCATCAATTTTAGCCGCGGTGGCCGAGAGCTTTTCCATCGCCTCGCGCACGTGGGATTCGTCGATGATCAGCGGGGGGAGGAGCCGGACGACGTTATCGCCGGCCGCGATGGCGAGCATGCCGTGCGCGCGCAACGCATCGATGAACTCGACATTTGGCACGCGCATCTTCAGCCCCAGCATCAGGCCTTCCCCGCGCAGATCTTCGAACACGGAAGGATGCTCGGCGATCAGCGATAAGAATTGCTGCTTGGCGTAATTGCCGACGTGCTGCACGTGCTCGAGGAATCCCGGCGCCAGCACCACATCCAGCACCGCGTTGCCCACCGCCATGGCCAGCGGATTGCCGCCGAAGGTGGTGCCGTGCGTGCCGGTTGTCATGCCTTTTGCGGCTTCCGCGGTCGCCAAACACGCGCCCATCGGAAAGCCGCCGCCGATCCCTTTGGCGATGGCCATGATGTCCGGCTCCACCCCTGCCCATTCATGCGCAAACAGCTTGCCGGTGCGGCCGATGCCGGTTTGGATCTCGTCGAAGATCAGCAGCATGCCGCGTTCGTCACGCAGCGCGCGCAGGTGGCGCAGGAATTCCAGCGGCACCGGGCGCAAGCCGCCTTCGCCCTGGATGGGCTCGATCAGCAGCGCGGCGGTCGCATCGGTGATCGCTTCGGCCAGCGCGCGCGCATCGCCGAACGGCACCTGATCGAAGCCTTCCACCTTCGGCCCGAAGCCTTCGAGATATTTCTTCTGCCCGCCTGCCGCGATGGCCGCCAGGGTGCGACCATGAAAGGCGCCTTCGAAGGTGACGATGCGAAAGCGCTCCGGTGCGCCGTTCGCGAAATGGTAACGCCGCGCCGTCTTGATGGCGCACTCGATCGCCTCCACGCCCGAATTGGTGAAGAACACAGTATCGGCGAAGGTCGCGTCGATCAGCCGCCGCGCCAGCCGCTCCTGTCCCGGCACGCGATAAAGATTCGAGGTGTGCCACAGCTTCCCCGCCTGCTCGGTCAGCGCTGCAATCAGATGCGGGTTCGCATGCCCCAGCGCATTCACCGCCACGCCGGCGCCGAAATCGAGATACTGCCGCCCCTCCTCGTCGAACAGATAGGCGCCTTCGCCACGCACGAACGCCACATCCGCGCGCGCGTAAGTCGGAAGAAGATGCGGAAATGACAGCACGGCTGATTCTCCTGAAAAGATATTCGCCCAGCGCGATCCGGCGCTTATCGTGGGCCGTAACGAAAGCGTCAAGCAATACTGGCGTCGTCCTTTCGACTCACAAAGTTCATCGGAGGTTTGCGAAACCGGTCCACAAGAGCGGCGTTCCCACTACTGTGGAGACAAACGAGAAGGGCGCTGGGTGATCCACCATTGCGTCGAGACCAAAAGGCAAGGAGCTGCTTCCATGGCAACGGCTGCGCATGAAACACATGAATTGTTCATGGCACCTTTTCGCACGTTAACAGAGCGAAATCGCGCGATTCTGGAAAAGACGCTGCGTACGGCGCATGAGGAGACTCTCGAATTCTTCAACCGCAGACTGGAGCGCAATACCCGCACGCTCGAACGCCTGCGGCATTGCGACGGGCTGTCAGGCCTGCTTGCGATTGATCACGAGTGGTTTTCCGATGCTGTCCGTGATTCTTTCGAGCAGACGCAACGCATGACCAATCTGTGGTGGCGGTTGACTGAGGAGGAGTTGGACGCGCAGGCGGAAGCCGCGGAAAACGCGAAGGACGTCGTGCGAACACAAACGCCGGCGTCCGGCCGCAAAGAGCCGCTCGAGCAGAGGACCTCGCAGGAACGTGCCGCCGCTTGAACCGCCGGCATGCGGGCTGTGGACACCGCTGCGTAGGGGTCCGTGGCTCGCACGGCTTGGCGGGATGCGGCGGAGAACCTGCGGCTACACCTTGTCCGCGTAGATCAGCCGGCCCGGCCCGAGACGGTTCAACACGTCTGGAAGGTTCGCCTCCGCCAAAGCGAAGCAACCTTCGCTGCGGCCGAGAACGCCATGCGTGCGCGCCATCTCCGGACTGACATACCAGGCGCCGTGCACCACGATGGCGCGGCCATGCGCGTTGTTGTTGCTCGCGTCCAATCCCTGCAGTCGGATGGAGCGGCCATGCGCACCGACATAGATCCCTTCCGTGCGGTAGGCACCTTCAGAGGTCGCGTGCGATCCCGCGGCATTCGAAAAGCGCTCCAGCCAACCCGTGTGCCGTGGATCGGAGCCGCGTCCGTGCGCAACGAGATAGGATGTCGTTCGCCCGCTGGCCGGATCGACAATCTGGAAGCGCGGTGCGCGCGAGGGCAAGGAGAAGTTGGCAATCGCGATAACATCGCGGTGCGGGATCGATGCACCGTGCCGATCTAACGCGGCAAGCGCGCGTTTCATGATGTCTGGCGCAACTTCCGCTGCAGCGAATGCGTTGAGAGGACGAACCGTGGCTGCGAGCGCGATACCTGCGCCCGAGACAAGCAAAGAGCGTCGAGAGACGTTCATCGCGCGTGACTCCTACTAACTTAACTTGTGATGGGAAGGCTCGTGCCCCAGCACC
>DATAVW010000231.1:0-33684 GCA_036267515.1 Rhizomicrobium sp.
GTGCGGCCTAAACATGGTCGCCGTTGGGAACGGGCGCGTTTCGCTCGGCTGTGAAGGTGCGATCGGTGTCGAAGGGGTTTGCGAGGAAGGAATACGTGGCGGCGCAATTTGCGTGGGCGGTGGCCGCACTGGCAGCGCTCATTCCCGCCGCGGCACAAGGCCAGGATTTCCGGATCAGACACGCCGCAGGTCAGATGGCCCCAACCGAAGTGGCGCTCGCGGTATTGCCGCCAGCCGCAACGGTTGCTGACATGCAGGCGCACGACGCCGACGGGAGTTGGCCAACACGCGGCTGGGGGACCACCACGCCGGAAGCGCAGGGCATCGATTCCACCGTGCTCACCGACGCGATGGAGACGATCCGCGCACGGCACATCCCGGTCCACAGTTTGTTGATCGAACGGCACGGCAAAATTGTGCTGGACGCCTATTTCGCACCCTTCGCGGACAACCAGTTGCACGACGTGTTCTCCGTCACCAAGAGTGTGACGTCCACCTTGGTGGGCATAGCCATGCGCGAGCGCCGCATTTCCGATCTGCGCACGCCTGTGGCAGCGTTCTTGCCGGACTCGCCTGCGGCTTATGATCCGGTCAAGCGGCGCCTCACGCTCTCGCACATGCTGAGTATGACATCGGGCCTTGCTTGCGCCGGCAATCGCGGTGGCAATTTCCTGCAGGCCATGGAGCAGAGTCCGCACTGGACAGATTTCGCACTTTCGCGCGAGGAAGTTGGGCAACCTGGCAGCACCTTCACCTATTGCGCAGGCAACATGCAGGTGGTTTCCGCTGTGCTGACCCGCTCCTTGGGTGAACCCGCGGCAGATTATGCGCAAAGCGAACTGTTTGGCCCACTCGGCATTACGCACGTGTCCTGGGCCAAGGATCGCGACGGCAACAGCCACGGCTTTTCTGATCTCCGCATGCAGCCGCGCGATATGGCGAAGCTGGGTTACCTCTGGCTGCATCGCGGTGCATGGGAAGGGCGGCAGATCGTGCCGGCCGAATACCTCGATGCCGCATTCAGCCCGCATGCCAATGTGCAGCCTGGCGTACAGTACGGCTACGGCATGTGGATCTATCCCGAGCGGGGGCACGCCGGTGGTCCGCCGGATTTCGAGGCGAACGGCGTGGGTGGGCAGCGCATTGCGGTGGTCCCCAGCCAGGACATGGTGATGGTGATTACCGGTGCGGGACTGGACGCGAACAATGTGGCGTCGCTGATTTCCGGCGCTGTACGCTCGGATACGGCATTGCCTTCCAATACGCTTGCGATCGCGCGTTTGAACACGCGGGTGGCGGAAGCGGCGGGGCGGAGCGAAACGCGGCTTGCATCTGCTCGCACCCCCCGGCATTCCGGTGGCGTGGTCCGAACGGCAGCGCTTAGCCCACCCTGATCAACGCTCTGGTTGTGTAGCCGCTTCGTCCAGCCTGCGCGCGAGATCGTTCAGCCCCCATCTGCGCGCGAGCGCGGCAGCCTTGCTCCATGTGGGGGTTTGGTTCGCAAGCGCAGGCAGCGGCGCCTTGCGGTTCATTGTGGCGATGCTGCGGTACAACCGCAGCTGATTTGCGTGATTGGGAAAACGGCCGGCCTTCAGCAGCGCCTCCAACGAGCCATACCGTCGCAACAGGTCGGCAGCACCGGTGGCGCCCACGCCGGGCGCGCCGGGCAGTTTGTCCGACGGATCGCCCCGTAGCGCGATAAAATCCGGCACCTGCGCCGGCTCGACGCCATAGCGCTCGCACACCTCAGCCGGGCCGATGCGCAGCATGCCCCCGCCGCGGATGGGATAAAGAATGGTGGTGCGTTCGGACGCGAGCTGGAAGCTGTCGCGATCGCCGCTGGCAATAAGCGCCGTGCCGCGCCGCCGCTCTTCGGCCTGACCTGCCGCGGCAAGAAAATCGTCTGCCTCGTAGCCGGCGGCGCGGGCATTCTCCAACCCGCAGGCGCGGACGAAGGCGCGCAGATCTTTGAATTGCGCGAGCAGCGCATCGTCGAACTGCCGGCCGCTCTGGTAGGCGGCGAAAGCTTTGTGACGGTAGGTGGCCTTCTCCAGCGTATCCCAACCCACGACAACCGCGCGCGGTTTCTCCACGAGGTAAAGGCGCACCAGGATATTGGCGAAACCGAGGATGGCACCGGCAGGGCTGCCGTCGCTCCTGAAGATTGTCTTGGGCAGCGCATGATAGGAGCGGTGCGCGAACGAATCGCCATCGATTACCAGCAACGGCCGTTTCGGTGCCGGCGGGAGTTTTGGTTTGACCGGTAACTTTGGTTGCGCTTTTGACACGACCGGGCCGCTTCGCTTCGGTGCATCGCTCAGCACAATCCATGCCGGCACGTGATCACTGGCGTTCTCGGCATCGCGCACGTCGCGATGGACGCCGGCATCGACGAGCCGCTTTGCCGCTTCGCTGCTCAGCAACAGATGATCAAGCCGCAGACCGGCATCGCGGGGCCAGTTCCGCCGGTAATCCCAGAACGTGTACATCGGCGCATCCGGGTGGCGCGCGCGTATGGCATCCGTCCAGCCCTGATCAAGCAATTGTTGGAACAGCTTCCGTGGCTGCGGCTGCACGAGTGCGTTGTCGGCATAGGAGCGCAGCGAGTAGATGTCGGAGTCGGTCGGGACCACGTTGTAATCGCCGGCTAATACCACCGGCACCTGCGCGGCATAAAGTTCGGCGGCATGCGCGATCAGCCGCTTCATCCAGGCGAGCTTGTAATCGAATTTTGGGCCGGGCTGCGGATTCCCGTTCGGCGCATAGAGCGACACGATCAGCACCCCGTTCACCGCCGCCTCGATATAGCGGGGCTGTTTGTCGGACGCATCGCGGGGCAATTCGGAGCGTGTCATCACGGGCTCACCGCCGCGGGCCAGAATGGCCACGCCGTTCCATGCCTTCTGGCCGCGCCACACTGCGCCATAACCGGCACGTTCTATGTCGCGGCGTGGAAATGCATCCTCTGCCGCCTTCAGTTCCTGCAAACAGACGACATCAGGTTTGTCCGTCTTGAGCCAGCCAAGCAGATTCGCCAACCGCTTGTTGATGTCGTTGATGTTGAAGGTGGCGATCTTCATGCGGCGGCACACCGAGGTCCGCCATCATGCGTAAACAAAACGGCTCCGGACGCCTAGCGCCCGGAGCCGTTTACGCCACCGTATGCCGTATTATTCCGCCGCTTCGCGGCGCTGATGGCGGCCTTCCAGCACTTCCTCGATGATCTTCTTGCTGAAGGGTTCGAGGTCGCCGGGGTTGCGGCTGGTGATGATGCCACGATCTGTCACCACCTCCTGATCCACCCAATTGGCGCCGGCGTTCTCTACGTCCTTCCGGATGGACTTGTAGGACGTCATCTTCCGCCCGCGGCAGGCATCGGCCTGCACCAACAGCCACGGCCCGTGGCAAACCGCCGCCACGATCTTGCCGCTAGACAGGAATTCGCGAACCGTGCGCATGGCATCCTCGTCGATACGCAGCTTGTCCGGATTGATGACGCCGCCCGGGATCACCAGTGCGTCATAGTCCGCGCAATTGCAGTCCACGATTTTCTTGTCCACGTTCACATCGCGGCCCCAGTCCTTCTTGTCCCAGCCGCGGATGGTCTTTCCGTCCGGTGAGGCGATGTCCACATGCGCGCCGGCGGATCGCAATCTGTCGCGGGGCACTTCCAGTTCCGACTGTTCGAACCCATGCGTAGCGATGATGAGAATTTTCGCGTCTTGAATTTTTGTCATGGTCGTTTCCGTTCACCAAAAGCCGAAAGGGCGCGATTCGCGCCCCCTCAAGCTCATTCAAAACCCCTGCTTCTTTCTGCGCGCGGCAGGCTCACCAGTACGGCGTGGCGCCGTAGTAGGAATAGAGCGCGGCTTCGCGCCCGCGGTCTTCGTATTGCCACGATTCATTCTTGCGGAATTTCGGCGCGCCTTTCAGCTGCTCGTCTGAAATGTTTACCTCGTAGCCGCCGAGCCGCTCGTTATAGGTGAGCAACGACCACGGAATGGGATAGTAGTCGTCGCCGATACCAAGAAAGCCTCCGAAACTCATGACTGCATAAGCAACTTGCCCGCTCAGCTTGTCGATCATCACGCGGTCTATCGTGCCGACGCGATCACCGTTCGAGCGGTAGACCTCCGTACCTTCCACCTTGTCGCTGCCGATAAGACCGAAAGTTTCGCGTTTCGAGAGGTCGCCAGAGCCTGTCTGTGTCGTAGCCATGTTCAATCCTTCCTGAGGGGGAGTAATGGCTTGCAAACGGAAGCGCCGTGGCGCGGTTCCGCAATCGGCGGAAATTTGCCTTCGTTTTCAACGGAGAGCACGTCCACGCGCTGCGCGGCAGGTGGGCCATGCGCGTGGCGGCTTGACGACCCATTGAAAAGGGGAACTTTTCTATCAAATGAAGATTTCTCTCTTTGTCCAAGGGCTCGGTAGCGCCGCCGGGGTGTGACTTATGAATATCCATCGAAAGATCGGACTGTCCGAGGCAGAGCCTGCGTCCCCAAACGGCCAGTATCCTTCGCTGTTTGAGCGATTTCGGGACGTCCGAAACGCCACGGAAGCGCTGACATCCACTCTTTCAGCGGAAGATCTGAATCTGCAGTCTATGCCCGATGCGAGCCCGGTGAAGTGGCATCTCGCACATACAACGTGGTTCTTCGAGACTTTCGTACTCGCGAACGTGAGTGGGTATAAGCCCTTCCACCCAGCATATTCGTATCTGTTCAATTCCTATTATGAGGCGGTTGGCGCGCGGCATGCGCGGCCGCAGCGTGGATTGCTCTCGCGCCCTTCAGCTGGGGAGATCGGAGCCTATCGGCGACATGCGGATGAAACCATGTTGGATCTTCTGGCTGGCGGCATTGATGGCACAGTTACCGCGCTGGTCGAACTCGGACTCAACCACGAAGAGCAACATCAGGAGTTGATCCTGACCGATCTCCTGCACGCCTTCGCACAGAACCCCCTCAAACCGGCGTATTGCGGTCTTCGCCGCACCGACGCTGTGACGCCTGCCGCACCGCGCTTCGAGCAATTCGAAGGTGGAGTCGCGGAAATCGGGCACAAGGGCGACGGCTTTGCATTTGATAACGAAAATCCGCGACATGAGGTGTTGCTTCAACCGTTCGCGCTTGCGAATCGGCTCATTACCAACGCCGAATGGCTGGAGTTCATGGCAGCGGGCGGCTACCGCGATCCCCAACACTGGCTGTCGGACGGCTGGCAACAGGTTACGGCAAACGACCGGACCGCGCCGCTCTATTGGGAAGAACGAGATGGACAGTGGTTCTCCATGACGCTGTCCGGCCTGCAGCACATCGATCCCGATGCCCCCGTGGCGCATGTTAGCTTCTATGAAGCGGATGCATTTGCGCGTTGGCGCGGCAAGCGGCTGCCGACGGAAGCGGAATGGGAGCACGCTGCACAATCCCTCGACGCCGGGGAGGGCAATTTCCGCGAATCCGGATTCCTGCGCCCGGTCGCGAGCGCGTCGCGGCAGCTATTCGGCGATGTGTGGGAATGGACGGCGAGTCCTTACGCGCCGTATCCCGGATATCGGGCGCTGAAGGGCGCGGTCGGCGAATACAATGGCAAGTTCATGGTGAATCAGATGGTGCTTCGCGGTGGCTCCTGTGTCACGCCCCGCGGCCATGTGCGCGCCAGCTACCGCAATTTCTTTTATCCACACCAGCGCTGGCAGTTTAGCGGATTACGGCTGGCAGAAGATCTTCGTTCGCGTGCACGTAGGAAAGCGGAAATAGACGAAGCATCGCCGTTCCTCAAGGATGTGTGGAACGGCCTTTCAAAGCCGCAGAAGCAGCTCAGCAGCAAATATTTCTATGACGCGAATGGCGCAGCGTTGTTCGATGAAATTTGCCGCCTGCCGGAATACTATCCAACCCGAACTGAATGCGCGCTGCTGAAAGATCTTGCGCCCGAGCTGGCTCAGCATCTCGCAGCAGACAGCATGTTGGTGGAATATGGCTGCGGCTCATGTTTGAAGACGCGCATTCTACTCAACCACGTGTCGCAGATCACGGAATACGTGCCGATCGACATCTGCGGCGATTCCTTGGCCCATACCAGCGCCATGCTGGCGAGCGAATACCCGCTTTTGCGCATCCGGGCTGTAACCGGCGATTTCATGAAACCTATCGTTTTGCCGGAAGGGCTCCGCGGGAAGCCGTTGCTCGGCTTCTTCCCGGGTTCGACCATCGGCAATCTGACGGACGATGAAGCCGTTGCGTTCCTCGCCCGCTCGCACAAGACGCTCGGGCCAAATGGCAAGCTGCTGATTGGTATCGATCTGGTAAAGGATTTGGCCACGCTGACTGCCGCCTACGACGACTCCGCAGGTGTGACGGCTGCGTTCAACAAGAACGTGCTCGCGCACATCAATCGCGAGCTTGGAGGGGCCTTCGACCTCGACCGCTTCGCGCACCGCGCAATCTGGAACGCGAGCGATCACCGGATCGAAATGCATCTTGTCTCGAAGGTAGACCAAACGGTGAGCGTCGCTTCTCGCCGGTTTGCACTCCGTGCCGGCGAAACGATCCACACGGAAAACTGTCACAAATACACCGTGGAGAACTTCTCGAGGCTTGCTGCGGAGGCGAGCTGGACGCTTGAGAAATCGTGGCAAAGCGAAAGCCCCGAATTCGCGGTACTGTTGCTGGCCTGAGTTTCGGCCTCATTAGCTGCCGACATCGCGAGGAGCGGGTGACCGCTCCTCCACTTCCCGGCGTGCTTTCTCGAGTTCAAGGAGCTCATTTTCCCTAGAGCCATTGTGGTTCGCGGCGCTGCGCAGGGTCCGCTCCCATGCCGTGAGAACCTCCCGGCGGCCGGCATCGTCAAGACGCCGGTCGCGAAGCACATCATGCGGCCGCTGGTAAATGCGGCCGGGAGCCAATTTGGCTTCCTCGACAAGCTTGCTATTCTTCATCGTACATAGACCTTTTGCCCGAAACGTCCCGTGCCAACCTCCTGTTCCTTCGGGACAATTCCAGGAATGCCGACATGGCCACGACGAAGAAGAAGTCGATCCGCGCGAAGAAAACCAGCCACAAGGCATCCAACGAGAACGAGCCCGGCGCCACACGCAAACGTCCGACACGGCCGGTTTGGCAGGGAAATTTGCGGCTGTCGCTCGTCAGTTGTCCCGTGGCGCTCTTCAATGCCACGACGCGCACGAGCGACATTTCATTCCATCTGCTGAACCCGGAAACCAACAACCGCATCCGCATGATCCCGACAGACCCGGAGACCGGGCCGGTCGAGCGGTCGCAACTGGTGAAGGGATATGAGATTTCCAAGAACCACTACGCGATCGTCAGCAGTGAAGAACTGGACGAGGTGAAGCTCGAAACCACACACACGCTGGAAATCGAACGCTTCGTGGACGCCAGCACCATCGACCGCCTCTACTGGAACGATCCTTATTTCCTCGTGCCGCAAGGCAATGACGGACTGGACGCCTATGCCGTTATCCGCGAGGCAATGGCGCAGGAGGACCGCATCGCGCTGGGGCGGGTCGTGATGCACACGCGCGAGCGGCTGATGGCCATCGAACCGCGCGGCAAGGGCTTGCTTGCCTACACGTTGCGCATGGCAAACGAAGTGGCGAATCCGGCAACCATGTTCGACGACATTCCGAACGCGAAAGTGGATGCGCGCATGATAGACATCGCGCAAAAGATTATCGAACAGCAGGAAGGCCCGTTCGAGCCTCAGACCTTCAAGGACCGTTACGAAGAGGCGCTGCGCGAGTTGATCCGCCGCAAGGAGCACGGCGAAGCGCCCGTGACGGCCGAGCCTGCTCCGCCGGCGAGCAATGTGGTCAGTTTGATGGATGCGTTGCAGAAGAGTTTGCAGCGCAAAGGCTCCGCTGCCTCATCGAAGGCCGATACCAAGACCACAACTTCCGCCAAACGCAAACGCGCCCGCTGAATTCGCCCGGCTACTCGGCGGCCAATTCGGCCAGGGACTGTCGCAACTCTGGAATCCCGAGCGATGCGCGCGCGGAGGTGGCGATGATGCCGGCCAACGCAGCGGGATGGCGCGCAACGATTTCCGCTACATTCGCCATGACCGACTGTATTTCGGTTGCCTTCAGCGCATCGGTTTTGGTCAGCACGAGCTGATAACTGACGGCGGCCCCGTCCAGCAGCCTCATCGCCTCTTCATCGCTCGTCATGATTCCGCGGCGCGCATCCAGCAGCAGAATTACCCGGCGCAGGGTTCTCCGGATGTGCAGATAACCGGTGATCAGCGCATTCCAGTGCGCCGCTTCGGTTTTCGAAACGCGCGCAAAACCATAGCCTGGAAGATCCGCAAGAACGAGAGTGTCGCCCAGACGAAAGAGATTGATCTGCCGGGTCCGTCCCGGCGTGCGCGACACCCGCGCAAGACTGGTGCGGCCGGTCAGCGCGTTTATCAGGCTGGACTTGCCGACATTGGAGCGCCCGACAAAGGCCACCTCGGGAAGCTGCGATGCGGGAAGCGCATCAAGCTCTGCCGCGCCGGCGATGAACTCACAGGGACCGCTGAACAGCTTGCGCGCGAAGGCCGCATCCACACTCATCGTCGGCCGCTATTCGCCCGGCTCTGTACCCGGATTGGAGGGCGCCAGCCTCTTTGTCAGGCTCGCGAGCTTGAGATTGTTGAACAGATGAATTTCCGCACCCTCGCGCCGCATGATTACATATTGCTGGATCATCGAAAGCAGATTGCTCCACGTCCAGTAGATAACGAGGCCCGCCGGGAAGCTCGAAAGCATGAACATAAAGATCAGCGGCATCAGCGAGAACATCCGCGCCTGCACGGGATCGGCGGGAGCGGGATTCATCTTCGTTTGTAGCCACTGCGTGCCGCCCATGACGATCGGCCAGATGCCGATGGACAGGAAGCTGATCGCAGCAGGCAAAAAGGCATGCGGATCGTATGGCAGCAAGCCGAACAGATTCAGGATTGAGGTTGGATCGGGTGCCGAAAGATCGCGAATCCAGCCGAAGAACGGCGCCTGCCGCATTTCAATACTGACGAGCAGCACCTTGTAGAGCGAGAAGAACACTGGAATCTGGATAAAGATGGGGAGGCAGCCAGAGAGCGGGTTCACCTTCTCTCGCTTGTAAAGCTCCATCATTTCCTGCTGCTGGCGCATTTTGTCGTCCGCGAAACGCTCGCGAATGCGCTCCACATGCGGCTGCAGCTTCTTCATGCGGCTCATGCTCTTGAACTGCGTGTTGGCGAGCGGGAAGAACAGCATCCGCACTGCGATGGTGAGCAGCAGAATAGCAATGCCCATATTTCCGGCCCAATGGCCAAAGAGGTCGAGCAGTAAGAACATTGGACGGGTGAAGAAGAAGAACCAGCCCCAGTCAACCGCGTAATCGAAGCGCGGGATATTCAATCGACTTTCGTAATCGCGCAGTGTCGTCACCACCTTTGCGCCTGCGAAAAGGCGCTGTGTCACCTGCACGGTTGCGCCTGGCGCGATGTTCTGCGCGTCCAGCCGATAATCGGCCTGATAACCCGCTTTGTCGCCCGGGTTGAGCACGCGGTAATTGCCGTCGAATTGTGCACTCTGCGGCGGGATGATCGCGGCCATCCAGTATTTGTCCGTCATGCCGAGCCACCCGCCCGTAGAATGGAAGCTCTGCTGCGGCTTCTCGGCTTTCAGGTCGGTGTAGTTCGGATCCTGCAGATCGCCGCCGAGGATGCCGACAAAACCCTCGTGCAGCGCCATGTAGTGCGTACCCTTCGGCACATCCGTGCGCACCACAGAAGCGTACGGATACAGCGCGGCGGCGGCGGAACCACGATTGGTTACCGCATCGCTGACGGTGAACATGTATTGTTTGTCGATGGAAATCGTGCGCGTGAAAGTCAATCCTTGACCGTTGTCCCAGCGCAAGGTGATCGGCGTCTGCGGCGTCAGCACATGACCGCCGGCGAGCGTCCACGGCGTGTTGTCATCCGGTGTTTTCACCTTCGATCCGGGCGCGGGCACCCAGCCGAAAACCGTATAATAGGGAGAGGCCGCGCTTTGAGGTGAGAACAGCACAATCTCCGGGCTCTTGGGATCGAGTGTTTCGCGATATTTCCGCAGTTGAAGATCGTCGAAGCGCGCGCCCTTCAGCCGCAACGAACCATTCACCGACGGTGTGGCGATCACCACCCGCGGCCCACCGGCCTTCAGCGCCGCGCTGCGGGAAATCTGGGTTGAAATTGCGCCTGCCGCTTTCGGCAGGTCGGCGGTTTTGTTCTGCGCCTCCAGTCCTTTCTGCTTGGCGAGCAGCGCCTGATGCGCCTTTTCCTTCGCCATTTGCGGACCGGCGACAAAATACTGCCAGCCGAAAATCGCGGCGGCGCAGAGCAGAATAGCGAGGAAGAGGTTGCGGTTGTTATCCATAGGCTTTCATCGAGGCGGGGGCACGGGATCGAAGCCCGACGCGCCGCCGAGCCATTTGAAAGGGTGACAGCGCAAAATGCGCCGAACTGTAAGCCATGATCCCTTCACGGGGCCATGCAGCCTGAGCGCGTCCATCGCATATTCCGAACAAGTCGGCGCGAAGCGGCAGGCGGGCGGAAACAGCGGCGAAATGCACCATCGGTAAATCCGGATGGGCGCCAGGAGAAGAAGAACGGCTCCCCGGCGCACAAAATCGTTCATAGCTCAAGGCTCTGGCGTTCGGGCGAATTTCGCGCGTGCGGCCCTCAACGAAACGCCAAGATCCTCCAGGATTGAGGCAAACGGCATCGTTAGCGTGCCCGGTCGCGCGACCAGAACATAGTCATGGCCGGTAAGCCCATAAAGGGGAAGCGTGGCCGCCGCGGCCGCCCGCAGGCGTCGTTTGGCCCGATTACGCTCCACGGCACCGCCCACTCCCTTTTTGGAGGCCGTAAAGCCCACCCGCAGAATCTCTGGCCGGACGAAGCCCGCCGGCGTGGCCGCGGCTTCCAAAGTCACGGACGGCATGGCGCGCCGAAAGGTTCGGGCGCAGCGCAGAAAATCCGGCCGGTGCTTCAGCCGCTCCATTTTGATCCGGTTTGGTGCAGGTTCAGACGTTCGCGTCAGGCGGAGAGCTTCTTACGGCCATGAGCCCGGCGACGGGCCAGGACTTTGCGGCCGCCGGCAGTCGCCATGCGGGCGCGGAAGCCATGGCGCCGCTTCCGCACGAGCCGGCTCGGCTGATAGGTGCGCTTCATGGCCAATTCTCCTGCTGTTCCGGCCTTTTGGGGAGCAGGGGTTCTAGTGAGGGGCGGTTTTTATGTCAACCGTGGGGTGCAAGACAGGTCTTCTTTGATCTGCTTGGTGGCGCTCGGCTTTATCGAAAATCCGCATTCGTGCTGGCCGCTTCATTCGGCCGCGCAATCATGCTCTATGCCGCCGGATGCAGGGCTCGATGCGCGCCAAGCTGAGCAATGCCTGGAGGCTCGTCGCGCACAGCCTCTCCGGGCGCCTGCTGCTGCTGACGCTTTTCTATGTCCTGGTAACGGAGGCGGTGATCTTTGCGCCAACCATCGGCCGCTATCACCATGCGCTGCTTCAAAGCCATGTCGAGTCCGCGGAAATCGCCGTTCTGCCGCTCACCGAGGCGGCCGGTGAGAAACTTTCTACCGGATTGCGCGAGCAGTTGCTCGCCCGGGCTGATGCAAATGCGGTGGTGTTGCGGCGCCCGGAAGAGCACGAATTGTTTCTCGTTACGCAGGAGCAGCGCCGTATCGATCTCACGATCGATCTGCGGAGCGACAATGTGTTCAAGGAAATGTGGTACGGCCTCGATTGTCTGCTGCATGGCGGCGCGCGGACACTACGGATTATGGCGCCGGCCAAGATCAAAGGCGCGCTAGGCATCGATGTCATTCTGGGTGAACGGTCGATTCACGCGGCGCTTGTCCTGTTCGCCGGGCGGACGGCGCTGTTAGCGCTGCTGCTCTCGTCGGTAACGGCGGTACTCGTATTTTTGAGTCTGTACTTTGTGCTGGTGCGGCCAATGGAACGTATCACCCGCGCCATGATTGCCTTCCGCGAAAACCCCGAAGATGCCAGCCGTGTTATCGCGCCTTCCACGCGACACGACGAGATTGGGACCGCTGAGCGCGAGCTCGCTTCCATGCAGCGCGAACTCTATGGCTCATTGCAGCAACGGGGCCGTCTGGCAGCACTAGGGATGGCAGTTGCGAAGATTCAGCACGATCTGCGGAATATCCTGTCCAGCGCGCAACTCGCCTCCGATCGCCTTTCGGCCAGCGAAGACCCGGCCGTCAAACGGCTGGCACCACGGCTGGTTAGCGCCATCGATCATGCGGTGGCGCTTGCAACGAACACCCTGCGCTACGGCCGCGCCGACGAGCACGCGCCTGAACGCAGGCGGATCGTTTTAAAGGGAATTGTAGACGATGCGGGCGAAACCGCTTTGGCGGAACGAAGCAGGGAAAATCCTCTTGTTCTCCGGGATGAAGTGCCGCCGGATTTGCAGGTCGATGCCGACCCGGAACAGCTGTTCCGGATAGTGCTGAATTTGGTGCGCAATGCGGAGCAGGCGGTGAACGGCGCAGCAACTGCAGAAATCCGCATTTCTGCTTCGCGCAACGGCAAGCGCGTGCTGATTCATGTGTCGGACAATGGAGCAGGAATACCAGAAAAGGTCCGCGAGCGGCTGTTTCAGCCGTTTGCCGGTTCCTCACGCAGCGGCGGCTCAGGGTTGGGACTGGTGATTTCGCGCGAACTCGCCCGCGCGCATGGGGGGGATATTTCCCTCGTTGAAACGGGGGCGAAAGGCACCACCTTTCGCGTGGAAATTCCGGATCGGGAGACGGGATGAGCTGGGATCCTGACGTTTACATGAAATTTGCAACAGAGCGCACGCGGCCGGCCGTTGAGTTGTTGGCGCGCGTGCCGCTTCGCACACCGTCGCGCATCATCGATCTCGGCTGCGGTCCGGGAAATTCGACCGCGCTGCTCGCGGCGCGATGGCCTGAAGCCGAAATCGAAGGGCTGGAATCATCGCCGGAGATGCTGGTGAGGGCCCGCGGCTCCGGCCTGCGCGCAAGCTGGACGGAAGGCGACGTGGCAAACTGGGTACCTACCGCCCCATACGACGTCGTCTTCTCGAACGCCGTGTTCCAATGGATTTCCGATCATCGCGCCTTGCTGCCGAGGCTCATGAACCACGTTGCGGCGGGTGGAGCGCTGGCGTTTCAGGTGCCGCGAAATTTCGACGCGCCCTCGCATGCGCTTATGCGAGACGTGGCGAGTGCCGGTCCGTGGGCGGAAAAGGTCGCCGCCGCACGAGAGCGCCACGTGCTCCCGCCCGAAAAGTATTTCGACATGCTTGCGCCGCTCTCCACCTCAGTCGATATCTGGGAGACGACCTACCTCCAGGTGCTGGAGGGGGAAGATCCGGTGCTTGCATGGGTGAGCGGCACCGGCTTACGTCCTTTCGTGCAGCCGCTTGGAGAGGACGAGCGCAAAGTCTTTCTTACACAATATCGCGCGCGGCTGCGGAATGCATATCCGCGCCGCCCAGACGGCAAGACGCTGTTTCCGTTCCAGCGGCTGTTTGTTGTGGCAAGGCGCTAAAATCTGGATTCGGCAGATCGCGCAATAGCGGAAATCGTGAACAGGGCGCGACTGCAGACCGCCTCGGCGGGAATGCCGGTTGTCTTGCATAGAACTTCGGTTTCGAAGAGCAGGTCGAGCGCATCGCCAAGCCTTTCTTCGCTCCAGCGGGAAAGTTGCGCGCGAAAAGACGAAGCGCGTGCGAAATGAATGGCCGGCCGCACCTTCCGCATCGCGGCGTCGATCGAATCGCCGCGCGCTGTTTCCGCCTTCGCCAGCAGCAATTTCTGGAAATGCATGAGGGCGAGCCGCACAATTGCGACCGCCGACATATCGTCCGCACGCAATCTTTCGAGCGCAATGTCGAGGTGCTTTGGGTCACCTTCCCCCGCTGCGTCGCAGGCCTCCTCAACGCGGACTTCGGTTTCGTCCCCCATCACGGCGCGCACATCTTCCAGCTCGATGCGCGATTTACCCTTCGCGTAGAGCGCGAGTTTCTCCAGCTCGCGCCGCGTAACGCCACGATCCGACCCTAGCCGCGAAACGGCGTCGTCGAGTGCTTCCGGGGCGATCGATAATCCCTCATCCTTCAGCACGTTTCGCACCACGCCGGCGAGATTTTGTGGAGAATCCGCGTAACATTGGATGGCGGCGGCATTCTCTGCCTCTTCGAACACTTTCCGAAGCCCCGAACTTTTCGCGAGATCGCCGCCTTCAACCACAACCAGCGCGTCGCCCTTCGGATCGTCGAAAAACATTTCGAACAATTTGCCGAGCGAATTGCCCGCGCTGCGCACCCGCACCACGCGCCGTCCGCCCAGCATCGAAATGGCTGCCGCTTCGTCAAACAGGCGCGCGTTGTCGGCGGTGAGCGCCGCATCATCCAGTTCCGCCACGCGGAATGGATCGTTTAAATCCGGTACCACGGATCTTGCCAGCGTTTCCGCACGTTCGCGCACGAGTCCCTGGTCCGGCCCGAATACCAACGCGGCAATCAGGTTTTTGGGCGGGCGGCCGATGAAACGATCGGCGTCCGACGATTTCACGATCATTTCGGCCGGCCGGAATTCTGGACGAAGAATACCGCCAGGCGCAGCTGCAACTGGTGCGCGATGTCGTCCGATGTTTTTGTCTGCGCATCCTTTTGCGCGACCAGCGTCGAATATGGCGAGGGCACAACGTCGTAGGCCGAAAGCGAGCTTTCCGTGCCTTTCGTCAGAATTTTCTGAGTCTTGCGGTCGATTAGCTGATAATTGGCGATCAGCGTGTAGTTGAAGCGCGTAATCTCGACCTCTTTGACGCCACTGGCCGTCACCGGCTCATTCTGAATGGCGATCGCCTGGTTGCGATCGCGCAAATCCACCTTGAGGTCGTAAAGCGCGCCTTGCGGCGTATCCTTCGCCTGCAAAAGGTCGAGCAGATCGTTGCGCAGTTCGTATCCCGCTGCTTCCAGCTGAATGGGTGGAATGTAGACATTGGCGAACCGCGCCTGCGAGCCGGGCTTCCCGCCAACTTCGCCGTAGAGCGGATGAAAGCCGCAGCCCGCAAGTGCCAGCGACACACATCCGGCCAGCAGGGGTGCGAACGATTTCATGCCACGATATTCACGATGCGATCGGGCACGACGATCACGCGCTTCGGAGCCTTCCCTTCTAAAGCGCGCGAAACCCCCTCGAGCGACAGTGCAGCATGCTCCACATCCTTCTGCTGTGCGCCGGGGGCAATGGCGATTTCGCCACGCCGCTTGCCATTCACCTGCACTGCGATGGTAATGGAATCGGAACGCACCAGCTCTGGATCGGCCTTTGGCCAGGGCTCATCCACGATCAAGGCGTCATGCCCCAGCGCTTGCCAGCCGCTCTCGGCCAGGTGCGGCATCATGGGACCGATCAGTAGAACCATGATCTCAAGCGCCTCACGTTTGCCTGCATTTCCGGCCGTGCCGATGGCGTTCGCCAGCGTGTAAATTTGCGCCACGGCGCGATTGAAGCGCAGATTCTCCAGATCGTCGGTGACAGCAGCGATGGCGCGGTGCGTGGCGCGGCGCAACTCCAGCGCAGCGCTGTCGTTGGCAGCCGTTGGCAATACATCTTTATTCTCTTCAATCAGCCGCCAGATTCGCTGCACGAAGCGATAAGAGCCCTCCGCCCCTTCGTTCGTCCATTCGATGTCGCGTTCGGGCGGTGTGTCGGACAACATGAACCAGCGGATTGTATCTGCGCCGTACAGATCGATAATCGCCTCCGGCGCGATGCCGTTCTTCTTCGATTTCGACATGGCTTCCGACCGGCCGATGATTACTTCGGCCTCGGTGCCCTTGAGGTAGGCCTTGCCGTCGCGTTTCTCGACCTCATCCACCGCCAACCACTGGCCATTATGTCCCTTGTAGGTCTCATGACAGACCATGCCCTGGGTAAACAGGCCTGCGAACGGTTCGTCCAGCTCGGTGTAACCCAGCCGATGCAGCCCACGTGTGAAGAATCGCGCATAGAGCAAGTGCAGGATCGCGTGCTCCACGCCACCGATGTACTGATCGACCGGCAGCCAATAGTCTGCGGCTTTGCGGCTCACCGGTCCTTCGGCTGTCGTGTCGCAGAACCGCGCGAAGTACCACGCAGAGTCGACGAAGGTGTCGCAAGTGTCGGTTTCGCGCTCGGCAGCACCGTCGCAACGCGGGCAATGCGTATGCTTCCATGTCGGGTGCGTGTCGAGCGGATTGCCAGCGCCTTTGAATTCCAGCTCATCCGGCAGCAGCACCGGCAGATCAGCTTCCTTCACCGGCACCAGCCCGCATTTGGCGCATCGGATCATTGGGATTGGGCAGCCCCACGGCCGCTGACGCGACACCAGCCAGTCGCGCAAGCGATAATTCAGCTCACGCTTGCCACGTCCTTCCGCTTCCAGCCGATTGGCGACCTCGTTCTTGGCCTGCTCCACGGTCAAGGTATCGAGGAACCGCGAATTGGCGAGATGGCCCGGTCCAACGTATGCCTCATTGCCGACAGCGAAGCTTTTCGCATCGGCGTCATCGGGAACGACCACCGGCAGTACGGGCAGTTTGTATTTGCGCGCGAAATCGAGATCGCGCTGATCGTGCGCCGGGCAGCCGAAGATTGCGCCGGTGCCGTAACCCATCAATACAAAATTCGCGATCATCACCGGCAGCTTCCAACTCGGATCGAACGGATGCGCCGCGGCAATGCCGGTGTCGCAGCCCATTTTCTCCGCCGTCTCGATGGCGGCTTCCGACGTGCCGAGGCGATGGCACGCCTCGATGAACGCGGCGATCTTTGGGTCCTTTTCCGCCAAACGCTGACTCAACGGATGGTCCGGCGACAGCGCGACAAAGCTGGCGCCGAACAGCGTGTCCGGCCGCGTGGTAAAGATGTCCACCTTCGCGCCGTCGGAAAGATCGAAGGTGATACGCAAACCCTCCGAGCGTCCGATCCAGTTTTTCTGCATCAGGCGGACTTTGTCCGGCCAACGGTCCAGCCGGTCGAGAGCCGACAACAGTTCGTCGGCGTATTCGGTGATTCGGAAGAACCACTGCGAGAGCTTCTTGCGCTCGACCAGCGCACCAGAGCGCCAGCCGCGGCCGTCGATCACCTGTTCGTTCGCCAGGACAGTGCCGTCCACCGGATCCCAGTTCACGTCCGCTTCAGCACGGTAAACCAGGCCGGCTTTATAGAATTCGATGAACAGGCGCTGCTGGTGCTTGTAATAGTCCGGATCGCAGGTGGCGAATTCGCGGGTCCAGTCGATCGCGAGCCCCATCTGCTTCAGCTGTGCGCGCATGGTGGCGATGTTGGCGTAGGTCCAATCGCGCGGGCTCACGCCCTTTTCACGTGCCGCGTTCTCTGCGGGGAGTCCGAATGCATCCCACCCCATGGGATGCAACACGTTGTAACCCTGCGCCCGACGAAAGCGCGCCAACACGTCGCCCATTGTGTAATTGCGCACGTGTCCCATGTGGATGCGCCCCGACGGATAGGGAAACATCTCAAGCACGTAGCATTTGGGGCGCCCCGAATCGTTGGACGTGACGAAGGACTGGCGTTCGGCCCACATCGCCTGCCAGTGCTTTTCCGATTCCTTGGCGTGGTAGCGCGCCATTCCCAAAATCCCTTCACGCCGCGGAGGGCTTCGCGCTTTCGAAGCCCAGCGGCATGAACAGGCTTACAGCGCGTCTGATTTAACTTCCACCGCTCGCAAGCCGCAGCTCGCGAGCGCGCGTAAGGATGGCATCTTCCAGCTTGACCGCCGTTTCAGGGTTTACCGCCGCATCCACCCAGCCCTGCGGCGTTTGCGACTGGCGGAAGATCGTCACCTTCAACCCATCCGCCCGCAGTCGCCGATCCAGAATGTAGACGGTCACGCGCATTCGCTCGTTCGGAGCGGATGGCGCGGAATACCAATCCGTAATGATGGTCCCGCCAAAGGGATCGGCGGAATGCAGCGGCATGAAGGAAAGCGTGTCCAGACTTGCGTGCCAGAGATACGAGTTCACGCCCAATGCAATGTGACCGCCGCTCGAGGAGGTGATTGCCGTTGAGCCGGAGGCGGTTTCGTCCATATCGCCTGGGTCATCCGTCCCGCAGGCGGCAAGCCAAAGGGTTGCGAGAAGGACGGTCGCGATCCGCATCGAATTCACTCTCCCAGCCATGCCGCTTCCCCAAGACCGGCGCTTATACTGGCGGCGTTGCCGGGGTGCAACGCTGCGCAAGCCAAATGGCCAGTGAAGAGAACCACTTACCCTCAGGCGGCCAAGGCGCCGATAGCCGCAATGCCGCTAAAAGGGGCGCGCGCCAGCCCCATTACTGTTTGCCCATTCACACCGCCAAGGGCGTAAACGGGTATAGCGGCTTGGCGGGCGATCATGCGGGCGCGCGCGGCGCCGAGGCATTTGGCGCCGGGATGGCTGCCGGTCGGGAAAACAGGTGAGAGGAGCGCTGCATCGGCTCCCAATCGCTTCGCTGAGGCGCACGCCCCAAGCGTGTGAGCTGTGGACGTGATCAGCCAACGCGACCGGCGCGCCCGCCAAGTGCAAGCCTCTCGCGCATTCGCCTCGGACAGGTGCAATCCTTGAGCGCCGATGCGATCTGCCAGCGTAGGATCGTTGGCGACCAGCAGAATCAGCCCGCGTGCACGCGCCACCGGCCGCAGCGAATGCGCGAGTTTGGTGCGATGCGAGGATTGCCGTGCGCGCACGATCACCATGCTGCCGCGCGGAAGCTTCCGGGCGGCTATCAGTGGAGCGGGAAGGCGCTCGTCATCGGTCATCAGCACAAGGGCAGGCAACCTGCATCGTGCGCGTGCGTTGAGCCCCGCGGCTGCTCTTGCTAGCCTTGTCCTGGCGAGCGTTTTCAACATGTCCTCCGAGCAACCTCCTCCGGCAGCCGCTTTAAACGATGTTCTTTCACGCATCGAACGAGCGCGCGCGGCGGCAATTCGGCCGGCCCCTTCTACCACGCTCATTGCGGTTTCGAAGATGCAGCCGCCACAGCGCATCCGGCCTCTGCTGGAAGCAGGATATCGCGTGTTCGGCGAAAGCCGCGTGCAGGAAACAAAGGCGAAATGGCCCGCTCTCCGCTCCATTTACCCGGATATACAACTCCATCTCATCGGACCGTTGCAGACCAACAAGATTAGAGAAGCCGTGGAGATGTTCGATGCCATCCACAGTGTCGATCGGTCGAAACTCGCCGAGGCGCTTAAAACCGAGATATTGCGGGTTGGGCGAACGCCCGTGCTGTTCGTTCAGGTCAACACTGGCGAAGAGTCGCAGAAGGCGGGGATCGCGCCGCACGATGCGCAGAGCTTCATTACCTACTGTCGCGATGTGTTGGAGCTGTCCGTGCAGGGCCTGATGTGCATACCCCCAGCCGACGAGCCGCCGGCACCTCATTTTGCGCTGCTGCAAAAATTGGCGCGCGAAAACACACTGCCCCTTCTCAGCGCGGGGATGAGCGGCGACTTCGAAACTGCGATCAAATTCGGGGCCACTCACGTCCGCATTGGCTCCGCTCTGTTCGGTGAGCGTGAGCCCTAGCGAGTTCGGGGCGCCGCGCTCTACACGCTGCCCGGAAGGGGCCGTGGCATGTAGCGATGCAGCAGCGAGCCTTTTTCACGTAGCCACACCTGCGGCCTCTCCGTGTTGCCGATCAGATCCTCCACCAGCCGCCAGAAGCGCGGACCGTGATTCATTTCGCGCATATGCGCCACTTCGTGTGCGACCACGTAATCCAGCACGAAAGGCGGAGCGAGAATCAGCCGCCACGAAAACGATAGCGACCGCTTGGTCGAACATGAACCCCAGCGACTGGCAGTGTCGCGGACTGTGATGTGCTTTGGCGGAGTACCAAGCTGCTCGGCATAATAGAAGGCGCGGGTTTCCAGCACCTTCTTTGCCTCGCGCTTCAGGAAATCTACCACGCGGCGCGCCGCATGATCTGTCTCTCCCGTCACCCGAATGATACGATTGCCATCTTCATGATCGATCCATGCCGGTGTGCGGCGGCCCTCGCCACGCCGGATCACATGCTCCTCGCCACGGTAGAGAATGCGGGCACCGAGTCCCAGCGGCACCGCGGGCGGCACCTGCTTCAGGCGCTCGGCAATCCAGTCCGTTTCACCACGGGCGAAATCGATCGCGTTGTCGATGGAACGCTTGGAGGGCGCCACCACACTGACCTCGCCGGTGGAAGGGTGCACCTTGACGATCAGCCGTCGTGCACGGGGATTGAGCTTCACCGCCACCGCGACCGGCTTGCCATCGATGCGCAGCAGTGCGCGCTCCGCCAGCTGCGAACGCGAGGAATGTTTTGCTGAAGGCCCCTTCATCATGACTTTTCTTTACCCGCAGACCCTGCTTCTCTCGCACGCAAACATGACAACGCTGCCATGCCCTCCGGACCCCGATTTCACCTTGCCTTTCCCGTTCGCGATCTCGCCGAGGCGCGCGCGTTTTACGGGCAATTGCTAGGCTGCCGGGAGGGCCGATCCTCGGACGAGTGGGTCGATTTCGACTTCTTCGGCCATCAGATCGTTGCCCATTTAAGCCCCTCGGAAGCGGGTGCGGAAGCCCATAATCGTGTTGACGGTGAAGATGTCCCGGTGCGGCATTTTGGCGTCATCCTGGAAATGCCGGAATGGCGGCATTTGGCGGCCAGACTTGAGGCGGTCGGAATAGAGTTCCTCATCCAGCCCGGTGTGCGGTTCGAGGGCCAGCCCGGAGAGCAGGCTACACTCTTCGTTCGCGACCCCTCCGGCAATGCCTTGGAATTCAAGGCATTTGCGGAGGACGCAATGGTGTTCGCCCGATGAGACGAGATCACCCGGAGGCGGTGGCCATCGCGCTTGGCATGCTCTCGGCACTGCTCCTGCTGGGAGCGTTGGGATTTCAGTACTTTGGTCGGCTTCCCCCCTGTGAGATGTGCGTGTGGCAACGCTGGCCGCACCTCGCCGCGGCTGTTTTGGGCATCGTCGGTGGCTGGGCAGTGTCCCGGACCGCGCGGCGGCGCCAATTGGCCCTCCCACTCGCTTTCTTGACGGCTTTGCTGGTCGCAATCTCGGGCCTGTTCGCTGTCTATCATGCCGGCGTGGAGTGGCATTGGTGGCCGGGGCCCAGCCGCTGCACCGGCTCCGCCTTCAAGATTTCAGGCACGCTGGACCTGAATGCGCCGGTGGTGATGTGCGACCATGCGGCGTGGCGCCTCTTTGGCCTTTCGTTGGCCGGATACAACTCCATCATTTCGCTCGGCGCAGCCGCGACCGGCTTCGTACTGATTTACCGCAGCAGGAGGGCAGCGTGAGCGAGCGCGGGCGACGGCCGCCGCTACCAGGCGTTCCGGCACAGAAGGACATCGAAGCGATGATCCGCGTCGATCATGCCGGCGAATACGGCGCCGTGCGCATTTACGAAGGCCAGCTCACGGTGTTCGATGCGCTAAACCGCGCTTCGAAAACTGCGGATGCCATCCGCCGGATGGCGCAGCAGGAAGATCGGCATCTGAAGACGTTCGACCGCCTTGTGAATGAGCGGAAGGTTCGCCCAACAGCGCTGGAGCCATTGTGGCGACTCGCTGGATTTGCACTCGGTGCGGCAACCGCACTCATGGGCGAGAAAGCAGCCATGGCGTGCACCGCCGCCGTCGAGGAAGTGATCGACGATCATTACGCGTCCCAACTGGATCGCCTGCACGGCGATGCCGAACTCAAGAAAACGGTGAAGGACTTTCGTGCCGACGAAATTGCCCACCGCGACGAAGCGCTGGCGCATGGTGCGGAACAGGCGCCGGGCTATCGTCTGTTGAGCGAGGCAATCAAGTCCGGCTGCCGTGTTGCCATCAAATTGTCCGAACGGATTTGAGTGACCGCAGCATCACAATGGATCGACCACGGGCTTCAGCCTAGCATATCACAAAATTGTCGCGGGCTGGCGCGGTAATGCCAGACGCTGCAAAGAGGCTCATCCACGGCGGCACAGCCACCATGTGCATCTAAGACGGGAGAGAGGCTCAACGAGCTGAACTTCCACGGGTTGGAATCCTGTCTGTTGCAAAAGGTCGCTGAGTGTCCGCCGGCCGAGTCGCACCAAGGGCACCGCAGTCCGGTCCGGCCAATAGTTGCCGGTGACGGAAGAATGGACGGAAACCGAAATCGGTTCATTGGCAGGAAGCAAATTGTGCTCCGGAAGAAGAAAAACGAAAGCGCCGCTGGAGCGCACGACGCGATGGACGGCGCGAAGTGCCTGTCCTAGCTCCGGGACATAATCCAGAACATTGCAGGCCTGAACGTAGTCAAAGCTCTCGTTCCGGAACGGTACCAAATCGCGCACGTCCGAGCGAACGAACGGGCCGGTGCCGTGATAGGTCTGATAGAGAGACGAGATGACTGGCCGGCGCAGCTGCGAAGATAATACCGCGCGCTCGACTTCGCCGGGACTGAGCAACAGACCGTCTTCCAGAGCGCCTTGTCCGAAAATCTCCGCCTGCAGTCGTTCCAGAAAGAGCTGCTTGAACGACCTTTGCCGCTGATTTTTACCGCAACGGGGACACAGCCGCGGATTCCCCTCTTTGGCAATGAAGCCACAGACGTTGCAGGCGGCAATATTGGGAGGAAGGGCCAGTACGCGGGCCGGATCCGGAAGCATTTTGCTCTGCAAGGCTCGCTTGGCCGCAGCAGAAATTCGGCTGAACAGCCTTGAACTCTTTTGCAGTGCCCGCATGTGCGCCCTGGTTCCGGTGAAAGCCCGAATGTGGCAAACGCGGTATCAGATTTTGCGCTGGGGAAAAACCGCTTGCATCGTGCGCTGCTGGAGCTTGGGACGGCGAAGGGTTCCTTCGACGTGCTGCGGAAGCGCGAGTGGATTATGCTCGCCCCGTACTGTGCGGATGCCGGAAGCCCCCGCGTCGTCACGGCCGCATTTGCGGGAAGACGCCGGCTGCGCGTCACAAACGTGCGGGGCGAAGTCGTCGGGTGTGTCTCCATCCAGGGTCGCCTGATTCCCACGCCTGCAGACCCGCTCGAGAACGGCATCCGCGCTGAGCCGACCGCAACGTTTGAGGTTCCGGTCGAAACGCCCGGCGGTATCTACTTCATCGATAACCAATGGGCCTTCATTGTATCACGGCCCCAAGCGTCCTGCGCGGTTGTCATCCCACTTTCAACGATGCAGGCCTTCAACGATTGGGGTGGGCGCAGTGCGTACACCGACCGCCAGCGCCAGCGTGAGACAGGGCACAAGATTGCGCTGCACCACTATTCATTGCGGCGACCACTGGCACGGCGATTCGCAATCGATGTGCTGGCCGGTTTTCTTGATTGGCTTCCAAAAGGGGCGCTCGCCGGCGAAGAGATCCGGTTTATTCCGGACCACGAACTCGCGCGGCCGCATGTTCTCGCCGGCACCAAACTCCTATTGATCCCCGGCCGCTCTGAATATTGGACTCGCGAAAGCCGCAGGGCTGTCGATGCTTATGTCGATAACGGCGGCGATATGATGCTGCTCTCGTCGGAAACCATGCTCCATGAGATCCGACATGAGGAAGATCGTCTGGCCTGGTGGTGGTGGGGCTCGCCCGAGGACCCGAACTCACCCGCCGTGCCTTACTGGTACGACCCCGCGCGCAAATATCCGCTGACGCCCTCTATCGGTCCTGATCCAGGAAATGGCGGCAGCCACAAGCCGGAAGCGGAACATCATCCCGAATGGGGCGTATATCGCGTCTATGACTCCCGTTCGCCTCTTGCCAAGGCGTGCGGCCTTGTTTCGGGACAGACAATCGCGATGCGTAGCACCGTCTACTATGACGGCCTGCCTGTGCGTTGGTACAAAGGCGACTTGCCCATGCTGGACGAACGCGCGCTTCCGTTCCATCGGTGGACCCTTCTTGCCCATAGTTTTGGCCGCGACACGCCATTGCAGCGCATTGGGGCATGGTTCGCATTTCAGCGCGCGCCGGGCTCCGGTCGTGTCGTGCATTTCGGCTCGTTCGCCTGGAGCACAATGGAGGGGCTTGGCGGCACGGGACCAGGAGGCGCGCGGCCCGCCGAGGTCGTCGATGCCACAATCCGGCTTATGCGAAGCGGGGCCGAACTTTTCGCACCGCAGCCGGAAGCCGCCGTGGTGCCATTGCGGGTGCGTTTGAAGTCCCTACTCGGACGCCGCAGAGTGCGATGGTGAATGGAGGGTTCGCTTAGGGTTTCATACCCCGATTTGCCTGTGAACCGCTCCCGGAGTGACACCGTTTGCGCGGAGATCCCGCAAAGTGACGGCCCGGTCGCGCTTTGAGAACTTGCGCCCGTGCTCGTCCAGAATGAGACGGTGATGGGCATAGGCCGGCGTAGGCAAGCCCAACAATTTCTGCAGAAGGCGCTGCACATAGGTGGCGGTGAAAAGATCGTCGCCGCGTGTGGCCAAGGTCACGCCCTGGAATGCATCGTCGATCACGGCGGCTAGGTGGTAGGATGCGGGCACGTCTTTTCGCGCCAGCACGATGTCGCCGAACAGTAGCGGATTGACCGCAATGGTTCCGTGCTCTCCGTTTGGTCCGCTGCCATGCTCCTCGAACTGCAATGCGCCAGTAAGCTCTGCTGCCCTTTGTACATTCAGTCGCAACGCATATGGCGTTCCGGATTCGGTGCGATCCTTGGGATCACTGCCGCTTAAGTTTCGGCAGGTGCCCGGATAAAGCGCCCCTTCCGGGCCGTGGGGCGCTTCGGTGGAGCGCGCAATTTCTGCTGCGATGTCCGCGCGCGTACAAAAGCAGGGATATAGCAGGCCTTGCGGTTGAAGCTGGGTGAGCGCTGCGCGATATTCATTAAAGCGTTCCGATTGACGCAGCAGCGGCTGCTCCCACCGCAATTCCAGCCACGCCAGATCTTCACAAATAGCCCGCTCGAACTCCGGGCGGCAGCGGGTTCCATCGATGTCTTCGATGCGGAGGAGAAAGCGCCCGCCGTGACGCCTCGCAGTATCGTGCGCCGTAATCGCCGCAAAGGCGTGGCCGAGATGCAGGTAACCGGTTGGACTTGGCGCAAAGCGCGTGACAATCATGCCGGATACATTATCCGAAATGGAGAGCCATGGCGTTCGGAAGGAGCAGCATGTTGAACGGCCCGCGCCTGCCGGTGCGCGGACAGGCCACGCACCTCGTGGTTCTGTGTCATGGCTATGGCGCCGACGGCAACGACCTCATCGGGCTTGCACCCATCTGGCAGCGGCTCATGCCGACGGTTGCGTTCGCCGCGCCAAATGCGCCTGAGCGCTGTGCCGGTGCGCCCAAAGGTCACCAGTGGTTTCCGATCTCGCGCCTGGATCCCCATACGATGAACAGCGGCGTGGAATCCGCGGCGGCCGGACTCGAGAGCTTTCTCGATGCGGAGCTGGACCGCCTCGAGCTTCCGCCGGATCGACTCGCACTGGTGGGTTTCAGCCAGGGCACAATGATGTCGCTGCATGTGGGCCTGCGCCGCAAGGTGAAGCCCGCCGCGATAGTCGGCTATTCCGGAATGCTGACCAGTGCGGATGGACTCGCAACGTATGGCCGCGAAGCCCCGCCAATCCTGCTGTTGCACGGGGATGCCGATCAGATGATTCCGGTGCAGTTCCTGTTTTCCTCGGCCGTGGCGCTGGGAAGTTCGGGAGCGACGGTGCAGTGGCACATTTCGCCACATGTGGGCCATTCCATCGACGAACAGGGACTTGCCCTGGGAGGCACCTTCCTGTCGATGGCGTTTCGTGGACTGCTGCGGCGGTCAGCTTCCGAAATTTGTTGCTCCGTAGGCTGACTGTCGTCGTTTCGTCATAACGAATCGCGTACTTTGGCCGCTGTGGAGCACATCTTGGCATGTGCCGATACAGCCCCTAGAGTGCGCCGCCATAGGGAACGGAGGTTTGGCCTTCACAGGAGATACTTCGTGCTAGCCGCTGCGCGATCGCCCGAGAATTGCCCGGCACTGGTGCTGAATGCGGATTACCGTCCGCTCAGCTATTTCCCTCTGTCACTCTGGGGCTGGCAGGATGCGATCAAGGCTGTGTTCCTCGATCGCGTGAATATCCTGGCTCAATATGAGCGAGTGGTCCGCTCGCCCAGCTTCGAGATGAAGCTGCCGAGCGTGGTTTCGCTGAAAACCTACATAAAGCCCGCGCGCAATCCCGCCTTCACCCGTTTCAATGTATTCCTGCGCGATCGCTTCGAGTGCCAGTATTGCGGGTCACCCAGCGATCTTACCTTCGATCACCTGATCCCGCGCAGCATGGGCGGCAAGACGACGTGGGACAACGTGGTGACGGCCTGCGCGCCGTGCAATCTGCTCAAGGGCGCGCGCCTCTCGCACCACATTGCGATGTATCCGCGCAATCCACCGCACAAACCTACGGTGCAAGAGTTGCGCGGCAACGGCCGCCGCTTTCCACCCAACTATCTGCACGAGAGCTGGGCGGACTACCTGTACTGGGATTCCGAACTGGAAGCTTGAGTTGGCTCCCGATTCAGCTTGATGGAATTCTACTCCGAACCTGCGCGGCTGAAGAACTCATTTGCTTCAGGCTCGCAGCGCTCTGTTTGCAGAAGGCGATTTGCGCCGGGGAAATCGATTCGGCAGCGAATTTGCATTGATCTCCGCCAAGACTCATGCCGATTCTTGCGTACGGCTAACGCCCTGAAGGCTTTGGGCCGCCGTGCTATAGTCAGTGCATGGGGCTGAAGCCGAAACGGATCGACTCACAAGCGCGCGCCAAGCGAGCGGCGCTGAATGCGCTGAAACGTGCCAAGCGGGCGGCGGAGCGAACGGGCGCATCCCTCTCGGAATGGGAGGGCGAGTTTCTCGGTTCGGTGGAAAGCCGGGTCGAGCAATATGGCCGTGCTTTCCGCGATCCGGAGAAGGGCGGAGCCGGAGCGTCGCTGTCGCTCCGTCAGACCGTGAAGTTAAAGGAGATCGGGGCAAAGGCGCGCGGCAAGGAGAAGCCGCGGGGCTGGGGCCGGAGCTAGCGTTTCCGCTTCGGCTGAGATCGATTTTTTTGATCGTTCGCAAGCCCTTCGACCAACTCCAGAATGCGCTTGCGCACCGTCGCATCGGAGATTCGTTCGAAGGCTGCATTCAGCTGCGCAAGCTCGCGGGGGCGATTTCCCGGCGGGGTTGGCGCCGGTACGTCGTCTTCCGCAAAGCCGAGCGGACGGCCCGACGTGTCGTCCACCATGCCGTCATAAAAATACAGAACGCCGACTCCCAGAATTCGCGCGAGTTCGAACAACCGCCCAGCGCCAATTCGATTGACGCCCTTTTCGTATTTCTGCACCTGCTGGAAGGTGAGCCCCAGCAACTCTCCCAGCTTTCCTTGGCTCATGCCCATCAGCTCTCGCCGTCCGCGAATCTGATGTCCTACATGTGCGTCGATCGACGTGGCCTGTTTTTTTGGCACGGAGGTCACACCAGCGCTGCGTAGTGACTGTAGCGTCATTTTTCTAAGTTGCGAAATGAGAACATTTTAGGAGCGCCGGAACATCGCCGTGAGGGAAACCACCATACAGCCAAAAAGCATCGCCCAGAAAAGCATCTCATGTGTTTGGCCAAATGGCGTGGGTGAAACGGCTTTGGGCAGCGGAGTATCCAGCACGCCTGCTCTATTAATGCCGAGTTCGACGATAACGCGCCCAAGCGGATCGATGACTGCCGAAATTCCGGTATTCGCGGCGCGAACGATGGGGACGCCCTCTTCGATGGCGCGTACCCGCGCCGTCAGGAAGTGCTGATAGGGCCCGGTGGAAGACGCGGGACCAAACCAGGAATCATCCGTGACATTGGCGAACCAGCCCGGCCGGGGATTGGCGGCCACTTCGCCGGGGAATAGAACTTCATAACAGATCAACGGTCCAACGGGCGGCGCACCGGGGATGGCGTAGGTGTGCGGCCCATCGCCACCTGCAAAGCTCCCCAGCTGGTTCACCAGCTTGTCGATTCCGAACGCGTGCAGTGTTTGCGGAAATGGCACGTATTCCCCGAACGGCACGAGATGGAACTTGTCGTACGTGGCAAGCAGCTGCGCACCACGACCAAAGATGTAGAGGCTATTATGAAAAACCGGCTTTTCGCCTGAACCTGGTTCGGCCCGCGCAGCGCCGGTCAGCAGCACCGCGCCTTTAGCGGTCAGAGCCGCCACATCGGAGAGTGCCCGCGGCGCGCGCGCGAGCAGGAAAGGCGGCGCGGCCTCAGGCCAGATGATATGTGTGGGTGGTGCGCCATGCTGAACGCGGCTCAGATCAATCAACTCCTGCCAGTGCCGCGCACGCAAATCGGGCCGGTATTTGTCAGCTTCCGCGACGTCGGGCTGTACGATGCGCACGCGGACGCCCGGTACATATTGCGCGGGCGAGAACGACAGCCGCGCCATTCCGCCAGACCACAAGCCCAGGAATACAATCGACAGAACAACAGGAACGGTGGGCGCGCGTTTCGGTCCGCAGAACAGTGCAAAAGATGCCCCCAAAAGGATCGTGAGGAGTGATAGTCCGTACACCCCAAAAAGCGCTGCGCTCTGGAGGACGGCAAGCAAGGCGCCCCAGCCATAACCAGGCAAATTCCAGGGGAAACCGGTGAGAATGTTCCCGCGCAGCCATTCAGCAAACATGTACGCTGCCGTGAACGCGAAAACCCGCGGCCACCCGGCGCGCCAAAACAGGGATGAGACAGCGCAGGCGACTGCGATGAACAGCGCAAGCCCCCCGGGAAACAGCAGCGCCACGAACGGGATCTGCCAAGCATGCTGTAGCGGATCGACCAGGAAAGCGTAAGCAACCCAATATAGTCCTGCTGCGAACTGGCCGAACCCGTACGCCCAGCCCGTGAGAGCGCTTGCCCAGACAGGGTGTGCAGCGGCCTGGGCGCCATCCAGGAGCAGCACCAGAATTGCGAGCGACAACAGCAGCAATGGAAAGATACCGAAAGGGGCGAAGGCCAGCGCCGACAGCGCGCCCGCGATGCCTGCAACGCCCATCCGCCCCCAACCACCCAGGCGCCGCAAGAAATCTGCAGCCCTGTCGCAGGCCTCATAGATCGGAAGTTGCCCCACCATTACGCAGAAGCGGGCGGCGTTGCTGACGGCGGGCGCAGACGCAGCCGCTTGATGCGGCGGGGATCCGATTCAAGCACTTCGAATTCGAACCCGTTGTGGGTGACGATTTCCCCCCGCTGCGGCACGCGCCCAATCAACGTCGCGACCAGCCCCCCCAATGTATCGACATCTTCTTCTGATTCGGACGGCAGGAGCTGAATGCCGGTTTGCTCAGTAAAATCCTCCAGGTCGAGCCGCGCATCCGCTTCATAGGCGCCATCGGGCAACCGGGTGAGATGCGGCGCCTCATCAACATCGTGTTCGTCGCCGATGTCGCCCACGATTTCCTCGACCAGATCCTCGATGGAAACAAGCCCGTCGGTCCCGCCATATTCATCAATTACCAGTGCAAGATGGATCTGCGTGGTTTGCATCTTCACCAGCAGATCGCTGGCCGGCATAGAAGGGGGGGCCACAAGAATGTCGCGTTTCAAACGTGAAATCGGCACATCCGGCCAGCGCATGATCCCGTCCGGTCCGAGTTCGCCAAGTCCGACAACATCCTTGATGTGTACAAGTCCAACCGGATCGTCCAGCGAATCGCGGTAGATCGGCAGGCGGGAATGCTGGGCTTCGCGAAACTTGGTAATCAGCTCGCAAATCGAAATCGATTCATCGACGGCGATAATGTCTGCCCGCGGCACCTTCACATCGTCCACGCGGAGCTCGCCGAACTTCAGCAAATTCGCGAGCATCACGCGCTCGCGCCGGGCGAGTTCCGGATTCTGCCGCTCGCTTTCCTCGATAACCTGCTCGATCCTTTCGCGGATGGAATCCCGTTGTCGCCCGCGCAAGGCTTGACTGAAATGCTTCAGAAACGAGGAGAAAGTGCGACCATTCTGGCGCGCTCCGGAATCTGGATCGTCGGTGTGCGGCATGTCCGTCAGGCGGCGCGGCCGCGCCGCCGGTAAGGATCAGGGATACCCATCTCCGCAAGAATTTCTGTTTCCAGCGACTCCATGGCCTCTGCTTTTTTCGGCGCTTCGTGATCATAGCCCAAAAGATGGAGCACGCCATGCACCACCAGATGGAGCACGTGATGCAGGACCGGTTTCCCGGACGCATCTGCCTCGCGGGCCGCAGTGCCGTGGGCGATTGCCATGTCTCCGAGATAACCGGCCTTGGCTACGGCGGGAAAGGACAGCACGTTGGTCGGCTTGTCTTTCCCAAGATATTGCCGGTTGAGTGTCCGCAAGCGTTCGTCCGATGTGAGCAAGATTGTGAGTTCCGGACGCAAAGTGCCCTCGCGAAGCAGAGCGACTTTAGCGGCTCGCCTGACCTGACCACGCAGATCCTTTGCGACGGCTAGCCAGCCTCTGTCTTCCACAATGATATCGATGGACGGCACAGTCTGCTTCTGGGTGCCTACGCGGGTCACTCCCCGCCGTCTTTCTTACGGTATCGTTGCGGCAGAGCCGTGGTGTCACTTCCAGCGTAGGCGCGTACGATGCGGGTGACCAACGGATGGCGCACGACATCCTTTTCGCTGAAGCGTACCGTGGCGACGCCTTCGACGCCTTCCAGAACGGATAGTGCTTCGTTCAATCCTTCGGCGCGGCCGCCGGGAAGATCGCTTTGTGACGGATCGCCGGTGACCACCATGCGGCTGTCTTCGCCAAGGCGGGTTAAAAACATCTTCATCTGCGCCGAGGTGCAGTTTTGGGCTTCATCGAGAATCACGAATGCCCGTGCCAGCGTGCGGCCCCGCATGAAGGCAAGCGGCGCCACCTCAATGATTCCCGTTTCCATCAGTCGCGTGCATTGCTCGCCCATGGTTTCGAACAACGCGTCATAGAGTGGCCGTAAGTAGGGATCGATTTTTTCGCGCAAATCGCCCGGCAAAAAGCCGAGCCGCTCGCCCGCTTCCAGCGCCGGACGCGAAAGGACAAGACGCTCGATGCGCCGCTCGTACAGAAGGTGCGCCCCGAACGCGGCCGCAAGATAGGTTTTGCCCGTGCCGGCTGGCCCTATGCCGAACACCAGCGGATGCGTGCGCATGAGATCGAGATAGGCGCTCTGCGCAGGTGATCGCGCGCGCACCGTGCGCCCCGCGCCGGTTTTCACGGACGGGACACCGAAATCCCCATCGGCTCGCGATTGCTCGTGGCTGGCGAAGCGAATCTCCGCATCCACTTCGGCGGGGCCAATCTCTTCACCGGCTTCGAGGCGCGCATAGAGCGCGCGTAGGACCGATGCGGCCCGTTCCCGTGCTTCTGCCGAACCTTCCACCGCCACAAGATTGCCCCGCGTGGCTACGCGTACCCCAAGCTTCTGCTCCAGCCGCACAAAGTTCTTCTGATGCGCGCCGCTCAACGCAGCGAAAAACGAATTGTCGGGGAATTCGAGCGTCACCTGTTCGCGGGTCGGCTTCCGCTTTGATTGCATTGTGCTCAATTCGCGGCTGCCGCTTGTGGCCGCGTAGTCCTCAAAAGCGTTCCGCTCAGGCTGTTCGGCAAGGCGTGCGCGATCGTTACATCGTGAATACTGCCGATCAAATGTTCCGCATCGTCCACATGCACGGGCTGAAGGTAGGGCGAGCGCCCTACAGCCTGACCTGGCTTGCGGCCGCGCTTTTCGAACAACACCTGCATTGAGCGCCCCTCGCACGACTGCGCGAACTCCGCCTGCTGTTCTCCAAGCAACAATTGCAGCGCCTGAAGGCGCTCAGATTTGACGCTCTCCGGAACCTGCTTGCGTGCCGCAGCAGCGGGCGTACCCGGACGGGCGCTATATTTGAAGGAAAACGCCTGCGCGTACTTCACGTCGCGCACCAGCGCCATGGTCTGCTCGAAATTCTCATCCGTCTCACCCGGAAAGCCGACGATGAAATCCGACGACAGCGCAATATCGCTCCGCGCTACGCGAATTTTCTCAACCAGCCGCAGATAGAGATCGCGGGTGTTGCGCCGGTTCATGGCTTCGAGCACGCGATCGGAGCCAGACTGCACCGGCAGATGCAAAAATGGCATCAGCTTCTCCAGATCGCGATGCGCCTCAATGAGGTCATCGCTCATATCGCACGGATGACTGGTGGTGTAACGCAGCCGCTCCAGTCCCTCAATTTGCGCAAGTGTGCGCAGCAGGCGCGCAAGACTCCATACGCTTTTATGGGAACCTGCACCACGATACGCATTTACGTTCTGGCCGAGAAGTGTGATTTCACGCACGCCATGTTCCACAAGACGCCGCGCTTCCGTTTCGATTTGGGCGACAGGCCGTGAGAACTCCGCACCCCGCGTGTAAGGCACCACGCAAAACGTGCAGAACTTGTCGCAACCTTCCTGGACGGTCAGGAAGGCTGCCGGTCCTTCGGCGCGGACCGCCGGCAACGAATCGAACTTCTCGTCCGGCACGAAATCCGTTTCGAGCACCCTGCCCTCCTGCCGTTCTACGCGTGCAATCATCTCTGGGATACGATGCAGCGACTGCGGGCCAACTACGATATCGACTGCGTTCTGCCGGCGGATGATCTCCTCTCCTTCCGCCTGTGCCACGCAGCCAGCCACCGCAATCAACATGCGTTCGCCTTGTCCGGCCTTCTCCTCCTTCAGGCGGCGCAAGCGGCCGAGCTCCGAATAGACCTTCTCGGCAGCCTTCTCGCGAATATGGCAGGTGTTCAGCAGGACGAGATCCGCGTCGTGGGGAGCGTCTGCGGCGGTATAGCCAAGCGGCGTCAGCAAATCCGCGATGCGCGCGGAATCGTAGACGTTCATCTGGCAGCCGTAAGTCTTGATAAAGAGCTTTTTCATGGGCGGCCGTTCGGGCCGGCGTTATGCGCGATTGAGCCGCTTGCTGGCAAGGCAGCCCTTAAGCGGCGGCTTTCGCCAGTGCCGCCTGGGCGCGGCGGCGGCGCAGGCGCTCCAGAGCGCTTGCCTTGGGCGCCTCCCAGTAAGCGCCCGCAAGTGCCCGGGCTTGGCCTTCACGGACCATTCTCTCGGCGGCCGCAGAGAGCGCCTTGCGGTCGCCTTCGCTATCGACTGTCATAGGCGGATGAAACTCTACCACCACGTCGAACGGTCCGGCTTTCACCGCGTCCCAGAGGTGCGGGACCAATTCCATGTCGCCGTACCAAGCGAACAGCGGACGATTTTCGCGTCCCATCGGAATGCCATGAAGCCCCACGTAAGTCACTGAAACGGGCTGCACGGGCACGTGCTGCGCGCGACCCTGGGCATCTGTCCCGACCTCCGATTCCGCCGCGCCCATTAATGCGCTGCGGAACGGCAGCACCTGGTTGCCATCGTTCGAGGTGCCTTCCGGGAACAGCACCAGTGCCTCGCCATCCTGAAGCCGCTTGCGCATTTCATCGCGAGCAGTGGCGGTCTGACTGCGGCGATCCCGTGCAATGAAAAGAGTCTCTTGCAGCCGGGCCAGCGTGCCGAAAAGCGGCCAGCTGCCGACCTCCTTTTTCGCCACAAAGGAGACCCGCGCCGCGCCTGAAAGCACGATGATATCGAAATATGATGTGTGGTTCGCCACCATCAGCACGCCGCGATCCTGAACGGGTTTG